>NZ_JASBAN010000001.1:600000-957500 GCF_029953305.1 Commensalibacter nepenthis | reverse complement strand
TGGAGCCTCTTATGGGGTGACAGCGTACCTTTTGTATAATGGGTCAGCGAGTTTCTGTTTGCAGCAAGCTTAAGCCGATAGGTGTAGGCGCAGCGAAAGCGAGTCTGAATAGGGCATTAGTTGCTGGCAGAAGACCCGAAACCAAGTGATCTAGCCATGGCCAGGTTGAAGGTGCGGTAACACGCACTGGAGGACCGAACCCACGTCTGTTGAAAAAGACGGGGATGAGCTGTGGCTAGGGGTGAAAGGCCAATCAAACTTGGTAATAGCTGGTTCTCCGCGAAATCTATTGAGGTAGAGCGTCATGTATTACCTTGGGGGGTAGAGCACTGAATGGGCTCGGGGGTCCCAAAGACCTACCAAACCTAATCAAACTCCGAATACCCAAGAGTATGAGCATGGCAGACAGACAGTGGGTGCTAAGGTCCATTGTCGAGAGGGAAACAGCCCAGACCACCAGCTAAGGCCCCTAAATGATATCTAAGTGGGAAAGGATGTGGAGATTCCAAAACAACCAGGAGGTTGGCTTAGAAGCAGCCATCCTTTAAAGAAAGCGTAATAGCTCACTGGTCTAATTAAGAAACTCTGCGCCGAAAATGTAACGGGGCTCAAGATATCTGCCGAAGCTGTGGGTGCATATTTATATGCGCAGTAGCGGAGCGTTCTGTAAGTCTGTGAAGGAGATGGGGTGACCCTCTTTGGAGATATCAGAAGTGCGAATGCTGACATGAGTAGCGACAAACAGTGCGAGAAACACTGTCGCCGAAAGTCCAAGGGTTCCTGCGCCAGGTTAATCCACGCAGGGTTAGTCGGCCCCTAAGGCGAGGGCGAAAGCCGTAGTCGATGGAAATCAGGTTAATATTCCTGAACCTGCTAGAAGTGACGAATAGAATATGTTGTCAGATCTTATTGGATTGATCTGGCTTTTGGACTATTCCAGGAAATAGCTCTAGCGGATAGACCGTACCCGAAACCGACACAGGTGGACTGGTAGAGAATACCAAGGCGCTTGAGAGAACGATGCTGAAGGAACTAGGCAAATTACTTGCGTAACTTCGGGATAAGCAAGACCGGATTGTGGGCAACCATAATCAGGTGGCACAGAGCAGGGGGTAGCGACTGTTTAGTAAAAACACAGGGCTCTGCAAAGTCGAAAGACGACGTATAGGGTCTGACGCCTGCCCGGTGCCGGAAGGTTAAGAGGAGGTGTGCAAGCACTGAATTGAAGCCCCGGTAAACGGCGGCCGTAACTATAACGGTCCTAAGGTAGCGAAATTCCTTGTCGGGTAAGTTCCGACCTGCACGAATGGCGTAACGACTTCCCCGCTGTCTCCAGCATCGGCTCAGCGAAATTGAATTCCCCGTGAAGATGCGGGGTATCCGCGGTCAGACGGAAAGACCCTATGAACCTTTACTGCAACTTTGTAGTGGCATCAGGAAAACGCTGTGTAGGATAGGTGGGAGGCTTTGAAGCAGAGGCGCCAGTCTTTGTGGAGCCATCCTTGAAATACCACCCTGAGTTTTTTTGATGTCTAACCATATCCAGTAAGCCTGGATTGGGACCCTGCATGGTGGGCAGTTTGACTGGGGCGGTCGCCTCCCAAAAAGTAACGGAGGCGCGCGATGGTGGGCTCAAGCCGGTCGGACATCGGCTGTTGAGTGCAATGGCATAAGCCCGCCTGACTGTGAGAGTGACAGCTCGAACAGAGACGAAAGTCGGCCATAGTGATCCGGTGGTTCCACGTGGAAGGGCCATCGCTCAACGGATAAAAGGTACTCTAGGGATAACAGGCTGATCTCCCCCAAGAGTCCACATCGACGGGGAGGTTTGGCACCTCGATGTCGGCTCATCACATCCTGGGGCTGGAGCAGGTCCCAAGGGTTCGGCTGTTCGCCGATTAAAGTGGTACGTGAGCTGGGTTTAGAACGTCGTGAGACAGTTCGGTCCCTATCTGCCGTGGATGTCGAGACTTGAGAGGATTTGCCCCTAGTACGAGAGGACCGGGGTGAACATACCTCTGGTGTACCGGTTGTTGCGCCAGCAGCACCGCCGGGTAGCTAAGTATGGAAAGGATAACCGCTGAAAGCATCTAAGCGGGAAACCCCCCTCAAAACAAGGTCTCATTACGGGCCGTGGTAGACCACCACGTTAATAGGTCAGGTGTGAAAGCATGGAAACATGTGCAGCTAACTGATACTAATCGCCCTTGCACTTACACTATAAAACACACATACACTCATATCAGTCACTCTTATAAAATAACCAATTCCAATTAACCAACCATACACTCACAATACCAACCAACACACAAGGGTATATTAGATGACCTGGTGGCAATGGCGGGGAGTGAACCACCCGATCCCATCCCGAACTCGGCCGTGAAAACCCCCAGCGCCCATGATACTATGTCTTAAGGCATGGGAAAGTAGGTCGCCGCCAGGTCTTCTAATATACCCCCCTCTAAATATAAAATAATCCCCATTAAACTAAACACTCAGTTTAAACTTTCTATTACTATTATAAATAAAATAGGATTATCATTTATACTCTGTCCAATATACCTCGCAGAGTAAGAAAATAACGATCTGAACTATCCTTCAAAATAAAGAACGATAACTCTCAGATCTAAAATTAACTGAGATTAACTCAATTCATGTTAATTCAGTTCTCATATGCCAATAGGGAAATCATGCATCCCTCAACTACAAAGGCATATACACCCCTGCGGGGTGGAGCAGCCCGGTAGCTCGTCAGGCTCATAACCTGAAGGTCAGAGGTTCAAATCCTCTCCCCGCTCCCAATCAAATACATGTATAATCTGTAAGAATTAATCGCGTTATTTACAGTGATATGGAATATTACTGTAAATAACATGCATAGAAAAACGAAGCTTACACTGTATCATCGAGAAGAGATATGGCGATTACATCATCAAGAGAAAGTCACGGTAACGGATCTGGCTAAGCGTTTTATGGTCAGCAGACCTACGATTTATGTTGTATTAAGGCGTGCTCGGTTGCAATTATTTGTGCCGATGTCCAGCACGAATGAGCGTTATAAAGTGATCAAATATGGCATTAAACGCCTTGCTAAGATTGAAAAAACACTTGAGGACAAGCTCAGACGGCAAGCCAAAAAATATAACAAATCTTATCCTGGGGAGATGGTGCATGTCGAGACTAAACGGCTTCCTTTGTTGAAAAATGAGACTAAACAGCAAACTCGGGAGTATCTTTTTGTAGGTATTGATGATTTTTCTCGAGAACTCTATGCAGGGATTTACAACGATAAATCTCAGTTTAGTGCAGCTCAGTTCCTACAAGACGATGTGCTGGTTCAATGCCCTTATACGATCGAATGTGTTTACTCTGACAATGGCAGAGAATACCAAGGAACGCTTGAACATCTGTTTGTTAAATCTTGTTATACCAATCGGATTAACCAGAAATTTACCAAGCCAGCTTGCCCTCAAACCAATGGCAAAGCAGAGCGCGTCATTCGCACACTCATGGAAATGTGGCATGAGCGTGAATTGTTCGTCAATGCTCAAGATCGAAAGTTAAAGTTGAAACGATTTATTCATTATTATAACACTGTTAAACCTCATAAAGGCATTCAAGGAAAAACACCCTATGAGGTCTTAGATGGTTATTTTAAACAAAATCTGTAAACAATGCGAACAATTCCTACATGCCATGAACTATGATCTATTCCTTAATGTTTTATAAGACCTCTTTATATTAAAAAACTATACACTATGAGTATGGTATCAAATGCTTGATCGTATCACCAGTATGCAAATCTTTGTCAAAGTTGTGAATGCAGGCAGCTTTTTCGCAGCAGGACGGGCGTTTCATCTATCGCCAACGATGGTCACAAAACATATCAATGCACTAGAACAACGACTAATTGCACTTTGTTACATCAAACCATACGCAAGATTTCTTTAACAGAAGCAGGCACTTTATTTTACCAAGGCTGTGATAAAATTCTTTCTGATATGGATATTATCGAACAGACCATTACTGCTCAACACGTCAATCCCAAAAGACACTTAAAAATCAATGCTTGCTGTATAGTTGGGCACCTTGATGAACAGGTCTTATTGGAAGTTCGGTAAACATGGAGAGAATAATGTTTATGGGTCGTTCACTGTTAATAATGGCGAGATATTAAGAAATGCCGCTATGATGGGTCAAGGCATCGCCTATCTTCCCAAATTCTTATTAAATCAAGAACTTGTCAATAAACAACTCATCCCACTTAATCTAAATCATCCAACTATTCAAAATGCTGGGCTATATATTATGTATCCGCCTTCGGATTATGTGCCTTTAAAAAGTAGAGTCATGATTGATTATCTTGTCCAACAATTTTCGCAAAAAGCCTCTTGGGATTAATCGAAACAAGACTGACGCTCTTGTAAAATCTTTTGAACAAACTCATCCAGATTGCCACCATCAAATAAATATCCTTGAATGTTGGCATTTTGAGCTGCTTCTAGATCTGTTTGACGATCCCCAATAAGAAATGAACGATTTCGATCAATCGGCCATTCTTGACAAGCCCGTTCTATCATTCCTGGTTTGGGTTTGCGATCAGAATGATCTTGACGATATGCTTCTATCACCCCGTCAGGGTGATAAGGGCATTGATAAAACGCATCGATATGTGCATGATATGATGATAATGCTTGTGCAATATATTGATGAAACTGGTGCACATCTTGTTCGGTAAAATATCCTCTGGCTACTCCGGATTGATTGGTCACCACAATCACTAAAAACCCCAACCGATTCATACGCGCAATCGCATCGCCAGCGCCATCAATCAATTGTAAATCCGCTTGACGATGGGGATATCCTGTATCCACATTAATCACACCATCACGATCCAAGAAAACACAAGGTTTTAAAATAGATGTAAAAACATGTAAATTCATTTTTATTCCAGAATAAAATAAAGATTACAACCATAATCACAGTAACATGTGGTTAATATAAAAGAAAAAACTTTGTATAAAAACGCTTTGCTTTAACTATAATTTACTTTATTGACACATTACTTTAAAAGTGGTCTTTTTTACTTTTTAAGAAATTATGATAGAGTGTTTGTTTTTATCATGATGATAAAATTGTCTTCTTTGCTCAATCTATTTGTTCAGAAAGGTATAAGATTAATTGGATGGCTAACAAAATTATACAACATTCTCGCATAATATTTTATATAAGCACCTCTTTTGTTACAGCATTTTGTGGCATCTCTGCATTCGCAAAACCTGAACTGCACCGAAAGGAAAATAAACAATTAGATCAACTTATTCACAAAAGAGATGACACAGCCAATCAACCTTCTGCTTTAAATAATCCAGAAGCAGATCCTGATATTAATCCTTCTCAAGAATTATTATTGGGAGGCGTGAATAAATATTTGGATCAATATGGGATACAATTGGGACTCAGCTGGTTAACTGAAACTGCAGGAGTTATCAATGGCGGAAAGAAAAAAGGCGTAGATTATGCCCACCAAATTGCTTTTTCCATTGATATGGACTGGGAAAAAATCATTGGGTGGAAAGGCTTCTCTACCCATGCCATGGTTTTAAATCTGGCTGGACGCAACGCTAGTAAAGATTATGTCGGTGATTCCCAAATACAAGCACAAGAGATCTATGGTGGCGGTTATGACCGTGTATTGCATATGAATTATTTCTATGGTTTACAAAAACTATGGGATGACAAAGTTGAAATCCGTTTTGGGCGCGATAGTGTTGGAAATAATTTTGCGCTCAGCCCTTTTGCCTGTCAATTTATGTTAATCGCTACTTGCGGACAACCCAGAAGCATCCAATCACAACAAGGGTTCAGCCCTTGGCCTGGAACAGTATGGGGCGCACAAATTAAATATAACATCTCAAAATCAACCTATTTCAAAGTAGGCGCTTATGAAAGCTCTCCTTGGGGAACAGGAAAAGGTGGTCCAACAGGGCTCAAATGGGGGGTTAAAGCCGCAACTGGGGCGTATGTTCCAGTAGAGTTTGGATATAATTCTAATTTTGGCAAGAATCACCTAAATGGCTATATTCGCATAGGCGCAGGCTTGGATACCAGTAAGTTTGAAACATGGTCTAGCAAAGCAACAGGATCAGGTAAACGAGATCATACCAGCCAATATTGGGTCATGCTTGGGCAAATGATCTATCGTAACGATCAAGTCAAAGATCATGGTTTATATGTTATTGCGAATTGGGGGCACGATTCCCCATTAACAGCAAATTACAAAGATTTATATAATATAGGCTTCTTGGATCGCGGTTTCTGGCATGCCAGACCTTATGACCAAATTGGGCTGATGATGACCTATTATACCGTTCCAAGGGGGCTCAGCAGAGCACAAGAATATCAGATCAATAATGGATTGGTCACACAAACGAATGGTATCTTTGGTGGGTTAATCAACGGTGCACCAGGAATTCAGACCAACAGTATGTTATTCGAGGCAAATTATAGCATTGCTGTCTATCGCGGCGTAATGATTATGCCTGTTTTTGAATATTTTCATAACGTCGCTGCCACAAGAAGCACATATAAAGATGCGACTGTGCTTGGGTTTAGAACCAATATTATTTTCTAAAACACTCTATTTTATTGCCATATTTTGATGATCTTATCATTAAATCAGAATACAAAAGACAAAGCGAGGTATCGATAGCTATGTTCAAAACAAAAAGCTATTTATATGTGTTTCTCTTGGGAATAGCTGGCATTACTATGAATAGTAATCAGCCTGTGTTTGCGCGTCACCATCACAAAAACGGACCTCCACCCCCTGTTACGTCCCCCAAAGACACGCACCTGAACCCTAAACAGAGTGTTGATGATATTTCAGCTTTTGCACAACAAGCCGCAGAAAAAGCACGTCAACAACAAACCAATATAGCACAAAAAACAACGAACGAAAAAAATGGTCCGGCAGCTTTGCTTCCTAATCATTATACAAAACGCTCACAAAAAATAAATGGCACTGATGGATGGGTCAACAGCAAACGACGTACAGGCAAATATGATATGGGTATCAATATGCCTGTCTCCCAAACAGCAGACCCCACACAAAATAAAACACGCGGTGTCTTCCGCCGTTCAATGCCTGTTTATGAGCCTAATTATTAAGCCTATTTTACAAGAATATTTTGAATAGCTTTCTTTGCCTCTTGAATCACTTCTTCAAGGGGTTGTTTATGGCTATATAAATCTATAATCGGTGCGCCATTAAATGTAATTTTTTTAATGGAATCAATCTTTTTAACCATCGAAGATAAACGATGATCGGGTTTACGCTTCATTGCTGTATCGAGATCAACATTTAACCGAATCACCAAATCAGGTTTATGATTCGTCATCCAACGATATAAATGACGTTCCCACCGAGTTAACCAGCGAGAAATGATATTCTCAGGGTGATCAATGCTTAAATCAGGTCCGTCCAACCCACCAATAACAGATATTTGAGGATAGCGGTCTGTGATAATCAAAAATCCTCGTTTCTTTAATTGTAACATTTTATAAAAACGATAGACTCGCTTTAAAGACAATAAAAACATAATGCACGCGACACCCGCCTTGGGTCCTTTGTCAGAACGTGCTTTGTTCGCTTTGCCAGCAATTTTATGATCCAATTTCTTGCCAAAAAATGGTAGCTTAGCAATCATACGTCCAATATTACCCGTTTGACGTCCTAAATGACACAAGCAAACAGGATACTGTCCCTCTAGCCATGATACTAATTCTGAACAAACCGTGGATTTCCCGGAACCATCAGCCCCAATAATTGCAATCACTGGCAGGTTTACATTTCGTTTCATTAATTTTTATTTCTCTAGATCTGTGATTCAACATTTGTATATTACAATAAATTACGGTAAAATTTGATTTGATTTATCGACAAGAACGATTATAACTCAGATATTTAATAGCTGTGTTATCCATAATGTAATTCTTACTAAAACCTGACATAAATTATCATAACAATTTGGAGAATATGTATTGATATTCTATTTTGAATAAAAAATCCATATCATATGGTGTCCTGTGAATTCTTTAATTGTTGAAAATTATATATGTTAAATCAAAATCCTTCTAAACATCTTCCCCCTTTAATCGCCTTTATTGGCTGTGATGGTTCCGGGAAATCTACATTGAGTATGGAAATAACAAACGCTCTATCGAAAATACGTCCTACTCAACGTTGCTATCTGGGACAAGGATCTGGGAATATTGGTCGCAGAATCAGAGAACTCAAATATATTGGTCCTATTTTAGACCGTATTATTGAAAAAAAAGCGACGACTGCACGTAAAGAAGGCAATAAAATCCCTGGCGTTTTAACAGCTTTGGTTATTTTTCTGTTTTCTTGCGTTCGATATTATAATTTCAAAAGAATGATCCATGCTCGCAAGAAAGGTGTAATGGTTGTTACGGATCGCTATCCTCAAACAACGATTTATGGTTTTTATGACGGTCCTGGATTGTCCGCAGCACACACAACAAATTGGTTTATATCCAAGCTGGTCCAGTGGGAATATGAACTTTACGATCGAATGGCATCAGTTAAACCAGATATCATATTTCGTCTAAATATTGATGTTGACACAGCGTTTGCACGGAAACAAGACCATGATTATGACTTATTGAAAGCAAAAGTTGGAGTCACCCCTAAACTTTCCTTTCGAGGAGCCCACGTAGTGGATGTTGATGCAACCCTTCCTTATGAAGAAGTCTACCAAATTGTCTGGAATATGATAAAAGAAATTATCTGATTTTTCTTGATTGTGGGGGCAAATAGTTGTTTTTTCATTATAAATTTGTTTTTCTAAACGGAATATTCTTATTCGGAATAGCTATTTGTATTGCCCTATTTACATCATTAGACATAAGCCTCAGCAATATACTGATATTATCCCCCTCAGATCCCTTTGTATCCCTTGTTAAAGTAATTTCAAAACTTGGTTCCTTTGTGATTATCACCTCTATGACCTTAGTACTAGGAATCTGGTTATGGGTTAAAAAACGCTTTTATGAAGCGATATGGGTTGTTGCAACCATGGGGACGTGCCGAATAGTTTTTGCAATTTTAAAATTACTTGTTGGCAGGGAACGTCCTGTGTTTAATGAACCTTTGACCCATGCCCTCAGCTATAGCTTCCCTAGTGGGCATTCAGTAAATTCGCTTACATTCTTACTGGTATGTTATTTTATATTTTCTTATAAAAAAGCATTTCTATGGATTGCTATAATTGGCACTTTTCTAATTGGATGGTCCAGATTAGCCCTTGGCGCACATTGGTTCAGCGATGTTCTGGCAGGATGGGGATGTGGTTTCATGTGGATTTCAATGGCTTATCAAGCTAAAATATCTCTTCTTTTACAAAATTACGCCAATAAATATTTATTCATATAGATCAAGCACAACAAAGACTTTTCATCATGTCAAAAACAAAAACACCAATCACAGCCAAACAAGTTGTAGATTTTGAACGGTTCCACTTTTCTGAACAACAATGCAATCAACTTTACGATATGATTTGTGTTGATGACGAGATCAATCTTGATGTCACATTACCTCATGAGATCACATTTCGATATACACAAAAACAATTTATAGAAAGCTTTATAATTAGCCGTCAGCTATGGCTAGAAGGGATTGTAGACCAGCAATTCCCAAAGATTATTCGCAGTTTGTGCATATCAAGTAAAATCACCGAAGAAAATAAAGTCATCTATAAAATGGTTCGGGCTAAATTTAAACATTTATGCTATGCCTATCGGGGTTTTGACGCACGACATAAGCGCCCCTTTTTACTAGGTAATATCACAGGGTTGCTGGGACTTATACAAGATGGGTTTAAAAACCATAAAAGTAGTATTGTTCTTCCTAATGCCCTCTTGTTAAATAGTTTATGGAATGAACAAGGCTTGTCTCTTTTAAAACGTGAAGCCTATCGTTATTTCCCATGTGACCTAAATGATTTCACGTCTGCTCTTTATAAACGTGTCGCCTTTATTCAAGAGCAAGTTCAAAACAGCTCAACTCTATCGGCACATGAATTTCATACCTTAAGAAAACAAATGAGTATGTTTTCCGCGTTATATGGTACATTTGATGTCTTATATCCATCTGCCTATCACCATCAAGTATTTCAATATCTCGCAACCATTAACGGCTTAATGGGGGATTATCATGACATTTTGATTGAGAAAAAATTAAATAAAACTCAAAATTACTTTTTTGATCGCTTCACGCTCCCAGAAGCGATATCGACAAGATTAGCTGTCTTTATTAACCATTTTCAACATGGATGATCCATACAATATCATAATTATTACAATTATTTGACAGATCATCAAAAAGTCAAAACATTATTGATCAGAGAGCTATTCACAGATGCCGTTACGTTTTCTGGTGTCATACGATCAAGGCGACCACCTTCTTTGATAAGATATGCTGTGATTTTATAATTTTCTGCAATATTTGTGATATTGACAGTCAATCCTGTGTGACTTTGATCGTAACTGATATTTCTTGTAGGTAACGTCCCAATAACAGGCAATTGAAGCATCAATTTTTTTTGTCGAACTTCATTATCATACAGAATAGTACTAGGATCAATTCTTACAGTTTTATTGTCATAAAAGAAAAGGCATTGTAACGACAATGCCTTCTCATCATTTTTAGAATGTTGTAAAAATTATTTTAAAACTGCAGCTAAGGATTTTTCAAGAATTCCCAAGGCTTCATCTAAGATATTTTCTTCAACAGTTAATGGCACTAATACACGAATAGAATTCGCAAAAAGACCACAAGTAGCCAACATCAAGCCATTATCTCTGGCATGACCAGCAAGATTTTTTGTTGTATCCGCATCAGGTTTGCCCTCAGCATTCAAAATATCAAATGCAAGCATAGCACCACGATGACGAACTTCACCAATACGGGTAAATACACCACCTTTGGCTTTTAAACCATTTAAGAAAGCGGTAATTTTTGTACCAATATCATTGCTACGTTGTAAAAGATTTTCTTCTTCAAATACGTCAAGAACAGCCAACGCAGCAGCAACAGCTACTGGGCTACCTGCATAGGTTCCACCCAATCCTCCTGGGGAAACGCTATCCATAATATCTGCTTTACCGATAACGCCAGATAAAGGATACCCACCAGCAAGGCTTTTTGCTGTTGTCATCAGGTCTGGTTCAATACCAAGTTGTTCGGTGGCAAAGAATGTGCCAGAACGACCATACCCAGATTGAACTTCGTCACAAATGATTTTAATACCGTGTTTATCCGCAATTTCACGAAGTTTTTTCGCAAAGCTTGGCGGCATAAAATGGAAACCACCTTCACCTTGAATAGGTTCAAAAATGATAGCAGCAACATCGGTTGGTGCAATATCTGTTTTGAAGAGTTTTTCCAAAGCAATTAATGCTGCTTCTTCTGTAACACCAAAGCTTTTAACAGGGAAAGGAATGCGGAAAATACCACCAGGCATTACACCGAAATCTTGTTTATAAGGAGCAACTTTACCCGTCATTGCCAATGTATAAATGGTACGACCATGATACCCAGCATCAAAAGCAATCACACCAAAGCGTTTTGTTGCTGCTCTGGCAATTTTCACTGCATTTTCAACGGCTTCAGCACCCGTTGAGAAGAATACAGCTTTTTTATCGCCTGAAATTGGTGCTTTTTCACAAACTTTTTCAGCCAAAGTAATGATATTTTCATATCCTACAACTTGAGTTGCTGTATGAGAAAATTTGTCAATTTGTGCTTTGACTGCAGCGGTAATTTTTGGATGGGTATGACCTGTATTTAATACGCCAATCCCCCCAATAAAATCGATATAACGGTTGCCTTCGACATCCCAAATTTCAGCATTTTTGGCACGGTCTGCAAAAAAAGGAAAACCAATAGCAAAACCTTTTGGCATTGCTTTTTCTTTACGTTTCATTAAGTCAGAATTCTTCATTTTTCTTCTCAATAAGCTAATATTCACGCTTACCCATCAAAAGGGCAAGCTGCTTGTTAAAAAATACCATAATTATGAACGGCATCTTCATCGCTTGGAACGGCTGGAATAGAGTCCCATAATTCAATGATTTTACCATTTTCAACACGCCATAGCTCAAAATAAGCATGACGCGCACCCGCAATAGATCCCTCTGAATGCGTCAAAACAAATTGACCATCCGCAACCGTGCGATGAATTTTGTCATAATGTAATGCGGTTCCATCTGCCTTCAGCTGTTCAAGGAAATTAATAACCGGTTGAACACCATCCCCAATATCTGGACTGTGTTGATAGAAAGTTGTACCATCACTATAACGCTCAAAACCGCTATAATCGCCACCAATTAAGGTTTCAGTAAAGAATTTCTTTACCAATTGGCGGTTTGCCTCGCTATCTGCGTTTGAATCAACTGCGGTTGGACCATCAAGTTGAGTGCGCCCACTGATATTTTTTTCTGCTTCAGCAACCAAACCATCCCAATGTTCAACGATCTTGCCATTTTCTACACGATAAATATCAAATCCAACCAATGGATTTTCATCAAGACCAACAAAGCGACCATGCAGAGCAACAAGACCACTATCATCACCCAATACACGGCTGACTTTGTAATTCATATCAGGACAACTGGCGACCAATTCCTTTAAGCCAGGAATGCCATCGGCAACCAGTGGGGAATGTTCAATAAAATCTGGTGAGAAATAAAGCTCGAGTGCTTTGATATCTTTATCAGAAAATAGCATGTTATGTGCTTTTAACACTAATGCTTTATTTTGTTCTTTCGACATTCAAAAAATCCTAGTCTTCGTTAGAGGCCATAACGTGTTTAACACGTGTATATTCTTCTAAACCATATGAAGATAAATCTTTACCATAACCTGAATGTTTGAAACCACCATGAGGCATTTCACCAACCAATGGAATATGAGTATTAATCCATACAGTTCCGAAATCTAAATCACGTGAAAGGCGTGTTGCACGTGCATGATTTTTTGTCCAAACACTAGATGCTAATCCAAATTCAACGTCATTGGCTTTGAATACAGCGTCTGCTTCGTCTTTAAAGCTTTGAACGGTAATAACTGGACCAAAGATTTCTTTTTGAATAACTTCGTCATCTTGTTTTAAATGACTAATAACGGTTGCTTCGAAATAGAAGCCTTCACGATTGCCTGCCTTACCACCTGCTTGAATTTTTGCATGAGGAGGCAAACGATCAATAAAGCCTTGGACATGTTTCAATTGGTTTGCATTATTTAATGCGCCATAAAGCGCGTCACTGTCATCAGGGGAACCAAATTTAGTTGCTTTTGCTTCTTTTGCAAGAAGTTCAAGGAATTTATCATGAACAGATTCTTCAACCAATACACGGGTTGCAGCTGTACAATCTTGACCTGCGTTAAAGAACCCTGTCATTGCGATATGAGCAGCTGCTTTTTCAAGATCAGCATCAGCAAATACAACGACTGGTGCTTTACCACCTAATTCTAAATGAGCGCGGGTAAGGTTTTTAGCAGCAGATTCAGCAACAGCCAAACCAGCACGCACAGAACCCGTAATAGAAACAAGGGCTGCGGTTTTATGAGAAACGATTTGTGATCCAACTTCTGCTTTACCAAGAAGGACGTTAATCGCACCTTCTGGGAAGAATGGAGCAGCAATTTCAGCAAGTAACAAAGTGCTTTCTGGTGTGGTGTCACTTGGCTTTAAAACCACAGTATTCCCCGCAGCCAATGCAGGAATACATTTCCAAATAGCCATCATCAAAGGATAGTTCCAAGGCGCAACTTGTCCAACAACGCCCAAAGGTTCACGACGAATGCTGGAGGTCAAACCATGCATATATTCGCCTGTTGATTTACCTTCTAAACAACGTGCAGCACCCGCAAAGAAACGAACTTGATCGGCAGAAACAGCAACTTCTTCAGAGGCAATTAATGCTTTGATTTGTCCTGTGTTACGGCTTTGTGCTTCGACCAAAGCATCACTATTGGCTTCAATAGCATCAGCAAGTTTTAACAAAGCTTTTTGACGTTCAGAAGGCGTGGTTCTGCCCCAGATTTTAAATGCTTCTTTGGCAGCTGCGTATGCTGCGTCCACTTCTTCTTGAGTAGCATTTGGGGATTGCGCAACGACTTTGCCTGTTACTGGGCTGATTAAATCAAAATATTCGGAGGATTTAGCCTCAACAAATTTCCCATTAATAAAATGCTTTAACTTTGTTACGCTCATTTAGGAATTCCTTTAATTATAGTTATTTAAACTAAAATTAGCTTACCATTGGTATAGGGATGTTCAAAATAAACAATTTATGATTAACAGAGAATATTGATGGAATACAAATATTTCACGTGAAAGTAAGGAGGTGAACGCAATGTTTGACGACCAAGTAAAATTTCTAAATTATTAATAACTCATTAATTTTTTGATTTATGAGAAACAAAATTTATATAAAATCTTTTTTCATGATGTTATTTTACGATTCTATATAATGAATGAAACACATAATATTCATACGTTAGTATATGACTATCTCATATTCACGAAATGACATATTCAATACAGATCGCTGCTAAAGTCTTTCTAATGATAAGATTAATATTTCATCTTGAAAATAGAGGCATTTTCTGATTTTAGCTCAGTTCATTGATGATAATGACGTTTTTAATAATTAAATATAATCTACTGCCACTTATTATGTTTACATATTACAAAGGCATGTGGATAACCAAGTAAAAGTGGGGCGATAAAATATAGATATAAACTTATGGTCAATTTACCTTAATAATTTTGAGATTTTTACGCAGGAAATTAAGTATGAGCGATTTATTGCAGACTTTTTGTGAGGGCAACTACATTAGAAATAGAAAAATAAAATATTGTCGGGTTGGATCAATGAATGTGCCCCCAACTTGATCTTATGGTGTTCCGTTACTAGGAATTGTTCATTTAAAGATATCGCATAACAACTTTTTAAGTTATTAGGCTACCATGTATCTGTAAGTTAGATTGGTTCGATGTTATTCATATTTTAGTATGTTCGAACAGGGGTTGAAGTTATTCAATAATCAGAGATTGAAAGATTAGTGGCTTGTAAATTGCTATATTTTGTTTATATGACAAGTCATACGATCACTGTCGATTAAAGGTTAATACTTTTTGTGAAAATTTATTACGTAATCAGTAGTTTGGAGGGCGGTGGCGCTGAATTTGTTCTGCCTGATCTAGCCGATTTTTTTATAAGTCAAGGTCATGAGTTCAAAGTGTTGGCGTGTTTACCTCGTGATATGGAAACAGCAGCGTTACTCGAAGATCGTAATATTCCTTATCAATTAATGTCATTGAATGGCGATCATCGATTAAAATCAACCTATAATTTATTGAAAATAGTAAAAAAATTCCCTCCAGACGTAATCTGGACTTCGTTAGCGCGTGGGGCAATGGACGGTCAAATTGTTGGAAAATTATGCAATATTCCAGTGGTCAGTTGGAAGCATAGCGCCAATATAATGGCCCATAAAGCGTCTGCGGTTCGTTTTTTGCAAAAATATAGTCAGTTATGGGTTGCAGACTCTGATGGGGTTGCTGATTTCTTAAGGACGAATATGGGTGTAACTGCGGATCGTATTATGACATGGCCTTTGTTTAAAGTGCCAGAAAATTTACCTGAAATGCCCGTATGGGATGGCAATGGTATTTTTCGTATTGGCAGCATGGGGCGGTTACATCCTGTTAAGAATTTTGACGTGATGGTTCACTCTATTGATTATATTAATAAAACTTACCCTGAAATTGGTAAACGTATTCGTTTCTCGATCGCTGGGGCAGGGGGAGAAAAACAAAGATTACTTAATCTCATTCAAGAGTTGCAATTAACCAATGTAGAGTTGGTTGGATTTTATACGAATGTGATGGATTATTTAAAAACATTACATTTATATACGCAAATATCGACATTTGAGGGGATGTGTATCGCATTACACGAAGCGTTGGCAGCGGGTCTTCCTGTGATTTCTACTCCTGTTGGCGAAATGCGTTTTTGTGTTAAAAATAATCCAATTGGCACATTATTAGAAGAAAACTCACCCGAGGCATTGGGGGAAGCTATTGTTGAATATTTTTATAACCCTGTTAAAACGAATGAATATGCTACAAATGCACGTGCTTATATTCAATCTCGTTATAGTAAAAAAGCCTTTCAAGATGCAGGAAAAGTGATTCTAAATCGGATTGAAACCGAGATTTTACCATCATTTAATAGGGATAATGGTGATTAAATGAGATGTTTAAATCGTATAGATGTTATAATCTTTGATTGAATATAAAAGTGTAAATAATATACTTTCATTACATGTGTTTGATAATGGAGTTTATGAAAATATGAAGAAATTAAAATGTATTTTATTATATTCTATTATTTGTTTTTGTGTGCCGCAAAAAAGTTTTGCTGCGGAAAGCTGGTTTTCACAAGTAGAAAAAACGATAATTCCTCAGATTATTTTTTATTTAGGAGATCAATATTATTTAGCAAATAATAATATTCCCCAAAACGAGCGCAGGGCTGCAGAATTATATGGTCAGGCAGCCAATATGGGTTATGCGCCTGCTCAATACCGTATTGGAACTATGTATCAATTTGGGCAATATTTTCCTAAAGATTATACAAAAGCTGCAGAATATTACATAAAAGCAGCCGATCAACAGTATGCGCCAGCACAAGCAATGCTTGGATTATTCTATGAACGAGGTCAAGGTGTTCACCAAGATAAAATTAAGGCAAAAGAATATGAGAAACAAGCATGTTCACAAGGGTTTCGAGCTGCTTGTAAAAATTATAAAATATTAAATGCAGTGCCATTAAATATCTCTCCTTAAATATTTTTTATATTGCTACTAATTCGTTCATTGTTAGTTGTAGTATAGTTTTCTATAAGGTTTTTATTTGTTCTGTATGATTTTTGATGATGAAGAGATCGTTTTTATCATGGTAGGAAATAAAACATTGATTAATTTTTTAATAATCCAAACTAATAATGTTTTAATTTCTAAGTCTGTTTGATTGATGTTAAAATAATATGCGGCATCAGGAATTAAATTCTCTAATAAAGCAATGTTAAATATTCTATTCTCAATAATATATAGTAAAAAGTTCCTTCAATAAGGTCATTCCTATTTTGTAATAGGCTTTTTTAATATTATGCATCAGATATTGAATAGCCAATAAGTTCCCGCCATTCTTTTTCATCTAGGCACTTGATGCCCAGTTCTTTGGCTTTCTTTGCTTTGCTACCACCATCAACACCTTCAACAACATAATCTGTTTTAGCAGAAACCGAGCTTGTGACTTTTGCGCCTAGTCGTTCGGCGATATCTTTGGCTTCGGATCGGGTCATGGTGGATAAAGTGCCTGTAAAAACCAATATTTTACCAACTAAAACGCCTTCTTGTGTTGTTTCAACATCTTGGATAGTTAATACTTCAGCCAAATCACTTAACGTTTTTTGGTTATGGTCTTCAGTAAAAAAAGCAACCAATTCATCGGCAATGGCTGGACCAATGCCTTCGATAGAGCCTAAGGTCAAACGCTCATCAGATCCAATGGTTTGAGCTGCCAACATTTGGTCTTGCCAATTGGAAAAAGAAGTATAATGTTTGGCTAAAATTTTAGCCGTTGCAATACCTATACGACGAATACCCAAGGCATAGATAAAGCGATCTAATGAAATTGTTCTTTTATTTTCAATAGAACTTAAAAGGTTTTTAACTGAAAGCTCTGCCCATCCTTCGGAATGTAGGATTGTATCTTGATGATCTTGTAGATGGAAAATATCAGCAGGCTGATGGATAATTCCTTTATGGAAGAATTCAGAAACAGTTTTGCTCCCCATGCCTTCAATATCAAACGCATCCTTGGAACAAAAATGAATAAGGCGCTCTTCGATTTGCGCATTACAGGTTAATCCACCTGTGCAACGACGCACGACTTCATTAGCAGGTTTTTCAGCATTCGCACCACAAACGGGACAATGGGTTGGAAATTGATAGGGTTCAGAGCGTGGGGCTTCTAAAGTTGATGGATCAACAGAAACAATTTGAGGGATCACGTCGCCTGCACGTTGTAAAATGACAAGGTCATTTTCACGAACATCTTTGCGGATAATTTCATCTTCATTATGTAAAGTGGCACGCGTAACAATCACCCCACCAACATTAATGGGTTCCAGCAAAGCGACAGGCGTTAATGCGCCAGTCCTGCCAACTTGAATATCAATTTTCTTTAAGCGTGTAATGGCTTGTTCCGCTGGGAACTTCCATGCTGTTGCCCAACGAGGGGAGCGTCCGATAAAGCCAAGACGTTCCTGGAAGTTGATGTTGTTGACTTTGTAAACAATACCATCAATATCATATGGCAGTTCAGAACGTTTTGTCATTAATTCTTGTTGAAACGCCTCTGCCTCATCAGCATTTTTTACAATTTGATATAAAGGATTAACCTCAAATCCCCATGTTTCTAGTTGCTTTAGGAAAAGATCATGTGTGTTTGCAATAGGGGCGTTGGAATAGCCTTGAGCATATACAAAAAGAGATAAAGGACGTGTGCGTGTAATTTCTGGATCAAGTTGACGTAAAGAGCCAGCGGCTGCATTCCTTGGATTAGCAAATAGACGTTTATTTGCTTGTTCTTGCTCTTGGTTGAGCTTGAGGAAATTTTCTTTTGAAATATAGACCTCGCCACGAATCTCCATCAGATATGGAATATTTCCTGACAGTTTTTGTGGCAAAGAAGCAATGGTTTTGATATTTGCGGTGACATCTTCTCCAACGGTTCCATCTCCGCGTGTGCTTGCTTGGGTTAAAATCCCTTTTTCATAGGTTAAATTAATCGAAAGCCCATCAATCTTAGGTTCTGCAACAAAGGTTAACTGGCTTAAATCATTTTTTTTTAGGTCTAAATATCGTTGAATGCGATTAATAAAATCCTGAAATTCTTCACTATCAAACACGTTGTCCAAAGAAAGCATTGCGACACGATGTTTGATTTTCTTTAGCCCGCTTGTAAGTTGGCTGCCAACGGTTTGGCTGGGGCTATTTTGTTCGATCAGCTCTGGAAAATACGCTTCGATTTCTTTATGTCTGCGACGAAGTTGATCGTAAGTTGCATCATCAGCGACAGGGTTATCTTGATTATAATACGCATCGTCACATTGATGCAGATATTCAGCTAATGCAGAGAGCTCTTCTTTTGCTTGAGGAAGCGTAAGATCTTGCGGAGTAATGGTAATAAATGGTGTTTGAAAAGAATTCATTAATTTGATCTGTGTAATAAACTATCAGCCGCGGCTCGAGCTGCGTCAGTAACGTGATTTCCCGCCAACATGCGGGCAATTTCTTCGCGCCGTTCTTCAGTACTTAATTGTTTGGTATGGGTTAACGTAATGCCCTTTTCAATGGTTTTGCTAATTTTTAATTGCACATCACCACTGGCTGCAACCTGTGGGCTATGTGTGACTACAAAAACTTGTAAATTTTGTGCGACACGATGTAAACGATCCCCAATGGCAGAGGCCGTTGATCCGCCAACACCAGAATCGATTTCATCGAAAACTAACGCAGATAAAGTAGATTGTTGGCTTAAAACGACTTTTAATGCCAATAATAAACGGGATAATTCACCACCTGATGCTGCTTTATTTAGTGGGGCAGCTGGAACACCAGGGTTAGCAGCAATTAAGAATTGCACTTGATCTTTGCCTGTTTGATTCCAAGCCTCACTTGACAATGGCGTAATCGATACAAAAAATTGCGCACGATCAAGTTTTAATGGGGTCAATTCTTGTGTAATGGTTGTTTCGAGTTTTTTTGCAATTTTTTGTCGATCAGCTGATAATTTTTCAGCAATATCCTCATAGGCTGCACGACAAGTAGCAACTTCTTGTTCTAGTTCTTGGATTTGATAATTCCCAAGGTCAAGATTCAATAAACGCATTTCAAATTCTTGTAATAAATTGGAAAGTTCATCAATATTGACACCGTATTTACGTCCCGCAGCACGTAGAGTAAATAGACGTTCTTCAATTTCATCCAGTAATTGTGGATCAAGTTGAATATCATTAATGATATGATTTAATATATTCTCGGCTTCTCCCAACGCTTCTTCTGCACGAATTATAGCCTCTAATGCTTCTTGAACAGCCTGATCGGTTGAACCTAACGCAGTTTGTTCATCAAAACTGGAAGGGAGTAATTTTTGTAGAGATTTACTGGCATTGAGTAACGCTTGAGCAGGTTGGAACGCACGGCGATCTTGAGGGGAAAGGATCGTTAACGCAGAGGTTAAAGCCTCTTGTCGTCGTTCGTCTTGCTGTAAATTCTTTCGTTTTTCAATCAGATCTAATTCTTCATTTCCTTGGGGTGCAAGTTGTTGGAGTTCTTTGACAGATTCTCTTAACCACTCTTCTTCTTGAGCAGTGGCTTCAATAGTTGCTCTGAGTGCAGAAAGTTTAGCCGTTGCCTCTATCCATTTCGCATAAAGCATTTGTGTTTTTTGTAAGAGAGGTTTAGAAACACCAAAATTATCTAGGATTGACAAATGTCCTCTTGGGTCCATCAAGCCAACTTGTTCATGTTGTCCTTGCATCTCGACAAGATTTTGTGCGATTTCTTTTAAAAAACTAAGTCCAACAGGTTGGTCATTAATATAAGCACGTGAACGTCCATCAGATGCGATAATACGGCGAATAACCAACGCAGTATCCGCCAAATCAGATTGTTCAAATCCTTGATCGGATAATTGTTTGTAAATCGGATGTGACGAGGGAACTTCAAAGCACGCTGTCACGGTGGCTTGATTGGCTCCGACCCTTACTAAAGAAGCACTGGCTCTCTCGCCCAATGCCAGACCCAGACTGTCGAGTAAAATTGATTTTCCTGCACCTGTTTCCCCAGTGAAAACAGTTAATCCTCGATCAAAAAATAAATCGAGTTTTTCAATTAAAACAACATTACGTATAGAGAGTTGAGTTAACATAAGGGGAAAACGATGCAGTTATAAACATAGCCGTTGACTAAAAAAGAGATGTGAAAGAATTCCACGTGCGTCTGAAGAAACCAGGATTTTTTGCCGTTGGGTGTTCAGTTTGATTAGAAGTTAATTTATACTTTTTTAGATCATTATAGGTATAACGATACCATGTGCTATTGGGATAGTTATATCCTAATATAGAGGCTGTTTTACGTGCTTGATCTGTTAGACCAAGTTTTAAATAAATTTCAACAGAACGATGTAATGCTTCGGCAACATGATTGGTGGTTTGATAGTCCAAAATGACACGTTGAAAACGTGTAATCGCAGCTTCATAATTCTTTTGCTGTTCATAAAAACGACCGACCAACATTTCTTTACCAGCCAAATGATCGCGACAAAGGTCAATTTTTAACTGAGCGTCACGTGCATAGGAAGTGCCAGGAAAACGATTAACAACGTCATTCAAAGCGCTGAGGGCTTCTAACGTACTTTGTTGATCGCGTGTTACGTCTGAAATCCGTTCGTAATAGCATAATGCACGCAAGTAGAATGCATAGGGCGCGTCAGGGCTATTGGGATGTAGTTGTAAAAAGGTTTCTAATTGTTTAACTGCTTCTGGATATTTATTTTGCAGGTAAAAAGCATACCCTTGCATTAATTGTGCATTAGGAGCATACCCAGAATACGGGAAATTTTCTTGTAACAATTCAAACTGCTTTGTTGCAAGTTTGTAATGTTTTGTTTTGATTGCATCTATACCATTATTATAGAGTTGCTCTGCTGTTCCTTGCTTTACATTCGCTTCGGAAGAGCTCGTTTCTAGTGTTTTTTTCTCACCTTTGCTACCACTACCACTGCCGCATGCGACCAAGCTAGTCACAAGCAGGACAGAAAAAAAACCGCGTGATATATGTTTCAACATAGTTGAGTGTGTTTTTGGATTCACTGTAACCACAGTTTGACAACTTTCTGCTTTAATAAAAATGGCACAATACTTGATAAACGAAATATTTTTATATCATGTCATTAGAGAAGTTGAAGAACTTTATTTGATAAATTTTCATTTTAATTTCAAGTGAGGTTTTTAAGCCTCTTGTATTTGATGATTTTGATACGCAAAGATTCGTGTTGGCTCTGATGTTACGGAGCGGGCAGAGGTGGGTAAATAACACCAAGAATCTTTATTAGACATTAATTTACGTAACAAAAGATTATTTAAATTGTGACCGGATTTATGACCAATAAATTCACCATGTATCCGAACATTTGCTAACGACAAATCACCAATAGCATCAAGCATTTTATGTTTTACAAATTCGTTCTCGCAACGTAAACCGTTGGGATTTAATATCGTGTCATTTTCAACAACAATTGCATTATCAAGACTTCCACCTTTGGCTAGTCCCATTTTGTGCAGGGTATCAATTTCACTTTTCAAAACAAAAGTACGGCAATGCGCTAACTTAGCTTTGAAGTTTTCAGGGGTCAGTTGCATTTTAAAGATTTGTTTGCCAATGGCAGCAGCAGGAAAATCAATGGATAAATTCAAAGACAGACCATGATTTAATGATGGGTTTAATTCAGCAAAAGCATCTTTCTTTTCAACACGCACTGTTTTTAGAATTTTAATATTGGGTATGACAGCCAATAAAGTTTGACGACCAGCTTGCTCTATTAATTCATTAAAATGAGAGGAAGAACCATCCAAAACAGGGAGTTCAGAACCATCACATTCAACAATAACATTGTCAACTTGATTACCAGATAAAGCCGCCATCAGATGCTCGATGGTCGCGATTTTTATCGAAGGGTTATTTGGGCAAGCAATCACAGTGCTTAGGGTCGTATCAATGACATTGCTATAGTGTGCGTGAATAGGATGGTTATTAAGGTCTGTTCTGCGGAAAATAATGCCTGTTCCAGCGGGTGCAGGTAATAATCTAAGATTAATATATTTACCGGAATGTAATCCCACACCAGAGCAAGAAATCGGTGTAGAGATTGTATGTGCAGGAACAATAGAAGACTGGATTGATGGAAAGGTGGAGTAAATAGAATGAAGAGGTGTGTCTGTGGACTTTAGCAAAGGGTTTGTTTTTATTTGATCCATAGTCTTTTCCAATCTAAATTTGATGCAACTATACTTAAACTAATACTTAGAGAGGAAATGAAATGAATGCTAGTCAAAGATTATTGCATAGTGTTACGAGAAATAGATGATGAGGCATAAAAAAAGACCCCTAAACATAATTTAGGGGTCCTTTTTGGCAAAGTAGCAATTAAGATTTGCGCCTTAAAAATGCTGGAATATCAAGACCTTCTTCGTCTATTTTGGCTTGTGTAGCACTGTTTGACTTGCTTTGATCTTCTGGATTGCTGGCAATAGATGGTTCGCTTTTTCCTGGTTCATTAGATGTATTAGGATATGTTTTATTTCCGCGTAGTGCCCCAGTTACAATACCAAACAAGCTTCTTGAGGGTGGAGGGGGGGTGTCATCTTGGCGATGATGAGAATCAGAGAACAAACCTGAACGAGGTGATGTTTTTGCTGCACGCTCTGGAATAGCGTCCGGAGAAGGCGCACGAGGTTCGTCACTGTTCTGCACTGCACTGCTGGTTTCGATAGACGTTTCTATTTTTTGTGGGGCTATCGGTTTCGTCATGGCAGGCGGCTCTTGGTATTTTATGGGTTCAGGAACCTTTTGCGTCTCAACTGTTTCTGCAACTTGACCTACATTAGGGTTGGGTGCTTTATTGATGTTCAAAGATGCTGCTTCCGGAACAACAACCTTTTTTTCAGGTTCAATTGGTGGCGCAACAGGAGATTGTTTTTCGTATTGCACAGGGCTTTCGATACCTGTTGCAACAACAGAAACTCTGATTTTACCTGTCAGGCTTTCATCAATTGCAGAACCAAAAATAATATTGGCATCTTCAGCAACTTCTTCACGGATACGATTTGCAGCTTGGTCTACTTCAAACAGAGTAAGGTCAGAACCACCTGTAATATTAATCAACAACCCACGAGCCCCAGCCATAGAAGTATCTTCTAGCAATGGATTAGAAATTGCAGATTCAGCAGCACGAATCGCTCTGTTTTCACCCTCTATTTCGCCTGTACCCATCATCGCTTTGCCCATTTCAGCCATGACAGTACGAATGTCAGCAAAGTCAAGATTAACAAGACCAGGGGACATCATTAAGTCGGTAACGCCCTTGACACCCATATATAAGACTTCGTCAGCCATCTTAAAGGCATCTTGCCATGTGGTGTTTTCAGTTGCTGTGCGGAATAGGTTTTGATTCGGAATGACAATTAATGTATCAACAAATTGCTGAAGTTCAGCTATACCCGTTTCTGCCAAACGTGCTCTTCTCGCGCCTTCGAAAGTAAAGGGTTTGGTTACGACACCAACGGTCAAAATCCCACGTTCACGTGCCATGCGTGCAATAACAGGTGCAGCACCAGTGCCGGTTCCACCACCCATACCCGCAGTAATGAATACCATGTGAACATTTTCCATATGACGCGCAATTTCTTCTGCGGCTTCTTCGGCTGCTGCACGACCAATATCAGGCTTTGCTCCGGCACCTAGCCCTTGGGTTAAGTGTGGACCAAGTTGAATACGATTATCAGAGCAGCTTTTCATTAATTGTTGCGCATCAGTGTTCGCAACAACAAATTCAACGCCTTTGAGTTGCAACAAAATCATATTATCAACAGCGTTAGTACCGCCACCACCAACACCAAAAACCGTGATACGAGGTGTAAAATCAGCATAGGCAGGTTGTGGAATTGTCAAATTGAGTGTCATGGATATCCTCGAACCAAGTATAGCTTTATATTTTGTAAAGTAGGATACATTAGAAAAGCGTTAGAATCCAAAGAAATATTTATATATGTATTCGGATAAACTCAATAAGCTTTTTTAAAAATCCCTCAGATTTTTTTTCTGCAAAATCCAAATCTGCTAATGTTCGACCATCCCCTGCTGCCCATGCCAATAATCCAGCAGCGGTTGAAAATGCCGCGGAGTTGGCGGTATCATCTGGTAAGCCTATGATATTATTTGGTTTTCCAAGGCGAATTTGACGATTTAAAATCCGTGCAGCCAGAGGTCCAAGTCCATCTAGCAAAGAACCACCGCCTGTTAAGATAACTCTACCATTGGTAGCATTACCGACATTTGCGTTATCTAGGCGATCACGGATCAGTTCTAATGTTTCTTCAATTCGAGGGCGAATAATAGAAATAACTCGTGATAGTGGTATTTTTGTAACTACTTCATAGTCATCATCACCAATCATTTGGATGGGAAGTTGTTGATATTCATCATCATAAGAGTATTCTGCACTGCCCCACATTGTTTTTAACCATTCAGCAGTATCAATAGAGGTCGATAAAATACCTGCAATATCTCTGGTGATATGCGATCCGCCAATAGGGATTTGAGAAGTGTAAAGCAGTTGACCTTCACCAAAAACACCAATAGATGTGGTGCCCCCGCCCATATCTACGATTGTTGCTCCTAATTCTCTCTCATCAGGTGCCATCACAGCTAGCCCAGCAGCGAGAGGGGTGGAAATAATGGCTTCAATCTCGAGTTCTGCACGCATTAATACCGTCGCAAGATTACGCAGCGCAGTTGCCGAGGTATCAATGATGTGTAAACGTGTGCTTAATAATTCACATTGATGACCGCGAGGGTCTTCAACACCAGAAGTTTCATCGACATTAAAGGCAAGGGGCAAAGCGTGGATAATTTCTCTACCATCAATTTGTGCTCTTAACACCCCTTCATTAACGAGTCGATATATATCGTGATTATTGATTTCTTTGCCACCAATAGGCCAGTCAACATTAAATAGTTGACTTTGAGGTTTTCCACCTGACAAATTAACATAGATTTTACTTAAACGACGCTCCGCTGCTTCTTCTGCTTGACCGACAGCGGATCGAATGGCACGCTCTGCAGCTTGTAGGTTCACAATGCCACCTTGTTTTACACCATGAGATCGACGCCAACCATACCCCAAAACTTGTAATTGTCCGTTTGGTTTTCCTTGTCCGATCAGGCAGGTGATCTTGTTGCTGCCAATATCGAGAACACCAAAAATACCAGGCAACCAATCTTTTTTATAAGGAAGGTCATCTGGGGGGAACACACGGCTTTTCACCAGCTGTCTTGACTGTGCCAAAGTCAAAGCATTTTTGTCATGATTGTCGTTATAATTGTTTTTTTGAGCTTTTTTCTTGGAAGAAGTTAGCTTGCTCATGACCTTTACCCTATTTATAAAGCAAAATGCTTAAAAAATTTAATGTTCACTTGATGGTGTGGATGCGTTGTCAGAATGATCGGCGTTATCTGGATTATCTGGATTATCCGTGTCTTTGGGCTTATTTAGAAAACTTTTATCTTCTTGAATAATTAGTCGATCCGCTAAACGTAAATCAATAGTTTTTATGGGGCGATCTAAAATCTGCATCTCTTTTTGCAGTCGATTTAACCGTTGAATTGCTGGTAGCTCTTGGTTTTCTGGCAGTAAAACGACCGCGTGATTTTTTAAATCCAAATTCCATCGTCTATTTCCAACACGCACTGCAGCGACCACATGTTTCTTGATTTCAGGTTGAGAGGATAAAATATCTACTAATTCAGAAGCGCTTGTATTCGCACCATATCCGACAACTAACGGTAATTGCAAAAAGGCTTTGCCATCTTTCCCGCTCATCCCGTGGTCGTTAACAATTTCGCCTTTGCGATCAATCAGTTTAAATTGATGGTTGAATTGCCATACAGCAAAAGGGGTTCGTTCAGTAATATGGATAATAATAGTATTGGGTAATTGGCGTTTTAGTAAAACATGATCTGCAAAAGGAAGATCATTTAAACGTTTTTGAGCATCTTGGACGGAAAAATTAAAAATTGAATCCCCAATTTGAATGCCTAAAGCGTCTTTAACATCTTGTTCTGACGTAAGGTTGCATCCAGTAATAAGAATTTTGGTAATTTTCATTGGTAGAATATTGCCAATTTTTTCCTCAATAACGGAAAAGTGCTCATCTCCAGCCATTTTAAAGACCAGCCATCCCCCACCTATAAAAAAACCGATAATGAGGAGCAATAGAATAAAAGGACGTAATAATCGTTTAGAACGAAGAATGGCGATCTTGCTCTTAGATGGGCGGTCGTTTTGATACTCGGGGCGTTTTTTTAAATACGACATCTTGCATGTTCCACCAGCCAAGAGCAAAGCTCTGGATAAGATATATTGCAATAGGCTGCCTGTTCAGGCAGTAAAGAAGTTTTAGTCATGCCTGGTTGGGTATTGATTTCAAGAATATAAAGTTTTCCGGGATTGTCAGGTGTTTCATTGGTAGTATCATATCGAAAATCTGTTCTTGAAACGGGGTAACATCCCAGAATTTTATGGGCTTGTTGTGCATAATTCATTGCATCTTGAAAAGCTTGGGGATGTATTTGTGCAGGTAAAACATGCTTTGATTCGCCTGCTGTATATTTGGAAACATAATCATAGAAATGATGCGTGCCAGAGGAAATATCTGTGATGGTTAATGCGTTATCTTGCATGACACAGACAGTTAGCTCTTTTCCAGGAATGAATTGCTCAATTAGAACGTTATCGCCAAAATGCCATTCTTTAACGATCTTTTCTCGTTGTTGCTGGCGTAATTGCTCATCAGTTTCTGTGATAATATACACCCCAACAGAGGAACCTTCCTCAATAGGCTTAACAACATAAGGAACAGGAAGAGGGTCTTGTATTATAAGATCTTGGATGGGGATAACTTTGCCTGTCGCAACGGGTAATCCTGCATCAGCTAGCAAAATGCGAGTCATTTGCTTATTCATCGCAATCGCAGACGAACAAATACCACCATGAGTATAAGGAATGTTTATCCATTCCAGAACGCCTTGTATAGCGCCATCCTCACCAAAACGTCCATGTAATGCGTTAAAGACAACGTCTGGACGTTGTTCTTTTAAGAACTGAATGACATATTCCAGATCATCATTCACAATTAAATCGCTGACTTGATATCCAGCTTCTTGTAGGGCTTCGATAATATTACTACCACTTGCAAGACTTACTTCACGTTCAGAGGAAATACCACCCCGCATGACGGTGACATGTTTTTTCGACATTTATTGTTTTCCTATTGTTCTAATGGACGACCAATACGTTTAATTTCCCAGTGAAGCTGAATACTAAACTGATTCATAACGCGATTTTTAACTTCTTCACCTAAATTCTCAATATCAGCAGCAGTCGCCGTGCCAGTATTAATTAGGAAATTACAATGTTTTTCGCTGACTTGAGCGCCACCGATCATTAATCCTCTGCCACCAACCATATCAATTAATTGCCAGGCCTTATACTCTGTTTCGGAACAGTCAGGATTGCGGAAAGTTGATCCTCCAGTGCGTGAGCGAATGGGTTGAGACTCTTCACGTTGCTTTTTCACCGCGTTCATAGCCTGGGTGATTTTTTCTTTGTCCCCAGCAATGCCCTGTAAGCGTGCTTTGGTAACAATCGCATCTTGAGGTAAAGAAGAATGGCGATAACTTAATCCCAGCTCGCCAACGAATAAGCGTAATAATTGACCGTCTCTGGTGATGATTTCCACCCAATCTAAAATATTCGAGAGTTCTGAACCATGTGCTCCTGCATTCATTTTAACAGCGCCACCAATAGAGCCAGGAATACCGATTAAGAATTCAAGTCCTGAAATGCCATGAGCAGCCGCATATTCGGCCACCGTTGTATCTAAACAAGCTGCACCGACAATAAATCCATCACGGTCGGGTGTAATTTCATTAAATCCTTTGCGGAGCTGGAAACTAACCCCAGCAATGCCACCATCACGAATTAAAAGATTGGACGTTGCCCCCAAGGTAAAAATGGGCCACTCCAAAGGGATCATGTTTAAAATATACGCAAGGTCTTCATCATTTGCAGGGTTTATTAAGACTTCTGCATTTCCACCAACTCTGAACCAACTGCGCGCACTCAAAGGAACATCAAAATTGATTTTTCCTTGTAACTTGGGCAGCAAGTCAGAAAATGCTTCTTTGGTAAAAAGACCTTGTTGTTGCATATTCTATCCTTTTAAGCGTTTTCTTGTTGTAATTTTTTTAGTTGCTCTGGCAAAGCATGTGCCCAATGGGTAATTGATCCTGCACCTAGACAAATAACAACATCTCCTGGTTCAGCAATTGCATTAATCATTTCCGCCAGTTGATCGGGATGCGGTAATGCAACAACGGATTGATGTCCATGCGCACGCAAGCCCTCAATTAACGCATCACGATCGAAATCAGGGATGGGGTCTTCACCTGCTGCATAGACATCTGCCACAATAACAGTGCTGGCATCATTCATACAGGAACAAAATTCAGTAAATAGATCACGAAGTCGAGTATAACGATGGGGTTGCACCACTGCAATAACATTATTTGAAGTAGCTTGGCGTGCTGCTTTTAAAACAGCAGAGATTTCAACGGGATGGTGCCCATAATCATCAATAATACTGACTTTTCCAACTTCACCTACACGTGTAAAACGTCGTTGCACCCCTTTAAATGCAGCAAAAGCAGAACGAATATTGTCTTCGCTAATATCCATTTCTAATGCAACAGCAATTGCAGCCAAGGCATTTTGAACATTATGTTGCCCTAGCATTGGCAAACGAAATGGTCCAATACGGCGATTAATTTGTTTATGGCGGTTGGTGACCACCACATCAAAAGTTGTTCCCAGTTTATCAGCAATAATTTTGTCTGCACGAACATCAGCTTGAGGAGAAAAGCCATAGGTAATTAAACGGCGATCAGATAGGTTTGGCAGCATTTTTTGCACAGCAGGATGGTCAATACATAAAACGGCAAACCCATAAAAGGGAATATTCGAAACAAATTGATGATAGGCTTTTTCCATGGCTTCTGGGGTTCCCCAGTGGTCCATATGTTCAGGATCCATATTGGTAACAATGGCTATGACAACAGGTAAATGTAAAAAAGAACCATCGCTTTCATCGGCTTCGACAACCATCCAATCCCCAGAACCCATCCGCGTATTGGTTCCATAGGCTTCGATAATACCCCCATTAATGACGGTGGGGTCTAGCTTGGCATGTTCTAATAAAGTTGCAATTAAGCTGGTCGTTGTGGTTTTTCCATGGGTTCCGCCAACAGCAATCGACCAACGCAGCCGCATTAGCTCAGCCAACATTTCAGCACGACGCACTACAGGAATAAAGCGAGAACGCGCATCAACCACTTCAGGATTATCTTTTTTGATTGCAGAAGAGACAACCACAACTTGTGCCAACCCTACATTATTCGCACTGTGTCCTATATGAATGGTAATGCCTAATTTGCGTAAGCGTAAAACATTTGCATTTTCTGACATATCTGACCCTTGGATTTTATATCCCAGATAATGCAAAGTTTCCGCGATGCCAGACATGCCAATACCGCCAATACCTACAAAATGAATAGTACCAATCGAAAGGGGAAGAGATCTCATAGTTACAGTGCTTTCTTTCTCAAAAAATCGCTAGGATGATTATAGGGTGATATAGGATTCGATTAAATCTGCCAATTCTTTTGCAGCATTGGGATAGACTAAGTGGTGCGATTGTGCCGCCTGCCTTAATTTATCAGGATTGTTTAATAAATCAGATAATAGCGCAGTCAGTGCAGTTACAGAAAAGTCCTTTTGGTCAATGATCCATGCTGAGCCTTCTTGCTCAAGTGCCTTGGCGTTATAATGCTGTTCTTGATTGGCAGCAAAAGGATAAGGAACTAAAATGGCAGGTTTGCCAGATAAAGAAAGTTCCGAAACAGAAGATCCCCCAGCACGTCCGATGACTAAATGGGCTTGCTTTAAAACAGAAGACACATTGGTTAAAAAGGGAGCAAGCGTTGCTTGAATATTTGCTTTTTCATAGATTTGAGTGACATGGGACAAGTCTTCTTTGCGCACTTGTTGGGTAATACGTAGTTTTTGTTTGATCTCTATGGGTAAATTCGCCAACGCATAAGGAACAATTTCTCCAAATATTTTTGCCCCCAAAGATCCGCCCCAAATCAATAAAGAGATCGTATCTGTTGGTGCTTGATAAGATGCAGGGTATAGCGATGTAATATCAGGTCGAACAGGCAAGCCCGTGATTTTCACGGGAATATGTTTAGGAATTCCTGCGACTTTTGGATAAGAAGTCGCAATAATAGTTGCAAAATGAGACAACATGGCATTGGCTTTTCCAATAATTGCGTTGCCTTCATGTAAAATAATTTGAGGACGTTTCTTTTTGGGGAATAAGCGAGCCGCAACTAGAGGGGGAATAGAAGGATACCCACCAAAACCGATAATAGCAGCAACAGGATTATTCTTTAGAATTTTACGAGATTGGGCAACTCCTTTAAGCAATTCAAAACCATTACTAATCTTTTGCGTGATTGATTTTTTGGCAATGCCACCCCCGTCAATAACAAATTGTTGAATATCGTTCCATTCTGCTAATTGTGGGTCTTCGATGCGTTTGTCTGTCATAAACACAACGGGATAGTTCCGCTCTTTTAATTGCATAGCCAATGCTTTTGCAGGGAAAAAATGCCCACCGGTTCCTCCGGCAACAATAGCAATTTTTGGTTTATTCATCGTAATATGCTTCTTTTGCTAAAGGGTTGATTATTATTCTTAAAAAACTGAGGTGCTTCAATGCGACGGCGGGTCAATGCCAGAACCATTCCAATGGTTAACGCAATAGATAAAGCAGATGACCCACCATAAGAAATAAAAGGTAAGGTCATTCCTTTTGTTGGGATTAAATGTAACGTTGATCCCATGTTAATAAAGGCTTGTAGCCCAAAGCCGGTAATTAATCCAGATGCCGCCAGAATAATAAAAGGGTCATCTTCTTTAATGAGCTTAAGCAAGGTTCTTACAACGATGAAGCAAAAAATAAAGATGATAATACAACAAATAATCATCCCATATTCTTCACCAGCGACAGCAAAAACAAAGTCTGCATGCGCATCAGGTAATAAATCTTTGACACGCCCTTCACCAGGACCTCTGCCCCATAATCCACCATTGCCAAAAGCACGCAAAGCCGTATCAATTTGATAATGATCGCCTACTTCAGGATGTATAAATCGCTCGACACGTGATCTTACGTGAGGGAGCGCAATATAAGCACCGATAAAGGCGGCAACCATTCCACCTAAACCAGAGAAAATCCAGAACATGTTTAAGCCATTAATGAATAATTGTGTTAATAAAACAGCTGTAATAACGGCAAGCATTCCAATATCAGGTTGAGATTTTAGAATGAATAGAATGATCCCATAAACTCCTAGGGCAACGAAAATTCCAGGGATATAAAATCGCCTTTTCCATTCTGTTAACAACCACGCTGTAAAAATTGCAAAGCAAGGCTTCAAAAACTCTGAAGGTTGCAATGACATAATCGGCAATGCAATCCAACGTTTTGCCCCTTTGATATCCATTCCATGCACTAAGGTATAAGCAGTCGCAAAAATAGCAATAAAAGTGCCAATGATACTTAATTTTTTTATGGTCTGGGGTGAAAGCATAGAAATAAAAATAATGGTTAGAGCCGCGATGCTAAGGAACATGACTTGTTTAAAAATAAACACGTCTCTTGATGCACCAATACGTTGCGCCACAGCAGGGCTGGCCGCCATCATCAGGATATATCCAAAACCAATGAGTAATCCTATGGAACCAAGCGTCCAATGGTCAATATTACGCCACCAACGTGCAAGTAATGAATTATCAGAGCGAGAAATTCCTGACATCGATTTTGAATCCTTAATCCTTTGATTATTCGGAAAGAGAAGATGAAAGCTGCACTACAAGTTCAGCAAAACGATCCCCACGTTCTTCAAAACTGCTAAATTGATCAAAACTAGCACAGGCTGGCGATAATAAAACAGTTGGAATATGATGATGTTGTGCATATTGATACGCTTCTGGGACTGCACGTTCAAGCGTTTGAACAATATGATAAGGCACTTGATGTTGTTTTAAGGTTTGTTCCAAAATAGGTGCATCTTTACCAATCAGTAAAGCCAGTTTTATATGAGGGAAAAAGGGTGCCAACTCGTCAATTCCATTTGATTTAGCAAGTCCACCAGCAATCCAGACTAATTTATCATAACACACTAATGCTTTTGATGCTGCATCTGCGTTGGTTGCTTTGCTGTCATTGACAAAAGTGACGTTATTTACAGTTGCAACGGGTCTTTGACGATGGGCAAGCCCTTGATAAGAGTTCAATCCAGATTGTATCTGTTCTTGATTAAGACCTAAATGTAAAGCCATTGCTGTGGCTGCTGACGCATTTTGCGCATTATGATCGCCTGGTAATAAAGTGGCTTTTGTTAAGTCAGCAATGATACCTTGTTGGTCTTGTATTAGATGATCTTTCACCCAAATATCAGCGTTGATATTCGTGCCAGCGATGGTCTTTACTTGCATTCTATGTTGTTGGACAAGGTTGTTGGCAATATTGGCACAAATAGTATCTTCAATGCCAATGACGGCTAGTTGATGAGAGGACTGACGATCAAAAATATGATGTTTTGCAGTGGTATATCCTTGTATATCGCCATGACGTTCTAAATGATCGGGGGTAATATTCAATAAACAAGCAATGTCCGCTGTAAATTCTGAAAACCGTTCCAACATATAAGAGGACATTTCTAACACATACACCCCTTGGTCACCCAGTAAATGAAGTGCCAATGCAGCAGGTCCTAAATTCCCACCTGCAACTGATGGGATACCAGCCTCTTTTAATAAATGTGTTAACAAAACCGTTGTCGTAGATTTTCCGTTTGTCCCCGTAATAGCAACAAAACGTGCTTTGGATCCAGATTCTTTGACCGCACGATATAAAAGCTCTGCATCTGATAGAATAGGAAGATTTTGTTCAATTGCAAGCTGTGCAATAGGATGAGGTTTGGGTAAATGATGAGGAATGCCTGGGGACATCACCAACGCATTAAATCCATATAAATCTTCAAATGGTTTAACAAATGCTTTTAATTCCGATGGAACTGCATTTCTTGTTTTTTCTTGATCGTCCCATATTTGGATCGTTGCTCCCATCGCCAATAATCGTTGGGCAGCAATAATTCCGTTTTTCCCAAGACCCAAGATTGCATATTGATGATTTTGAAATAATGTTGGTGAAAAAATCATATTAACGCAACTTTAATGTGGCCAGACCAATAAGACCTAGCATGATTGCAACAATCCAAAAACGAATAACAATTTTTGATTCTGATAACCCCTTTTTCTCAAAATGATGATGTAAAGGTGCCATTAAGAATACGCGTGTTTTGGTACGTTTATACCAAGCAACTTGAATGATAACAGATAAAGTTTCAACAACAAATAGCCCACCAACAATACATAAAACAAGTTCATGCTTGACAGCAACCGCCACTGTTCCCAAAGCCCCACCTAATGCCAAAGAGCCAGTATCTCCCATAAAGACAGAGGCAGGGGGCGCATTAAACCATAAAAACCCTAGGCCAGCACCAATCACAGCAGCACAGAAAATTCCTAATTCACCTGATTGTGGAACAAAATGGAGGAATAAATATTTTGCAAATACAGCATTTCCAACGATATAGGCAATTAATGCAAAGACCAGAAACGCAATCACAACGGGGACAATTGCTAATCCATCCAGACCATCGGTGAAATTAACCGCATTCCCAAATCCTGCAATGACCACCATACCAAATATAGGAAAGAAATATCCTAGAGGAATCATGAGGTTTTGAAAGAAAGGTAAAGCAACTTGGTTGGCAATATCAGGTGGTGTGATATATTGCAACGCAAAAGCAGCCACGATAGAGATCAAGAACTCTCCACCTAAGCGTGTGCGTTTTGATAATCCGTCAGTATTTCTTTTGGCTAATTTTTGGTAATCATCAAAGAAACCGATCAATCCAAACCCAAGTGTTACGAACAAAACAATCCATATAAAACCGTTGGATAGATCACTCCATAATAAAATAGAGAGCGTTAAGGTCAAAAGCATCATGATCCCACCCATTGTTGGGGTTCCTGCTTTTTCTTTGATATGACGTTCTGGTCCCAGTGCACGAATAGGTTGTCCATCGCGTTGAATTTTATGCAGTTTTGCGATGATATAAGGCCCAATCCATAAACTTAGGAAAAAGGCAGTAAAACACGCCGCTCCAGCGCGAAAAGTAATATAGCGAAACAGGTTGAATGGAGAAAGATACTCCAACCCAAAACGCGTAATTAAATCATATAGCATTAGTTTTTCCTTATTACTGGAGCGGTTAAAGTCGTTACAATTAAATTCATACGCATGCTGTTACTTCCTTTGACAAGCACCGTATCATTTTCCTGTAATATAGAGAGTATTAAAGGGATTAGCTCTTGTGCTGTTGCACACCATGTCCCTTGTAAAGATCGAGGCAGCTGTTCAAATACAATATGCATCATTGAACCACAACAGAAAACAAGATCAGCATTAGCAGTAATGTGTGGTAACAAAGAAAGATGCTCTTGCTCGCTATAGTCTCCTAACTCCATAATATCGCCTAAGATAACGATTTTTCTGGCAGGAGCTAATAGAGATAATGTTTGTAAAGCAGTACGAATGGATAATGTTGAAGCGTTATAACTTTCGTCTAAAACAACACCATGAACACTCTGTAAAGGCAAAATTTTGCCTCTGCCATTGCCTGTTTGGAATAAAGTCAGGGCAGGGATAGCCCGTTGAACATCAAGCTCTAACGCATGAATAGCACCAATCACTAACCCTGCATTGCGTACTAAATGTACTCCAGGTGATAAGAGTGTAAATTGATATAGATATTTTTCGATGATTACATCAAATGTTGATTGTTGTGCTGCAAGATTGACATTACTTATTTGTATAAAAGCAGCCTCAGAGGTTCCAACAGTTTGTAATTGAACCTGATGTTTTGTGGCTGTGTCTTGGAATGTTTTCAAGCCATAAATTGTTTCTGGCACCAACGCAATGGCTTTTGGTAAAAGTGCTGTTATAATCTGACTTTTTTCTTTGGCGATATTCTCTAGGTTTTGCATATATCCTAGATGGGATGAGGCCACTTCAGTAATAATAGCAATATGTGGGCTGACAAGCTCTGCCAAAGGTGCAATTTCACCAATATGATTCATTCCAATTTCACATACACAAAAATCTGTATGTTTTGGTAATCGTGCTAGGGTTAACGGAACACCAAGATGATTATTATGAGAACCAGCAGCAGCATGAACTGTGCCAAAAGTGGACAAAGTTGTTTTTATCATTTCTTTGGTCGTTGTTTTGCCAACACTACCTGTGATTGCGATGACTTTGCCAGTGAACCGATTACGCGCATAACGTCCCATATCAGTCAGAGCTTGCAATGTATCTTTGACATAAAGAATAGGTGCATTTTCTGCCAACTCAGCAATAGGCTGGCTTATAATGGCACAAGCAGCACCAGCATCCAAGGCTTTTTGGACATATTGATGTCCATCGCTATTTTCACCAATAATCGCTATAAAGATATCGCCTGTTTCAATAGAACGTGTATCAATTGAGATACCCCTACCTTTGATGGTGGTGGAACAAGGAAAAGTTCCACCTGTTGCTTGGATAAGGTCTGTTTCAGTCCATAAAACGCTCATAGGCTTCCCACATATTTTTGAATTATAGTAACGTCATCAAAGGGATGAACAACAGAGCCAATAATTTGCCCTTGCTCATGCCCTTTTCCTGCAACGACTAAAATATCGCCACTTTGTAGCTTTTTTATGGTCTGGGCTATGGCTTGTTCTCGTCCAGCAATTTCCAAGGCAGTGGGAGCTCCCATTTTAACTTCTTGACGAATAAGGTCAGGATCCTCTGTGCGAGGATTGTCATCCGTAATAATCACATAATCCGCATATTTTGCAGCTTCTTGTGCCATTAAAGGGCGTTTGCCCGCATCGCGATCTCCACCTGCACCAAAAATAACATGTAAGTTGTTATGTGTATGTGGGCGTAAAGATTGCAGTAAATGCGCCAAAGCATCGGGTGTATGTGCATAATCAACGTAAACAGCCGCACTATTTGGCAAAATGGCTGCCTGTTCCATTCGACCTCTGACGCCTTTAAGATGTGGTAATAAGGGGATGAAATTGGCTATATCATGCTCATCTTTGGCAATCAGTGCCATAGCAAGCAGAATATTATCAATTTGATATCGCCCCAATAAAGGAATGGTCACAGAGAAACGATCATTTAATGCAGTTTTAAGGACTAATTGTTGCCCTTCGGGTAATGGCGTTACAGAAAGCAGTTGTAAAAATTGCCCTTGTTCGCCAACTAATCGTAGATTTTGTTTGCGTTCCAGAATTGCTTGCTTGATTTGTGTTAATGCGTCTTGATCCATATCTGCATTAACACCAGCAATCCCTCCAATAGGTAGAATATCTTTAAATAATCTTAGTTTAGCTTGTAAATAATGTTGAAAATCATGATGATAATCTAAATGATCGCGTGTTAAATTCGTAAAGCCAGCAGCCTCTATCGTTAAACCATCCAAACGATATTGATCTAAACCATGAGAGGATGCTTCTAAAGCAAGATGCTGCACATTATGTTCAGTTAAACTGGTTAAGATTTCATGTAACATAATATTATCAGGCGTCGTAAGTACAGGACCTGTATAGTGATAATTTGTGTTACTAATAACCCCCAAAGTGCCAATGCTGGCGGCTTTGTAATGTTGTAATTGCCAAATTTGTCGAATGAAATCAGCTGTGCTGGTTTTGCCGTTGGTTCCTGTAATTGCTATCTGATGTTGTGGATGCTTAGAAAAGAAACAAGCGGCCATTAATGATACTATATATCGTGGGTTATCACAGGGAATGGCTATACAATGATCTGTTTGTGGAAAAGGCACATTGATTGGCAAAAGAATGGCTGATGCACCTTTTTCGATAGCCATATCAATATAATCACATCCGTTTGATTTTGTGCCTGGCAGGGCAGCAAAAAGATATCCTTTTTGTATCTTGCGACTATCTAATGTTATTCCCGTAATTTGGATATCTTTGGGAACACATGATAAATGAACATGGTGAAGCAGCTTGTTGAGAGACATCATTGTAAAGGGGGCTTTATTCTGATCTTGTTGACGAGGATTTGGCTGTTTGTTTCTTTTTACTTTTTTCCTTACTTTTTTCAGGGCGATTTAAACGAGGATCGCCAGGATCGTTCCCAGGTCCCAAAGGTTTTACCCCTTTGGGAATTGAAGGGCGTAATGGAATAGCAAGCTGCGCGTCAATTGTTGCTGCATCTTTGGTATTTGGAAATAAGTTAAGAATAGGACCGATCCGCCCAATGATTTTAGAGACCGTAGGGGCTGCGTTCCACCCAGCCGTTGTCCAGCCATGCGTTTCTTTGGTTGGTTTTGGGCTGTCTAACATCACGTAAACAGCATATTTAGGATCATTCATCGGAAAGACAGCCGTGAAAGCAGAAACGTTAACGTGCTTTAAATATCCACCTGACTTACTGACTTTTTCACTGGTTCCTGTTTTTCCACCGACAAAATAACCAGGAACCTCTCCATTTTTACCCGTTCCCTTGGTAACATCCAGACGTAAGATTTTTCTTAGTAATTCAGAGGTTTTTTCAGAAAGAACACGCTTTCCTTGAGCCTTGGGTTGTGGTGTTGGGGTATTATTATCCACAGGTTGTTGCGAAAGATCAGTATTGCTAATATCTTGCAAGGATAATAATGTTGGTTTCAGTAAGATACCTCCGTTTACTGTGGCTGCCGTTCCACGAACGATGGCTAGGGGAGATTCCGCAATACCATGACCAAATGAAATCGTCATGACAGTTGATATGCCCCAATTCTTGATAGAGGGCACAATGGGGCGACCTGATTCAGGCAATTCTATGGGAACACGCGCAAGAAATCCCATTCGTTGCATCCATTCTCTTTGCCTTTCTGCCCCAACATCTAATGCAATATGCGCCGAAGCAGGGTTAGAGGAATAGGCCATTACTTCTGGTAGAGAAAGGTAAGGAGGAAAATGATCTGTTTTTAAATCTTTGATCGTAAACCGTCCAACACGTACAGGGGCGGTTGCAAAGCGATCCCAAATATGAACTACACCCAATTCAAGTGCCATGGCAACGTTTTGTAGTTTAAAAGTTGATCCAGGCTCGTACATTCCAGTTGTAGCCCGATTAAAGCGAGAGTTAGGAGGCGCTTTACTAAATTGATTAGAATCATAGTCAGGCAAACTAATCATAGCTAAGATTTCGCCCGTATGAACGTCCATTACAATTCCGCATGCTGCCTCTGCTTGGAATTTGTTCTTTGCGGCTTCAACTTCTTCTTGGACTACGGTTTGAACATGCGTATCGATGGATAATCTGAGCGGGTGACGTGTATTCATTAAGCGTTCGTTAAAGAATTTTTCTACGCCTGCGATGCCGTGATCGTCGATATCAACGCTGCCAAGAATATGAGATGCTAATCGACCCAAAGGATAACGACGCCGCTCCCCTGCTTCGAAATATAATCCTGGGATCCCTAGATTATTAATAGCAACTTCTTGTTGAGGGGAAATATCCCGAGCAAGATAAACAAATTGCTTTTTAGAAGATAGGCGTTCATAGGTTTGATTGACATCAAGCTTAGGTAAGATTGCTTTTAATTTTTTTGTAACCTCAGCAGCGTCAATAATTTCCAAGGGATTGGCATAAACTTGGGCAACAGGTAAAGAAATAGCCAAAATTTGTCCATTACGATCAATAATAGACGCCCTTTTAATTTGTGGTAAAGCAAAATCACCAGACATCACGCCTTTGGGATCACTTTTGGGAATGGCTGGTACTTGAGGGGCTATTTGTTGCTTTTGCGGAGCAAGAGGCATCAAAATAGTAGCCATAGTTAGTTTAAAAGTAACCGCACCATATAAAAAACAAAAACCACACGCTGTGATTAACAAGCGTGCTCTGGTTTTATCCATTCTATTAAAGTTTTTTTTCTTCTTTTTTATATTAATTTGTGGTTCAGCGCGATCTTCCCTCTCTGTATTACGAGGGGAGCTTTGTTTCCGATCATCCCTGTATCGCATTATTTTTTATACACCCCTTGATTTTATGGTGCAAAAGGTACAGGGGCAGGCAGAGCCTCATCATTACTTCCCCCCAGAGCAGATTCGGAATGTGCAACGGTGACTGTAGAAGGACGTTTCTTTTGTGTGTTAGTAGAAGATGATTGTGCCTGTTTAGGTTTCGAGGTTTTATTATGAGAAAAAGGGTTCCCACTTTGAATATTATAGGCAACATTCTCTATATGGTTTTTCTTGATTGTTTGTGGTTTTGGATTTGGAGTATCTATAGAATCACTGGCGTCAGCTGTTTCTGTAACTTTAACCTTTTTACGATGTGTCGTTGGAACAGAAGCAGAAGCAACTGATTGTTCTGTTAAGCTGTTTTCTTTTACTTTCGTCTTTGCAACTATAGAAGGTTTCTTAACAGTTTGTGGTTTCAAATTCTGGGTTTTTATTGCATCTGTCGCATCCGCTATTTCAGCAATTTTTACTTTTTTATGCGGTGTAGGCGCAGATGAGGCAACAGGCTCTGTTACAGAGTTGTTTGCCGTCGTAACAGGTTTAACCGTTTGTTGAGGTTTTTGTTGTAATATAGAGGGATGATTTACATTATTATTCGGAGGAACAATAATGGGTGGCACTTGGACGGCTGGTGTTTGATGAAGCTCTTTCTGAGCTGCTGTCTGAGTTGTTGTTGCATCAGCAACAATATTACCAGCTTGCTCATGATTTTCAGCAACGTTCTTAATCAAGTCTTCGCGTGTTTTATCTTTTTCAGGGGCTTTGGTAATGGGTGGTAACATAGAGGCTGCCGCGGACATTTGAACAAACTGTGATGGGCTATAAGGATGTAGCACAGGAATAAATTTCGTAGATAATTCTTTTAATCTGTCAGGTTGGTTAAGTAACGTCCATTCCGTACGTAACATGGCTGTACGAGATTTAATCCGTTGTGTATCATACACAATTTTCGTGATTTGTTTGTCAAGGAGGGTCGTTTTATGCTTTTGAGCATACAAAACCATACCAGAAACCCCAGCAAAGAAAACACAAAATAAAGTAAATGGACGGATCATCATAGGGAATGGTTCCTTTTTTCAGATCATAAAACACGTTGAATCGCACGCAATCTGGCACTGCGTGAACGAGTATTAATATGGCATTCTTGGTCAGAAGGGCGTTGTGGTTTTGACGTAAGTAATTCAAAACCAACATCGCTTTGTGACGGAGACAAGGAGAGAGGAAGATACCGAGAGGGTTTTGCAACACGCCCAGCAGCTTTATTCATAATATCTTTGACAATTCTATCTTCAAGGGAATGGAAAGAAACAACGATTAATTTTCCACCAGGCTTTAACAGAGTTAATGCAGCGTTAAGGGCTGTATGAATTTGCTCTAGCTCGTTATTAACCGCGATACGCAATCCTTGAAAAGAACGTGTAGCAGGATTGATCTTACTTTTATCCGTTGGGATTGTTCTTTGGATCAGACTTGCTAGATCTTGGGTTGTTTCAAAAGGGGCTTCGGCACGTCGATTAACGATCGCCTTGGCAATACGTCGAGAAAAGCGTTCTTCACCATAATGAAATAAAATATCAGCAATTTCTGTTTCAGAAAGATAATTCACCAAATCAGCCGCAGTTTTCCCTGTGCGGCTCATACGCATATCTAAAGGTCCATCAAAACGAAAAGAAAAGCCTCTGTCTGCTTGATCCAGTTGAAAAGAGGAAACACCAAGGTCAAGAACAATTCCATCACATTCGGTAACTTGTTGTGAGGTCAAGAGTGAATCGATATTTTCAAAATCACCTTGTAGCAAGCGTAAGGAAGGAAATTGTTTCTGAATTTCTTGTCCACGCGCAATCGCATCAGGATCACGATCAATGCCCCAAACAGTGCAATCAGCAGCAGCAAGGATTGCTTTGCTATAGCCGCCCCCCCCAAAAGTGGCATCGACATAAACACCATTGGCTTTGGGTTCTAGCCATGCCATCACTTCATTTAACATGACAGAAAAATGCCCATCATGTGCAGGATAGATTTCTTGTGTCATGTTTCTATCCTTTTTTTATGAGTTTGTGGGGTAATAGATAAGTTTTTTTGTTGCACTTTTTGACGTGCGGTTTTGCAGCGTTCTGTTGCTGCGGTTGGTTCCCAGATTTGAAAAATAGCGCCCAGCCCCATAAATGTTACTGCGTCTGTTAAATTGGCATGTTCTTTTAAAATATCAGGTAATAAAATTCTACCCTCACGATCCAGATCAAGGGGCCAAGCTTCGGCGTAAAGAGTGGTAGCAATATCATCATGTTCTTCTGAAAATAGATCTAGAGTACTTAAAGAATTCGTTAATTCAGAAAAAACAGATAAAGGCCAACCCTCGATGCAAGACATTTTATGAGAAGGTCTGAAAATAAGGGAATTATTTTCTTTGATATGTTCTTTTCGTAATGCAGCACGAAAGATTGCAGGTACAGAAACCCTTCCTTTGACATCAAGCCTATTTTGATGTGTGCCAAGGAATAAGCTCATTCTTGTATGACCTCCTTTAAACATGCTGCATAAATAAAGAAAAAAATCTGAGAATCGATAATCTATTACTACGGTAATGATTATGTTCTTTTATGGGATAGCATGGGTAATCGTGGGAGGTCAAATGTTAGAATTAAAATTTCACTTATTTTCAGTGGCTTTTGTCAGATATTTTATATTTCACATTCAGAGTTGATAAAAAAGTTTCACTTTTCGATATCAAAATAAAATTTAGAGGGGAAATAGAAATAAAAGATATAAAAGAATTTTAAAGTCAGATAGCGTATAAGCCGGGTTCTGTGAATGTCCAAAGACAAGCGATAATCATTCATCTAGAATACGATTCGCATCGTATTTCATGCAACCAACCCGGATAACAAGGCGGAAATCCTTCGATTATCTTGCGATAATCCGTTATCCCTATTAGGTTTTGCTCCTGGTGGGGTTTACCCTGCCATTCTTGTTACCAAGAACGCGGTGTGCTCTTACCACACCATTTCACCCTGACTTGTAATTTATTGAATACTCAATAAATTCCGACAAGCGGTTTGTTTTCTGTGGCACTTTCCCTAAGGTTACCCTTGCCAGCCATTAACTGGCACCATCTTTCCGTGGAGCCCGGACTTTCCTCTCTTTATATTACGATAAGTAATATATAATATAAACAGCGATTATCTGGCTATCTGACTGTAAAGATAAGGACTGTTTTTTTAAGAAAAAGTCAAGGGTGTTACTAAATAAAAGAGGTTAGGAATCGTGAATTTATCAATAGTATGAGAGTTATAAATAACAACAAGAATTTGTTTAGCGTTAAATAGAAATATTATCAGTCATTTTTCATACTGAAATCCTGATTATTTTTAAAGATTATTTATTTTCTCTTCTGTGTAATAATTGCTCTTGATTACTATATTTTTTTGTATTTATAGTTGTTTAATTTTTGTAAAATCAAATTCTTGCCCTTTGGGATTTTCGCCTATACGAATAATATTTGGTTTTAAATAGGTATAAGGTGGAATGGGTAAATTATAAGGAGCTGGCACAGATTTATAAACACGTCCAGCCAAGTCAAACCTTGAACCATGACATGCACAATTATAAAAACTGCCTAATTTAGCCCCTAATTTCAATGTTGGAACACAGCCTAAATGGGTGCATGAACCAATTAAAACAGCGGTTTCAGGGCGAATAGAACGATGCCAATTTTGCGTATAAGAGGGTTGTTGTAATTCTTTACTATCAGGATCTCTTAATCGAGAGACCAGATTTGAATCTTGTAATGCTTGAAGAGCTTCAGCAGGGCGATTTAAAATGAAAACAGGATGCCCTTGCCACGTGACTGTTATTTGTTGTCCTGCTTTTAACGAAGAAATATCAATATCTACAAAATTTTGTTCAAGGGTTGTGTTTTGAGAATTAAGACTGTTGATAAAAGGCCAAACCACAATCACGCCACCCACAGTCACCGAACTGGCAGTCAATAACTGTAAGAAACTGCGACGATTAGGGGAAGGGGATATAATAGGCGTTGGTGTGGATGGGTCGTCCGTCATTGCGGTTTAGCCTTGTCAATAAGCACTTTAATGAATAGGATAAAAGTGATTAGGGGATCCCTTATCGACTTGTATATTACCATTGCTTCGATTGACACGAAAGGTAAATAATAAAGGAAAATCAGGTCGTGTCTCAGAACAGCTGTTATTATGTTGCTCTCTGACTTGCATATTGACCGTTTCTCCGCCTGTATCGTTATTAATAACGAAAACAAGACAGTGTATTGATGTTTGGGTTAACTGGTTATCAGTAATCACAGTGCGTAAATACTGAGTAACTTGCTTATTATCCATCCAGTTAACTTTTTGTTTAATCCATTGGCGTGAAATATTATTTAACCATCCCATTTCTTGGGCACCAATAACCCCTGCAGAAAAAAGTAGCGCAAAAATAACACGCTGAATGATTCTGCGCTTCATAGAACGATATGGTTTGCCTGTCAAACGAGGAGAATTTTCCTTTTGTTTGATAGGCTCTTGATTGTTATCAGACAATTGAGGCATCAGGAATTAAGTTATGTTTTCATGCCAAACATGACCGTCTCTTGCTAATAGTTGTTCTGATTCTTGGGGTCCCCAAGTGCCAGCTTTATATTGAGACATAGGAATGATTTCTCGTGCCCATCCATCAAGAATAGGTTCGATCCATTTCCATGCGGCATCCACTTCGTCACGACGAATAAATAATAATGGATCGCCTCTAACAGCGTCCATGATGAGACCTTCATAAGAATCTGGATAACGAATATGAAACGCAGGTGAGAATGCAATATCAATAGAGGTGCTGCGTAAGCTGGTATGAGATTTGCTTGGGTCTTTGACTTGCATAGATAAGGAAACACCCTCATCGGGTTGAATACGAATATGCAAACGATTTGGTTCGGAAGCGGTAGGAAATAAAGACCAAGCAGATTTTTTAAACTGAATAACAATTTCACTTGTTTTTTCAGCCAATCTTTTGCCTGTTCTTAAGTAAAAAGGAACACCCGTCCAACGTGATGTATTAATTTGCGCTTTGATGGCAACAAACGTTTCTGTATTGCTTTTGTCTTTTTGAAGTTCTTCTAAGTAACTAGGGACTGCCTCTCCATCAACGGTATTAGCTGTATATTGACCTCTGACTGTATCTGTTTGAATCATTTCATCAGTCATAGGTTTTAAGGAGCGCAGGACTTTTAATTTTTCATTGCGCAAATCATCAGCATTCAAAGAAATAGGTGGATCCATTGCAACCATACACAGCACTTGCAACAGATGATTTTGCACCATATCACGTAATGCACCTGCACCGTCGTAATATCCACCACGGTTGCCTACGCCGACGGTTTCAGCAGCAGTGATTTCAACATAGTCAATGGAATCGGAATTCCATAAACGTTCAAAAACAGGGTTAGCAAAACGTAACGCCAAAATATTTTGAACGGTTTCTTTGCCTAAATAATGATCAATACGGAAGATGTGATTTTCAGGGAGATGTTTACCAACACGACTATTAATTTCTTCTGCAGTCTCTAGTGAGGTGCCAATAGGTTTTTCCAAGACAACACGCGTTGTCTTTGTAAGTAATTTGTGATTGGATAAATTATCACAAATATCACCATAGAGGCGCGGGGCTGTAGCAAAGTAAAAAATACGAATTGCGTTTGCTTGGTCTGAATTTAATAATTTTTCAATATCAGCCCATTTACCATTAGGATCAGCACCATCTAAACTGACATAATAAATATGTTTTACGAAATCTTCTATTTTTTCAGGAGTGCGATCCTCTTCACGAATAAATTGGTTTAATCCATCACGTGCGCGATTTCTGAAATCTTCGTCACTTAACGGCGAGCGTGCGGTACCGATAATACGTGTATTGCCAGGAAGTTGGTTATCAAGAAAGCGATAATATAATGCAGGTAATAATTTCCGAGTTGTTAAATCGCCCGTTGCACCAAATATGATAAAATCAAATGGTGAATAGGAGTTTGGCTTTTCCATAAAAAAGTTAACCTTTCAGATTATTATGTTTAGTCGTATGACTTTGTGTAAAAATATACTTGGTAAAAAACTATATAAAAATATAAATCTATCATTGAATAATCAGTTCGACTAATTATCATGATTTAGCGTTAGCTTAATATGATATTTTTTTTTTTCAAACTTTTAATTATTATTTGTTAAAATAATAATGCATCAAATAATTGACCATATCAAAAGGATTGCGTAATGCAATATATATAATAGTCAATATTTGACTACATAAAAAGATAGGATTTAAAATGACTGAATTTGAAAAAACACCAGAAGTAGGCGGAATCGCAGCAGACCGTTTGCGGAGTATCATTGAACGTATAGAACGTCTAGAGGAAGAGCGTAAAGGATTGGCGAATGATATTAAAGATATTTATGCCGAAGCCAAATCCGCAGGATTTGATGTTCCAGTAGTTCGTCGTATCATCAGTGCGCGTAAAAAAGAACCTTCTGAAATTGAAGAACAAGAAACGCTTTTTGATATTTATCGTCGCGCATTAGGAATGTAATGAATATAAAAGGAAATTTTGACAATTTCCTTAAAATTGATAAATTCATTCATTATTTCAAGAATATTTTTAAACATTTGTAAGTTAGATAGCTGGAATAGATTATGGCGCTTTTTTTTCCAGAATGGATTCCTTGGTGGTTACAACTTGTCATTGTTGGCGTTGTTGTCATTTTTGGGCTCTGTTTTTTATTAATGCCTTTTTCCGTTTTTGGGTTAAAAAGTCGTTTAACGTATTTGGATCATCAGATGGAGGATATCCAAGCCCAGTTACGCGTATTGTTAAAACGGATACCCGATGCTCGTGAACGGTTGGAGTTCAAATTACAACCTGTCCCAATGCCTGAAAGGGAAGCAGTTCGTGAGGAAAACACAGTAAGAGAAAGAAAATCTACAAATTCTCCTGAATATTACTCTGCGGTGCCTTTAACGAAAAGCAATCCAACCTGTTTTGATCCGCCATCACAAGCTGAATCAGCCCCCGTTGGGGTGGCTTCAAAAACAGCAGTATATCATGATGCACCAGATGTTGTAACAGATAATCGGGCAAGAACGCGACCTGTTGAACCAGTTCAAGAAAGACCTCCCGTTCCAGTAAGAAGAGAGGAACGCGTCTATGATCCTCCACCCAAATCTGCCAGAGAGGAGAGGCAAGAGGAATCACATCAGCGTCGTCGCGCAGAACCTATTCTGCGTTGGCCTCCGAGATAGATGCAGGGGGAAGTACCATGTCGTCATGATGTATGACTTCATCTGGTCCTTCCCACCCCAAAGAACTATTAATATCTTCTGTGTGTAAGCCAATAATTTGATTTACTTCGGAAGAGTCATAAGCAGTTACGCCACTACCAATAATATTTCCCTCTTTATTTCCAATTTTAATTAAATCACCTCTTTGAAAATACCCATCGACTTTGGTGATACCAACAGGTAATAACGATTTTCCTGAGTATAATGCTTTTTCTGCACCATGATCGATGTAAATGATTCCTTTGGTGGTCATTCCCCCAGCAATCCATCGTTTACGTGCAGTATAGGTTGAGGTATTGGGTAAAAACCACGAGCATCTTGCACCTTCTTGTAAAGCTTTTAGAGGATGTTGTGTTTTTCCAAAAGCAATCGCCATAGCACAACCCGCAGTATTTGCAATGGTGCCAGCAGCAAGTTTGGTTGCCATTCCCCCAGAGGAATATCCAGTCGGAGCTTTGCCACCCATTGTCATAATTTCGGGGGTAATTTCTTGAATAACAGGAATATGTTTGGCATTAGGATCGGTTTTTGGGTCAGCTGTATATAACCCATCAATATCTGAAAGCAGAATTAACTGATCTGCCCCCACCATTTCGGCAACACGGGCAGCAAGCCGATCATTATCCCCAAAACGAATTTCAGACGTCGCAACCGTATCATTTTCGTTAATAATAGGAATGCATTTTAATTTTAATAAGGTTTCCAAAGCAGCGCGTGCATTTAAATAATGCAGGCGCGTTTCAGTATCTTCTAGTGTTAATAAGATCTGGGCAGTTGTAATATTATGCTCCAGAAAATTTTCACTCCACGCCTGTGCTAATTTGATTTGCCCAATAGCAGCCGCAGCTTGTTTTTCTGCAAGTCGTAATTTATGACGATTCAGATTAAAAGTGTAACGTGCCAGCGCAATGGCACCCGAGGAAACAACGAGGACATCGCAATTTTGTTTATGTAAATTGGTAATATCTTCGACAATCGTTTGTAACCAAGATTGTCGAATACATGCATTTTGTCCATCAACGAGCAATGCACTGCCAATTTTAACAACGATTCTTCGGGCTTTATTAAGTTGAGGTATTTGCATCATATTGGGCTAAATGGTTTTTGATGAGAACTATCGTTTAATTTATGATTGGTAATGTAATTTTGTAAATAATATAAAATATCTTTGACCCCATGATGTGTTGCTGCGGACAGTAAAAATACTTTTTGTCCTGTTGCTTTTTCCAAGGATTGTTGTTTTTCCAAGGCTTCTTCTGGGGTAAGAAGGTCGGCTTTGTTTAACCCAATAATTTCATGTTTTTCAACAAGATTGCCTTCATAAGCTTCAAGCTCATGACGAATCGTTTGCCAAGTTTGGACGACATCTTCGCTTGTGATATCGATTAAATGGAGGAGTAATGCACATCGTTCAACATGCCCTAAGAATCGATCTCCTAGACCGCTGCCCATATGAGCTCCTTCAATCAATCCAGGAATATCAGCCAAAACGAATTCTTCTGTAGAAGATAGCCGCACCATTCCTAATTGAGGGTGTAGGGTTGTAAAGGGATAGTCTGCAATTTTTGGGCGTGCCGCAGAGGCAACAGATAGAAACGTGGATTTGCCAGCATTGGGTAGACCAACCAGTCCAGCATCCGCAATCAATTTCAAACGCAGCCAAACCCAACGTTCTTCACCAGGCCATCCTGGATCTGCACGGCGAGGGGCTCTGTTTGTGCTGGATTTAAAACGTGCATTTCCAAAACCACCATCGCCACCACGACATAAAGTGATTGTTTTGCCAGTCTCATCAAGATCTGCCAATAAGGTTTCTTTGTCATCATCAAAAATTTGTGTTCCAACGGGTACTTTGATGATGACATCTTCAGCAGCAGCACCTGTGCGATTAGCACCAGAGCCATTGCCGCCTTTTCTGGCACGAAAATGTTGAGTATAGCGAAAGTCAATCAAAGTATTTAAATTGTCAATAGCTTCGAAAATAATGTCGCCACCACGACCACCATCCCCACCATCAGGACCGCCATATTCGATGAATTTCTCTCTTCTAAATGCGACTACACCATTGCCACCATCACCTGATTTTACATAAATTTTAGCTTGATCGAGAAATTTCATCTTTTATCTATACCTTAAAATATAAAGGGTCGATTCAAAACGAATCGACCCTTTATTGAATAACATAGACCCCAAAAGGTCAATGATTGTTTTATTCAGCAGCGTTTGCTAGTGTTTCTACGGAAACAGTAACGTTTCCTTTGTTGCGGCTATCAAAACGTACATTGCCATCAACAAGGGCAAAAATTGTGTGATCACGACCTAGACCAACATTTGCGCCTGGTTTGATTTTTGTTCCGCGTTGACGCACAATGATGTTACCAGCGATAACAGATTGTCCACCAAACTTTTTCACTCCAAGACGACGACCTTCTGTGTCGCGCCCGTTTCTGGAGGAACCGCCTGCTTTTTTATGTGCCATGATTTATCTCCTGTTTTAAAATCAATATTGAATAGGTTTATGAATTACGCAGCATTAATTTCGGTAATGCGCAAAACTGTTACAGGTTGACGATGCCCATTTTTACGACGGCTGTTTTGGCGACGGCGTTTTTTAAAGATGATGACTTTCTTTAAGCGATCTTGCGCGATCACGGTTGCTTTTACAGAAGCACCAGCCACAGTTGGGACACCAATGGTACCATCAACAGCCAATACATCAGAAAAAGTTACAGTGCTTCCTGCTTCGACATCAAGTTTTTCAACTTTTAATACCATATCAGGAGTAACGCGATATTGTTTTCCACCCGTGCGGATAATTGCAAACATTATAAACTCTCTATAGATGTCAAATTCTTGTAATAACAGTTACAGAATTTCTTTTTGTTATAATTCGTTTCAGAAGATTTGATCTGAATTTCAAGTTTATATCATATTTTTTAGCTAAAAAGTCAATCGTTAAGTCAATATTTTTTGTTTTTTTTCAATTTATTCATAGTGTTTTGATGGTTTATTATATAATTTTAATTATTCAGCAAGACTTATCGTAATGATCCCCCAGAGCCTATTTGTAAATATGATCCGTTTACATATTGATGTTTATTGTTGTTTTTAGTACAACTTGTCAAAACAAATAAACCGAGAATACATACAATAGAAATTATTTTTACTTGAAACATGACTGTTAAACCTTTGTTAAAGTTATTATTATTTGTTTAAATTACTTTTAATTTTTATGGCATAAACATAAAATAAAATATTTTCAAAGTTTTATTTAAGGTCATGAGTATTATACAGGGTTCATTAATTTTTTTATAATTTTATATAGTAAATATTTGAAATAATGTTAAAACTGTTATCGGTAATATATAGTAAAAAGAGTATTTATTATATAATTTTATTTAAATTTTTTAAATGAAATTCAAATATTTAGTGTGATATTTTGGATAATATAATATGGAATTAGAAGAAAAAAATTTATCATTGTTGGAGCTGACCGTTAAAGTAGTTTCCTCTCATATATCAAATAATTCGGTTGGCTCTGACCAATTGCCAGAATTAATCAGACAAATTTATCAAACGTTAAGTTCGATAGATAAGAATGGTTCTGATACAGAAAAGCTGCAACCTGTTGTTCCCATAAAACGTTCCGTTTTCCCGGATTATATCATTTGTCTAGAGGATGGGAAAAAGCTCAAAATGTTAAAGCGTCATATTCAAAGTGCTTATGGGTTAACGCCAGAACAATATCGTTAACGTTGGAATTTACCTGCGGATTATCCTATGGTGGCACCAAATTATGCAGAGCGTAGGTCTAATTTAGCTCGTGAAATTGGGTTGGGTCGTAAAAATGTGATTAGTAGTAAAAACAATGTGCGTAATCGTAGAAGTCGTAAAGAAGATTAAGCAATATTCTTTTGACACTACAAGTTTGGGTAACTATATATCCAGTCTTTAAGATTATTAAATGATGGCTTGTTTGTGATGGGATACTTTGATAAATGCAGATAGAAAGTGATTTGTTATTAGAACGTCAAAAAATCCGACGAAAGTTGGTTTTGTGGCGTTGTATTGCATGTGTTGTATTTATTGTATCCATCGTAACAATTGTTGCGGGTTCGTCTTTGTTTAAAATGGGACGAAATACAGATCATTTAGTAAAATTAAAGATCGAAGGTATTATTGGTTCTGATGTTTCTAAACAGGTTAAGTTGATTGATGATGCTTTGGCGGATAAATCTGTTAAAGGGTTGATTTTATGTGTCAATAGTCCTGGTGGAGCCGTCACGGGTGGTGAGCAATTGCATGACGCGATCATGCATTTTGCCAAGAAAAAACCAGTGGTGGTGAGTATGGGAGGTGTTGCAGCTTCGGCTGGTTATATGATCTCTGTACCTGCTAATCGCATTTTTGCGCTCAATTCGACATTAACGGGATCGATTGGTGTTATTATGCAGGCTCCTGACATCTCAGGATTGTTGGGCAAAGTTGGAATTAATGTCGATCAATTGGTTTCTGGTCCGTTAAAAGGTCAACCTTCTATGGTTAAGCCACTTTCTTCGCAAGGTCGTGAGATGTTGCAAGGACTGATTGAAAATTTTTATGATCAATTCGTTGGGATGGTCGCTGAGGGAAGGCATATGGATATTGCAAAAGTGAGGGAACTTGGCGATGGTCGTCCATATAGTGGTCAGCAAGCAGTTAAAAATGGATTGATTGATCAAATCGGCACAGAACAAGATGCTAAGAAATGGTTAATTCATTATTCAAAATTATCATCTGATATCAAAGTAATAGAATTAAAGAATAAGAAACCTTCTAAATGGTTTTCTAGATTTGTAGGTGAAACATTAGGGGATTCTGTGAATGGTTTCATGCACCAAGTGGTGTATAACGATCATGAAAATCTTGATGGTGCGATAGCAATTTGGAAACCTTAGGCAAAATTATAAAAACGGGTATAAATTAAATGACTAAATCTGAACTTATTTTAGAGATTGCAGCAGCACATCCAAATTTATTAATTAAAGATATTGATTTGATTGTTTCCACTATTTTCGATGAAATTGGAACTTCTCTGGCACAAGGTGGAAGAGTAGAGTTGCGCGGTTTCGGTGCTTTTTTTGTGAAAAATCGCAAAGCACGTACTGGTCGTAACCCTAGAACAGGCGATGCTGTAGAAGTTCATGAAAAATATGTTCCTTTTTTTAAGACAGGCAAAGAATTAAGAAAACGGACGAACAGCCAAATGGATGAGGCTTAATAAGTTTCGATATAGCTTAGGAAAATGAGGCAAGGGGGCATAGGATGCGCGGAACTGAAATGATTAAAATTGTTCCAGTAATTTTATCAGGTGGAACGGGTAGTCGTTTGTGGCCTGTCTCCCGAGCCAGTTTTCCTAAGCAATTATGGCCATTATTATCTGAAAATTCAATGCTGCAAGATACAGCATTAAGAGCAATTGGGTCTTTATTCACAGACCCAATTGTTGTTTGTAATAACGATCATCGTTTTTTAATTGCTGAACAATTGCGTGAGATTGGTATTGAAAAAGCACGTATTGTACTAGAACCAGTTGGCAGGAATTCTGCTCCAGCTATTGCTGCTGCTAGTTTTTTGGTGGAAGAAGAAAGTCCAGATTATATTCTTTGGGTTATGGCAGCGGATGCAGTTGTTCAGGAAACTGAACGTTTAATTCAATTGGTTGAAGAGGCTGCATTACTAGCCCAACAAGGCAATATTATTACTTTTGGTATTCAACCAACGCGACCAGAAACAGGGTATGGATATATTCAAAAAGGAGATAAGATTCAAGATGCCCAACATGCTTTTTCTGTAAAGGCTTTTACAGAGAAACCCGATTATCAGCGTGCAGCTCAGATGTTGGATTCTGGACAATATTTATGGAATTCAGGAATGTTTGTTTTTTCTGCAAAAACGATGTTGCAGGAAATGGCAAATTATACGCCAGACCTTTTGTCTAGTATCAAACTTGCCATTCGGAACCGTAAAACGGATTTATATTTTGAACGTATTCAATTAGAGGATTTTGAAAAGGTTCCTGATATATCTATCGATTATGCAATTGCTGAAAAAACAGAAAAAATGCTGGTGATTGCTGCGGATTTGACATGGTCTGATATTGGTAGCTGGAACGGCTTGTGGGACATCGGCGCAAAAGATGATGGAGGGAATGTTGCCATAGGCAATGTCTTTCTTGAGAATACGCAAAATAGCTATATCCGTTCAGATGATATGGTTGCTGCGGTGAATGGTCTTGATAACGTTGTCGTTGTCGTTACCAAGGATGCGGTTTTAGTAACAGATCGCCATAAATCTCAAGATGTAAAGAAAATTGTTGAAAAACTGACTTTGGCAAAGCAAAAAGAAGCCTTTGCACACACACGTTGCTATCGCCCGTGGGGATATTATGAGACATTGGCAAGTGGACATCGTTTTCAAGTCAAACAGCTGGTCGTGAATGAAGGTGCGCAGCTTTCTTTGCAAAAACATTACCATCGTTCAGAGCATTGGGTTGTTGTTTCTGGAGTTGCTGAGGTTACGCGAGATTCAGAGGTCATTTTAGTCAAAGAAAACGAAAGTATTTATTTACCTGTTGGAACACTACATCGTTTGACAAATCCGGGACGTATTCCGTTGGTTGTAATTGAAATACAATCCGGTTCTTATCTAAATGAGGATGATATTGTGCGTTTAGAAGATAACTATAATCGTTTAGACTAAAAGGCTTTACCTTACAAAGATCCATCCCTTTATAAGCATTTAACGTGCCTATTGGGGTATTGGTTTGTGTTAGAATAATTTCTTGGGATAGAAATTCAGGGAAATCGGCAAGTATTTCAGTTACAGCACAATTGATGACTTCATAATCATCTTCTGTTGGTTTTGTATCAAAATACGCAAAAATTAAAATGGATGTGGCTGTATAATCAAAAGCAATCGCACGGATATTATTTGTTACACCCAAGAATGCTCTATTAGTTGATAGTTTTATATTAGTAATATTAATCATTGTAGGAACAGTGGGAAATAATATTGCTATTTCCCACCTTTGCTTTATCTATTCAATTTCACTTATGAAACGCTCAGCGTCCAATGCTGCCATACAGCCTGACCCTGCGGCTGTAATGGCTTGGCGATAGGTTTTGTCTTGAACATCACCTGCTGCAAAAATACCTGGAATAGAGGTCTTAGGTGTGCCTGGTTGGGTAATAATATATCCTTCAGAATCGAGATCAAGTTGATTTTTAAATAAAGAAGTATTGGGATTATGACCAATCGCAATGAAAACTCCGTCAATATCTAACGTAGATTGTTCATTGGTTTTAACATTTTTCAAAGCAAGTCCTGTGACGGCTTCTGGTGTTCCGCCTGAAAGAATGTTTTCGACAACAGAATCCCAGATCACGGATACTTTTGGGTTATTTAATAAACGATCTTGTTGAATTTTTTCAGCTCTTAAACTATCACGGCGATGAATTAAGGTTACATGTGAAGCATGATGGGTTAAATAAAGGGCTTCTTCAACAGCGGTGTTTCCACCTCCAATGACGGCTACTTTTTTCCCACGATAAAAGAACCCATCGCAAGTTGCACACGCAGAAACACCGTAGCCTTGTAATTTTTCTTCTGCTTCTAGTCCTAACCAACGTGCTTGAGCACCTGTTGCGATAATTGCAGTGCGGGCTTTGTAAATATTTCCACTATCGGTATGAAAAATAAAATATTCATCTTCCTTTTCAGGTCCCAGCAAGGAACATTTTGTAACGCTGTCCATAACAATTTCAGCACCAACATTTTTTGCTTGTTCTGCCATTTGCTCCATTAACCATGGACCTTGGATTGCATCCGCAAAACCTGGGAAATTTTCTACATCGTTCGTGATGGTTAATTGTCCACCAGGTTGCATCCCAGTTAAAAGGACAGGTTTCATATTTGCTCTGGCACCATAAATGGCTGCGGTATATCCAGCGGGACCTGCGCCGATAATAAGCATGTTTGTAATAAAAACCTCTGTCATGTTGTTATATCCTGATTTAATCGTAGCGATTTTTGAAATTATATATATATTGTGTTTATTGTATAAGAAGAAGGTTTTGTTTAACAATAGTCTTTTACAGATATCAGCAAAATGCTAGGGCGGAATAACAAGTATATGGCACATTTAGTAGACCTTGATAAGATTGACTGGTTGATTTTAGATGAATTACAAAAAGATGGTCGCATTACAAATATAGATTTGGCTCAGCGTGTTGGCATTTCGGCTCCCCCTTGTTTAAGGCGCGTACGGCGACTGGAAGCTATGGGGGTTATCCAAAGTTATCATGCTAGAATCAACACCGCTGCCGTTGGATGGTCTTTGTCTGTGTTTGTTTTGGTTGGGCTAGATAGCCAAAAAGAATCAGTGTTGAAAGAATTCGAAGCTCAGATGGCACAACTGCCAGAGGTTCGAGAGTGTCATATGGTCAGAGGTGGTGTGGATTTTTTAATTTGTTTTATTGCTAAAGATGCTGAGGATGAGAATCGATTAACGCATGAACTAACCAATAATCCCCATGTGGCAAGGGTGCAGACATTGCAAATTATCAGAACAAGTTTGCGACGAGAAGGGGTTCCCTTAGAAAGTAATTTGGAATAATTTTGTAAATTAGGTTTTGATTAATAGATCGTAAATGATGTTATGAATGCTTCTTGCCCCGTCGAAAATAGACTAGAGCTAAGTGTTGTTGTTCCATGTTATAATGAGTGTGATAATGTTGAACCTTTATTTAAAGCATTAATCTCAGCATTAGAGGGTCGCAAATGGGAAGTTATTTTCGTTGATGATAACTCCCCTGATGATACGATCAAACAGGTTTGGCGGCTAGCGCAACAAGATCGACGAATCAGAGGTATTTTACGGGTTGGAAGAAGAGGACTTTCCTCTGCTGTGATTGAAGGGGTATTATCCTCTTCTGCAGAGTGTGTTGCAGTTATTGATGGTGATATGCAGCATGATGAAACCTTACTGCCGATGATGCTGGATGCTGTATTGCAAGATCATTACGATTTTGCTGTTGGAAGCCGTCATGTAGAAGGGGGCGATAACACAGGGCTTGCCAATCGTTGGCGGCTTTTTTTATCCAATACAGGTATCCGAATCTCCCAACAATTTTTACCTGTCACACTCAATGATCCAATGAGCGGCTTTTTCTTGTTGAGACGTTCTATGTTTATCGAACTCTTGCCAACATTATCAGGTACAGGATTTAAAATTTTATTAGATTTAGTAATGTCTGCTTCATCATCTATCCGTTTAAAAGAAATACCATTTCAATTCCGTCAAAGGCTTTTTGGTGAAAGCAAATTGGGTTTTAAAGTGATGATCCAATTTTTATTCATGCTGATGCAAAAACTATTCAAAACATCGGTAAAGAAAAAATAGTTTATTATATTTTTGAATTTGTAATGAATAAGTTATGAATAATCGGTCTTGTCGTAAAGTTTTAAGTTTAGTGGTTTTTAATATTATTTCTTCAAAATAGGATTTTTTAATTTATTGAATTATATAGATATTTTATAATAACTAATGCTAGTAAAAACTCAAAATTTTATAAAATTTAAATTTTGCGACAAAACCCAAAATTTTATAGTAAAGTTGCCCTCTCTTATTCAAAATGCTTTTGTCTAAGAAAAGGATATAGATGCTAAAGATTCATTATTGCTTGCATTAGAAAAAGTCGGAAATGATGAAACAATTGCATTTATTAACAAGCAGGTTTTTAAAAAAGAAAATGGATAGTTTGTTAAAGGAACATGCATTGCAAATATTAGAAGAAATGGTCAAAAAATCTAGAAAAAAAGTGTAAATCTTTTATTTTTATTTGAACATCAATTTTTATATTAGATACAATGAGTATTGTAATTTTCTTGATATGTTATCGTCGGTATTTTATCACAATATATGTATCGGCATAATGATAAAAAATCTGGTTTTGTATTCATGAAAAATAATTTGCTTCTCAAACTATCTGTTGGGCTAGGTGTGCTAACAATCATACGAATTATTGTTGCAGCCTCTGTGCCTTTATCGCCTGATGAAGCCTATTATTGGGTTTGGTCACGTAATTTGGGTTACAGTTTTTACGATCATCCCCCCATGATCGCATTATGGATCAAAGCAGGATGTTTATTGTGGGGAAATGCAGAGGTAGGGGTTCGTTTTTTAGGTTCACTGGCTGCTTTTATCGGTAGTTTCTTTATTTTCTTTGCTGTTAAAGACTTGAATAATCATCAACCGCAATCAGATCGCAAGGCTCTGGTTGCTGTTTTATTATTAAATGCCACTTTGACAATCGGGGTCGGAGCAATTATCGTGACCCCAGATACGCCTCTATTGTTTTTTGTCTGTGTGTTACTGTGGGGATGCGGTCGTTTATTATATACCCACTCAGCAAAATGGTGGTGGATAATTGGCGCGAGTGCAGGATTGGCGTTGCTGAGTAAATATACAGCTATTTTACTAATTGCAGCTTTGGGATTATGGTGCTTACTAAGTAAAGAAGGACGCACTTATTTAAAAACAAAGGAGCTATGGGGCGGTGCAGTTTTAGCGTGCGTTATTTTCTATCCTGTGATTTTGTGGAATAGTCAGCATCAATGGGTTAGCCTGCTTAAACAAGGTGGGCGAACAACCGATTGGAATCCTAGTCGAGCATTACAATTTTTGTCAGAATTACTGGGTGGACAAATTGGATTATCAACGCCTATCATTTTTATTTGTTTTTGTATTGGGATGTTTTCTTTAACCCGTGCTGTTTGGCAAAAAAACTGTAATTCATGCGCTTTTTTATTATGGTTGATGATTATTGTGCCTGTTTGTGTATTTATTCAACATGCCATTGGGGATCGTGTACAAGCAAACTGGGTCGGATTATTATATCCTGTGTTGGTTATCATAGCGGGATTATATGTAAATCAATGGTTGAAAACAGCCATTATTGTTGGATTTTCAATTGTGTCATTGGTTTATATTCAAGTATTATTTGCTATTATTCCTTTGCCTGCTAAGAAGAATATGTTGTTGAAGCAGTTGGGCGGATGGCAAACATTTGCTCAATCTGTTAATTCCGTTGTTCCCTTGGATCAAGTGATTATTTCTGATAATTATGGGTTGGCATCAGAGCTTAGATTCTACCTGCCGAAACGGCAAATCATGGTGATTGGGGATCGTTGGAAATATTTTAATTTACCTATTAGCAAGACTACAAAAGGATATTTCATTTGCAAGGAAAACAATGAAGAGTCTTCTTTCTTATCAGTTAATCAAAATAGCTATTTTGCACCTGTATATAACCCGTTGGGTTATGCACCCAAAGGAAAAATAGAACGTCAACATTTTGGTCAAATAGCGCAACGATATGAATTATACTCTGTTGATCTTAATCCAAGATTAGAATCTATAGGGGAAAGTAAATGGCTGCCACGCTAATTTATATCAACGATTTGATATAAATTTAACAGCGGAAAATAACCATTTTGCTATCAAGCAGATTTTAATGTTTTTGTAACAGGCATTTGAAAGGCTTGTTTAACAGATTGAATTAATACAGGCAAACGAAATGGTTTTTCTATTCGAGGCAAAGGTAATTGTGCCAAGCGCTTATTTAACTCGAAATTACCGCTCATCAGCAATACCTTGCAGTGTTGAGCCAACAATTCTTTGACCAGTGGATAAGGGTCACCGTCAGGTAAGCAAGAATCAACGATAGCAATATCAAAACGATATTGTGATTGCAAGCAACAAGCTGCGGAAAGTGAATGGGCAACATGTATTTTTTCTACTTTATCAAGTAGACTAAGCTCGATTAAATCACATATTTCAGGTTGGTCTTCTATGATCAGAAGCGAGGAAGAAAGAAGTATCATCAACTAATCAATCATTTATTTCATATTAGCAGTATAAAATAATTCTTTATAACAAAAACTTGATTGTTTGTATAACAATATTTTGTATTTTATGTGATTTTTTATTTAATCATAACAGATATATGATTTTTATAATGGCGCACCCGACAGGAATCGAACCCATAACCCCCAGATTCGTAGTCTGGTGCTCTATCCAGTTGAGCTACGGGTGCGTCTTGAATAAGGCTTTTATCTTATCTTTTTTTAGATTGCAAGCCTTTTTTTAATTTTATTTATTAATGTGCGATGGCATCGGATAATCCATAATGATTAGGGCGATAAAAAGTAATATGCGCACGACAATCTGGGGTTCCATAAGTCCCTATAATATTTTCATTTTGTGCTTTGCCCTCGAAAATAAGGTTATAAGGTTTATGATCCATATCGACACGATGCAATTGAGCAACCAAATGTCTAGGTTTTTGTTTTTTATCAAAATCCCCCCTAAGTATCAAAGCACCATTATCTGGGGAAAAGAGAACCATTTTTTTATCAATGCGCAATGCTGCCATCCTATCGGTGGGGCAAGTGCCTTGTTCAACTTCCATTTTACCCAACCAAATACCTTGTGGATGATCTTCTGCTAATTTACTACCACAAGCACTTAAAGAAAGGCAGGTAAGACCCAAAAACATCGTGTTGGTTAAAAAATATCCTATTTTCTTTATAATCATAGAAGGCTCCGACAAGATTTAATAAAAAACTATAGTATGAAAATATTAAATTGATTTAGTCTTATAAACGAGAAAGTTAAAATTTTTTAGATAATTCCCTTTTTATCTGAATGTTTTTCGCTTATGTGATATTCAAACATGTTTTTTTCGAAAAGTTTAATGAAGAAGTTGGTATAATGACCCAAGTAAGTGACTTAGAACAATCTTTACACGAAGAAAAGATTCTTATTCTTGATTTCGGTAGCCAAGTAACCCAATTAATTGCTCGACGCGTTCGGGAAAGTGGGGTTTATTGTGAAATTTGGCCTTATACCAGTAATAATGAAAAGATTCGTTCATTTGCGCCCAAAGGGATTATTTTATCAGGTGGTCCCGCCAGTGTTGCTGATAAAGATTCCCCTCGGATTCCTGATGAAGTATTTGCACTCAATATTCCTGTGTTGGGGATTTGTTATGGTGAACAAGCCATGTGCCATCAATTAGGGGGAAAGGTCGAATCTAGCGATCATCGTGAATTTGGTCGTGCACATGTTGAAATTATCGAAGATAGTTCTCTTTGCCGTGGCGTTTGGGCAAGAGGAAATCGTGAACAAGTATGGATGAGCCATGGGGATCGTGTTGTTAAACTTCCTCCTGGATTTAAAGTTATTGGAACCAGCGAGGGTGCACCTTATGCAATGATTGCAGATGAAGGACGTCGTTTATATGGTGTTCAATTCCATCCAGAAGTTGTACATACGCCTCATGGTGCGGCTTTGTTAAAGAATTTTACCCATAATATTGCGGGTTGTCATGGAAATTGGACAATGGCAAGTTTCCGTGATCTTGAAATCGCACGTATTCGCGAACAGGTTGGCGATAAAAAAGTAATTTGTGGTTTATCTGGTGGGGTTGATTCCGCGGTAGCAGCCGTATTAATCCATCAAGCAATTGGTGATCACTTAACTTGTATTTTTGTAGATCATGGGATGCTGCGTCAAGGTGAAGTAGACGAAGTTGTTAAAACATTTACAGGTCAATTTAATATTCCTTTGATTAAACGTGATGCTTCTGATTTATTTTTAAAAGAACTTGAGGGGGTGACTGATCCAGAAGTCAAACGTAAAACGATTGGTCGCCTATTTGTTGAAGTTTTCGAAGAAGAAGCCAAGAAACTTGGTGGGGCAGATTTCCTTGCACAAGGCACTTTATATCCCGACGTGATTGAAAGTGTCAGCGTTACAGGATCTTCCGTTACGATTAAATCTCACCATAATGTCGGTGGATTGCCAGAACGGATGAATATGAAACTGGTTGAACCGCTTCGTGATTTGTTCAAAGATGAAGTTCGTGATCTTGGTCGTGAAATGGGTATTCCAGAGAATATTGTTGGTCGCCACCCTTTCCCTGGACCAGGATTAGCTATTCGTATTTTAAGTGATATTACGCGTGATAAATTGGATTTATTGCGTAAAATTGATTCTATTTACTTAGAAGAAATCCGTAGCGCAGGGTTATATGATGCGATTTGGCAAGCTTTTGCTGTGTTGCTTCCTGTTCGTACCGTTGGTGTTATGGGTGACGGCCGTACTTACGATCATGCTTGTGCATTACGTGCAGTCACCAGTGTTGATGGTATGACCGCTGATGTTTATCCATTCGATATGGCATTTTTAACCCGAGTTGCTGGGCGTATTGTGAATGAAGTGCGTGGTGTTAATCGTGTAACCTATGATATTACCTCAAAACCACCAGGAACCATTGAGTGGGAATAATAGTCTAATCACAAAGCTCAGAAAACATATTCTTCTGAGCTTTGTGATTATTTAATCCAAATACTTTAAATGATCTTTGACAAAGGGTTCAAAATCATTATGTTTAAGTATTTTTTTCTCTAATTTAGCTTTAGCTGTCACACCAAGTTTCTTTAATTCTTCTCTATCTTTCTGTGATTGAGATTTTCCATGTTTTTTTAAAATATGGTTTAACTCATGATTTTCACTAAAATTAACATACTCTCTATCAGACATAGGCATCGCGAGTCTCCTAAACAACCCGATCAATTCCTACAGATTAATTTTTAAAATTCTTCATATCGTGAAGGATCTTGATCTTTTAATCGACCATCAGGTTTATCTAACTCTTTAATTTTATCCATATCTTGTTGGGTTAATTCAAAATCAAATAACGCCAGATTTTCTTTTTGTCTTTCATCAGAGGTTGCTTTGGGAATAGGCACTGCCCCCAATTGGATATGCCAACGCAAAATAACTTGTGCGATTGACCTTTGATATCGGTCTGCAATTTCTTGAATAAGTGGATTTTGCAACATATTATTGGCTCTACCGATCGGACTCCATGACTGAGTAACAATCCCTAGTTTTTTATTATAAGCCCGTTGTGTTTCTTGAGAAAAATATGGATGTAGCTCAATTTGATTTATGCAAGGCGTTACCCCTGTTTCTTGGATAAGAGTATCCAAATGTTCAGGTAAGAAATTACAAACCCCAATGGATTTAATTAGACCTCTTTTGCGCGCTTCGATTAAAGCCTGCCAAGCCTCTACATAATGTCCGGTCAGAGGGTTAGGCCAGTGAATTAAATAAAAATCATAATATTCTAATTGCGCTCTATACAAAGACTCTTCGATTGTTACCAATGCTTGGTCATATTGTTGACGACGCCCTGGTAGTTTGGAAGTAATCTGGATTTTATCTCGAGATAACCCGCATTGGCGAACTGCCTCCCCCACAGCCCCTTCATTTTCGTAGTTAAATGCAGAGTCTAAGAAATGATACCCATTATGAATGGCTCTGATAATATCCTTGGCACCTTGCCTGCCGTTTAGCTTATAAGTTCCAAATCCAACAGCAGGAATTTTCGTACCATCATTCAAAGCTAATTGTGGAATAACAATCATAACAATACTCCTCAAATATGTACAATATTAGATTAACATTTTATATGCTAAATTCGTAGTACAAAATTTGTTGCTGAATTTTTAAGTAAATTGCATGGCTTTTCGATTAATTTCCAAGACAAAACAGTAATAATTGCAGTAGTTATTAGGTATACTAGCACATTAACATATGATGGTGGCAAACTTGGCGAAAATGGCGACCGGATAAAAAATTCTGGTACTAAGTTATGATAAAGGTAAATACCGTAACTGGTTTTTCCAATCACTCTAACAGGATAAAACTCCATTAGATTGACAAAGTTACGTAGTCTTCCTGCCCACATTTCATGAATAATCGCTATCGTACTTAGATTGGCAAATAAAAATAAGAAATAGCGTGCTGAATTATCTATTTTTACAGAAAAAAAAGTAAGTGAAATTAATAAGAAAATTGTAACCATACAAGTATAAACCCCTAACAGATGTAAGTTTATACTTTGTAATAACTCTGTATGACGGTCATGAAAATATGCCAGTAATGCTCCTAGACCTAGAGCTACTAGATGAATAAAAGGTAAAACATATAATGAAATCCCTTGTAGGTGTGTCATCGGCTGAATGAAAGGTAATAAAAAGCCAACAAATATGAAAAAATCGTAATATTCTTAATAAATTGATAGCTGCACAACAAAATAATCATTGGCCAAACTAAATAAAACTGTTCTTCAACAGTCAAAGACCAAAGATGCCCCGCATATCCAATCCAGTCATTACGAAGTGAAATTAAAATATTAACAGCATATCCGTAGTACCATAATGGATTAACAACACGAAACTAATATAACCCAGATATGATACAAATAGTTATTGTCAAATAATATATTGGAAATATACGCAATCATATTCTTATATAAATGTATAATGCAAAATCTTTTTAAAAAAAATAAGGTAATTATATACATCTCTACACAAAATAATTACAAATTCATAGAAAAATTAAATCTAAAAAACCTTATTTAGAATTGATCTTTTGGGTTGTATGTCAATGCTGTAATTAGTTTATTGTCTAGTTCTGTACGAGCATTCTCAGGAGTTGGTAAAGTAAGAATAAAATTGGTTAACGGGATTACTGACTCTTTATCACGATCTTTGAAATATTTAAGAGCTTTGTTAGGATCTACAATCCAATTATTAACCTCTAAATTAAAAGAAGTTATTAGTTCGTTTGGATATAGTTTTGCATTGACGTTAGGGCGTTTCCCGTCTCCAAAAGAGTGAGTATATGTTGGGAAAGAATCTGGATCATAACCATTACTTCTTAGCCATTTACAAAACATTTTTCCTAGAGAAATGTCTGGCATCATTCGATCCGGCAATAAGTATCCTCTTGATTCTAGAGGTGCTAATAGTTTTAATGTCATTTGATCTAGCATAGAAAAATGAGTAGGTGGTATTTTTTCTCTATTGATTAAATACCTGCGAATGTGCCAAGGAAGTGTTGAGTGTTTTTTCTCGCCACCCTGCATCCATTCTAAAACCCATTTAGATACCAGAACAGCAAATTTGGGTGATGCCCATTGGCCTAAATTTATTGCTACTTGAGGATGTACCCATGTACCTTGTAATGTAGGAACACCTCCTTGTATTGACTGTATTAATTCCGTGGTCGGAATTCCGACCACGGAAGAAAGTTCCTGAACAAAGGCCTTTGTAGTGGATAAACTATTATAATGCTTAAACTCTTTACTCGCAGCTTTACACATAGCAGTAGCATTAATGTAACCGTCGTAAGCGCGTTGCGATATTAAAACATTATTTTCTTGTCTTTGAATAAGCGGTAAATCTAATTGTTCCATTTCTACCTCATGTCGTTAAACTTTGATAAGTCATTCTACAACTCATATGTGTTAGCAGATAATCAAAGCGATGGTCTTGCCGGTGTTTACGGGTGTTGTAGCGGAATACAAATTCATCAACATATTTTTGTAAATGCTTAACTGACACCGAATGATAAATTCCAATGATGCCGCGCTTAAATAACGACCAGAAACCTTCTATAGTATTAGTATGAACTTTACCATTAACATATTCTTTATTGGCATGTTTTACGATAGCGTGGTTATAGATTTTAGTTAGTTGTGAATACCCTAACCATTCATCAGAATAAATAGTGGCATCTTTATTAGCGTAACTAACAATTTGCTTTGTCAATGTTGTTGCTGATACATCATTAACCTTTTTAGCATTTAATTTTCCTGAACGTTCAATCATGCCAAATACAGGTGTTTTATCTTTTGAACTTCTACCTTGAGAATGTTGTACTTTTCTACAGATATGACGAAATTTATTCTTGCCACCGACATAAGTTTCGTCTACTTCAATTTCATTGTTTAAGACATTGTTATTATCAAAACTAAAGCAATTGCGAATACGATGCAGAAGAAACCAAGCTGTTTTTTGCGTCACACCTAAGTCTTTAGCTAACTGCACTGATGAGATTCCTTTAGTATGACAAGTAATAATCCATATTGCTAAAAACCATTTTTGAAGTGGTATTTTTGAATTATCAAATAAGGTGTTTGTTTTAACATTGAAATATTTACTAGTATTCCTACAACGGTATCGATTACCCTTACATACATAAACTTTTGAAGCTGGATCAAAAGGAGAGATAATATTGCCACCCCATTTTAAATTCTCAAGGTGTTTGATACACGCTTCTTCATCTGGGAAAGTATTAATAAGATCTATGATAGTGTTAAACTTTTTAATCATTCTGCTACCTCTACTAATATCTTAGTATAACTTAACACAATGTCAATATTTTTGTGTATAAATGTATATAATTACCAAAAATAATTTTCAGTTTTAATCAAATTAAAAAAAGTCTTTTCCTTGAATTAAAAGAAAAGACTTTTTAAAAAATTACTAAAATATTTTATTTATTGGCAAGATAAACATTCTTCGTAATCAGTGGTTGTATTCCCATCTATTGGTGTAGATGGGGAAATCGGAGATAAAACATCCATTTTTACTGCAACGTTACTGACATCATCTGCACGCTGTAAAGATAAAGAGCGGCAGTAATACAACGATTTAACGCCTTTTTTCCATGCTTGATAATGGATTTGATGTAAATCTCTTTTATGTATATTCGCAGGCACAAATAGATTAATTGACTGAGACTGACAAATAAATGGCGAACGATCCGCAGCATGTTCAATGATCCAACGTTGATCGAGTTCAAACGCTGTTTTGAAGACATCTTTTTCATCTTGAGTTAAAAACTCTAAATGCTGCACACTTCCTTTGTTCAACGTAATAGAAGACCAGATTTCATCTGTATCTTGCCCTTTGCTTTGCAATAATGCCCGCAAATGACGATTACGCACCGTAAAAGACCCTGATAATGTTTTTTGCAAAAACACATTCGCATTAATCGGTTCAATTCCAGGGCTAGCATTCCCAGCAATAATTGAAATAGAAGCCGTTGGCGCAATTGCCATTTTATTTGAAAAACGTTCGTTAATCCCATAATCGTCTGCATCAGGACAAGCACCGCGCTCTTCTGCCAACATCACAGAAGCTTTATCAGCCTGCTGACGAATATGTTGAAACATTTTCTTGTTCCAAACTTTTGCCATCACGCTTTCGAACGGAATATTTTTAGCTTGCAAGAAAGAATGGAACCCCATCACGCCCATACCCACAGAGCGTTCCCGAGACGCAGCATAACGGGCACGTGCCATTTCATCGGGCGCATTATTAATAAAATCTTGTAAGACATTATCCAAAAACAGCATTACATCAGGAATAAATTGAGGATTTTGATACCATTGATCCCAATATTCCAGATTTAAAGAAGACAAACAACAAACGGCTGTTCTTTCCTGACCTTTGTGGTCAATCCCTGTTGGTAAGGTAATTTCAGCACAAAGATTCGATGTTTTAACTTCTAACCCAGCCAATTTATGATGCTCTGGACGTGCATTATTAACCGTATCGGAATAAACAATATATGGCTCGCCCTGTTCAATACGAGTTGTTAACAAACGAATCCATAAAGACCGTGCTGAAACTTTACGAATCACAGATTGATCTTTGGGGGATAACAACGTCCATTCTTCATTTTTTTCAACCGCACGCATAAACGCATCAGAAACCAATACACCATGATGCAAGTTCAACGCTTTACGGTTAGGATCCCCCCCCGTTGGTCTGCGTAATTCAATGAATTCTTCAATTTCGGGATGCCAAATCGGTAAATAAACAGCTGCTGATCCACGACGTAACGAACCCTGACTAATTGCCAACGTCAAACTATCCATCACGCGAATAAACGGGATCACTCCAGAAGTTTTCCCATTCCGTTTGACATTTTCACCAATAGAACGAAGGTTCCCCCAATAAGAACCAATCCCACCACCTCTGGATGCTAGCCACACATTCTCATTCCAAAGTTCAACAATACCTTTAAGACTGTCTTCTGCTTCATTTAAGAAACAAGAAATTGGCAAGCCACGAGACGTTCCACCATTTGATAAAACAGGCGTTGCAGGCATAAACCAATGTTGAGACATATAATCATAAATACGTTGCGCATGTGCAGCGTCGCTGCCATAATAAGAAGCAACTCGCGCAAACAAATCTTGATAAGATTCCCCTTCCATCAAATAGCGATCATCCAATGTCGCTTTGCCAAAAGGGGTCAGCAAATCATCACGAGAATGATCGAGCTTGACCTGATACCTTCCATAAAGCTGGACATTGCCAGCCAACGCATCCGTAAAATCAAACATCGGTTGTTCATTTTTACTTTTTGCAGCGACAGAGGGTTTTCTTTCAAGTACATCAACAGGACTCACGTCTCATATCCTCGTAAAACAAGATTAAGGGTTTAGGGAACTTTATATACCTAACGATATACCATAAACTGTTCAATGAAATAGTTAATTGTCTATATATAGTATATTTAAAGATTATAAATATCTATATGATGATATAAAATCAACTAAACAATGACCTTGACACAAATTAATTTTATCTGTGTGTGATAAGTACACATCTCAAATCATTTACATATAAGCTAGGAACCTACTATGTATAACCTGAATGGTTAAATGAAAAGATTGAAAATATTGGTCTTGTCGCAAATATTGAATGGTGCTGTGATTAGCCATAAAGCTAGCTAATTTAGACGGGTATATTATTATTTAGACCGAAGATATTTTGAATGAGCTTTATTTGTTCGTTGATTGTCCATTTTCCTCTAAAACCCAGTCCTTTTTTAATCCAGAGAATGGCCTCATATCCTTTGAGTGTTTTCCTTGCGGTATGAAAAGACTGAAAGCAACCATTCTTTGGGATAATTCTCTTTACTCTAAAATGATCATTTTCTATTCCCTGTTGTAAAGATTTCTTGGTTTCATGAACGCAGTGATTGGGAAGGATATACTCATTCTTCATGGTTTGTATGGTTTTTGGAAACGGTAATGCTTTATCTGTTCCAATATGGGTTGGAGCGAATAGACCCTCTTCTTTAAACGCCTTTCTAAAGAAACGTTGTGCTGCTTTGATATTTCTTTTAGCTGTTAATAAGAAATCAATAGCAGTTCCATTCTTATCAATGGCTCTATATAGATACTTCCACTGACCTTTTACTTTGATATAGGTTTCATCAATCCTCACCTCACCACAATGGGGTTTTCTATAGCTTCTCAAACGTTTTTCTAATAGAGGAGCATAGCGTAATACCCAACGGTTTAACGTGCTATGATCTATATTTATCCCACGTTCTAAAAACAATTCCTCAATGTCTCGATAGCTAAGACAATAGCGTAAATACCAGTTTACCGCTTGGATAATCATCAACCCACTAAAGTGGCGACCTTTAAAATCATCCTTAGACCTTAATATAAGCTTGCTATAGATACCAATAGACATAAATCGTTCCTAAAATATAAATACTCACTCCATTTCTATATCATACTAAAATACATAATTAAATTTGCAACAAGACCCAAAAAGAAAATCTGGCGTTATTTGATTTTGAATTAACCCAACAAGATATGGATAAAATTAAAGAGTTAGATAAACCTGATGGTCGGTTAAAAGATCAAGATCCTTCACGATATGAAGAATTTTAAAAATTAATTAAATTAACAAAAGAGGTTAAATAATTAACCTCTTTTTTTATATTGCTAGCATTAAGTATCTAAAATCATATCTTCAAAAGCATCTTCCCATGTGCCTTGGGTAGCAGCACGGCTATATTCGGTAGAGCGATTTTCAAAGAAGTTTGTATGCTCAACAGCATTTAACATCTCATCCATCCAAGGAAGTGGGTTTTTATCGATATCATAAAGTGTATCAACGCCTAATTGGGTTAAACGGCGATTGGCAATGAAACGGATATATTGCTTGACTGTTGCAGCATCTAGACCTTCGATATCTCCCATTTCAAAGGCGAGATCAATAAAAGCATCTTCATGTTCAACAATTGTTGCGCAAATATCGCGTAGTTCTTGTTGAAATTCTGGTGTCCACAAAGATGGGTTTTCTTGAATAAAAGTGCGAAATAGCTTGATGACAGATAAGCAATGGAGTGTTTCATCACGAACAGACCAAGAAACGATTTGCCCCATGCCTTTAAGTTTATTGAAACGTGGGAAATTCATTAAAATTGCAAATGTTGCAAAAAGCTGTAACCCTTCGGTGAAAGCTCCGAAAACCGCCATGGTTTTAGCAATTTCATAAGGATTGTCGACATTGAAATTTTGCATATAGTCATATTTATCCCGCATTTCCTTATAATTTAAAAATGCAGAATATTCAATTTCAGGCATGCCGATAGTATCTAAAAGATAACTATATGCAGCGATGTGGATTGTTTCAATATTAGAAAATGCTGACAGCATCATCAGAACTTCAATGGGTTTGAAGACCTGACTGTAATATTTCATATAGACATTATTAACCTCAACATCGGATTGGGTAAAAAACCGAAATATTTGAGTAATTAAATGTCTTTCTGATTCGGTTAATTTTTTATGCCAATCTTTGACATCTTCCGCTAGTGGAACTTCTTCTGGAATCCAGTGAAGACGTTGTTGTGTCGACCATGCATCGTATGCCCATGGATAATGAAATGGCTTATAGACTGGGTTATAAGTCATTAAATTATGAGTTTTTGCATTACCGTTAGTATCGTTGCTCAACGAACGTCTCCTTTTATAGTTTTTTGGGTTATATATGGTAAAGTTAATAAACAACCCTTAAAGCAGCATTCTACCCATATAAAATGATTATAGTAGGTATTGATGTGATGGTGTTAAATATTGTATATATTGTGTATAAAAAATTGTAAACATACTATATATAGTTTTTTACAAAATTTAGAAGAGTGTTATTTTATGGTTACATGCGGTGCCAAAATGCACATATTCTTTGGTATTATATAAACAACTTTAAGGAAGTAAGCAAAGCATTTGTCCATCTTTGAGGATATGGTTGGCTTGGGTGGTAAAGTCACCATCCTCATTATGCAAAATCATACCAGGAGAAATCCGACCGCCTCCAGTGGATCCCATACGTCCTTGTAATAAAATGATTCGTGAGGGGCGATTCACTTTGGGCCATAACGGAAATAATATAATAGAGCCTAGCTTATACTGATTCATGATTGCGCTGGCTTCTACATATAAAGACGCAGAAAGGGCAAGGGTCAAGGTCCCCCCTTGGCGTAACGGTCGGCTGAGCGCATAAATCCATTCTGCAAGAAAGTCTTTGGGAAGTCTTTTTGCTAGATCTTTTTGAGGATCAGGAGAAGGGAAGCTATTATGGGCGTGCCAAGGGGGGTTGGCAAACACATGATCGACATGTTCTTGTCCTTTGGATAGGAAATTAAAGGGTCGTTTAGGAAGTTTAGGAAGCGTTACCTCAATGGCTTTTAAATTCTCCATTTGGTTTAGTTGAAAATTGTCATTTGCCAATGCCAGCATTTCTTGACTTTGTTCAAAACCAATCCCTGTAATGTTTGGAACACGATAGTTCAGGCACATTAATCCAGCCCCAGCGCCGCATCCCCCTTCTATAATGGTTTGTCCTGCTTTTGCGGGTATACAAGCCGCCATTAAAATCGGTTCAAGTGCGGTTCTGTATCCTTCCTGATATTGTCGATAAAAAATCTTTCCCTCGAGAAGCGTTCCATCAGATATTTTTTTTGATTTATGGTGTATAAAAGAGGATGTAGATGGCAGCGATTGCATAAATCATGAACCGAAAAAATGTTTTGACAAAATAAATTGTATTCTAACTTAATAATAAGTGAGGTGTTAATGATAAAAATGTTTTATAGTCTTGTTTTTGGATTGAATAAGAATATTTTAAGTTTTACACATAGTTGGTTGGAATTGAAAGTAACAATTCTATAAAAAGGTAGAAGAGTAAGAAGCCCATCTCCATGGATAAAAAAGAACCCTTACAAAGATTACTAGATTACTTAGGCGAAGATATGACGCTTTGTAATCGTGTCATTATGGATAGAATGCAAAGCTCTGTGGAATTGGTTTCACAGTTGGCTGCTCATCTTATCGTTGCTGGGGGTAAGCGATTACGCCCTTTGTTAACGTTGGCTTCGGCTCGGTTATGTGGGTATGAATTTAAACCCGATGATGTGATGCCTCGTCATGTTCGCTTGGCGACATGTATTGAATTTTTACATACGGCAACATTATTACATGATGATGTTGTTGATGAAAGTTTGTTACGGCGTGGAACAGAAAGTGCCAATGTCGTTTTTGGGAATGCTGCCTCTGTTTTAGGAGGGGATTTTTTATTTTCCAGAGCTTTTCAAATTATGACAGAAGATGGATCTTTGGAGGTCATGCGTATTATTTCCCAGGCTTCTGCGACAATCGCAGAAGGGGAATTATTGCAAATGACAATTCAAAATGATTTGTCAACGTCTATCGTGCGTTATTTTGAAGTCATCTATGGGAAAACGGCTGCTTTATTTGCTGCTTCTTGTCGAGTGGGGGCAATTGTTTCTGAACGCTCTATAAAAGACGAAGAGGCACTTGAAGCTTATGGTTTGAATCTAGGAATGGCGTTTCAACTGGTTGATGATGCGTTGGACTATTCGGCAAATCAAGAAGAATTAGGCAAAACGGTTGGTGACGATTTCCGTGAAGGGAAAATTACGTATCCTATCTTGATTGCTTATCAAAAAGCAGATGCAGAAGAAAAGAAATTTTGGGAACGTGTGATTGAAGTTGGTGAGCAAAATGAACAAGATTTACAACGTGCTTTATCTTTAATTCAAAAACACCAAGCCTTGGATGCGACTTTGCAAGAAGCAATGTCTTTTGCGAACAAGGCTTGTGATGCTATTCGTCACTTTCCAGAAGGGGAATTACATCGTTTATTCGAAGATATTGCCCGATATACCGTTACTCGTCATTTTTAAAAAGCGAAATGAAGCAGATCTTTATAACCTATTGTAAGGATTTGCTTTGATAAAGCCTCATCTTCTGAAAGTAAAGCAGTAGAATAAAATCTGTTTTCTCGTGGTGTGTTATTATTTGGTAAAATAGTATTTTGTACTATTAAATCCAAAGCGTGTTTTGCAACTGCATTAGCAGGGTCTAGCCATTGAATATGGCGAGGCGACAAGGCTTGTAGATGAGGCAAGACAAAGGTGTAATGCGTGCAGCCTAAACATATTGTATCGATTTGATCGGCTAAAGGCATTTGCAATAATGCATTAATTTCTTTTTGGATATCTTCAGAATTATAGGGTTCTTGTCTGAAAACCCGTTCGGCAATTTGTGCCAAAGTGGGTGAACCATATCCAATAAGTTGACAATCAGCTGCGAATTGTTCCTTTAAACTTTTTAAATATGGTCGACGCACAGTAGCCCGTGTTGCCAGTAATCCGATATGTTTAGTTTGACTGATCCTTGCCGCCCAACGAATGGGTGGAACACAACCAACGAATGATGTGTTGGGATAATGTTCTCTTAGAGCCTGCAAAGCAATGGTGCTGGCTGTATTACAGGCAATAATGATTAAATCAGGTTCTAATCTATCGATTGCAATACCAATTAAATGGATGATTCTCTGGATAAGAAAATCATCTTGTTGCTCGCCATATGGGAAGATTAAATTATCTTCTAAGTAATCGATTGATAAATCGAGAGAACTATTTTGAAGCTGTTGTTGGAGGCTTTGGACAATACCAAGCCCTCCAATACCAGAATCAAATGCAAGGATATGATAGGTCATTTGTATGACAAAGAATATGGACTATAAACGTGCTTTTTTATACGCTAATGCTTCTTGCTCATTGCTGACGCCGCCATGTTTTGCAGACCAAGCGCAAGGATCTTCTAAAAAGCGTCTGATTTCAGAAGTATCTCCATTAGAGAAATATGGATATTCAGAGCTTACTTCTAAAATATCCCACCATGTGCAAAGAGAGTGAAGTGTAATACCCATTTCACTTAATGTTTGATAAGCACTTGTAAATACGCCATAGAAAAAGACAACAAAAGCATGGTCTACAATGGCACCCGCATCACGTAATGCTTTGGCAAAACCGATTTTAGACATCCCATCTGTGGTTAAATCTTCGACCAATAGGGTGCGCATATTTTCAGGAACGTCCCCTTCGATTTGTGCATTACGTCCAAATCCTTTTGGTTTTTTACGGACATATGCCATCGGGGTCATCATACGATCCGCAAACCATGCGGCAAAAGGAATACCCGCAGTTTCACCACCGACAACAGCATCAAAAGATTCGTAACCAACGTGACGGCAAATCTTTTCAACACCCAGCTCAATAATTTTAGCTCTGGCTCTAGGAAAGAAAATAATCTTGCGGCAATCGATATAAACAGGAGACTTCCAACCAGCGGTCAGAAGATAAGGATCATTTGGGCGATAATTAACAGCTTTGATTTCCAATAATAATCTTGCTGTAATTAATGCAGCATCACGATCCCACTCGGTCATACGAGGAGAACGAGGTTGTTTTCTGGCAGAAGCCGTTGTTGTTTGAGACATAATTAATTCGTGTCCTGTTTTAAAATCTTACTTGTGATGATGACTCTTTTATATATGGCTTTTAATAAAAAATCAGTAAATATCGTGTTAAAAATGTCAAAAGTCACAAGAAATTACCTATCTTACATTATAAAGTGACTTTACTAAGATGAGATTGCTTCTTATTGTTAACTTTTTATTAATAAATTAGGAACAGCTCGTGACCATTCAGGCAAATAATATACAACGTCGTTGTGAACGCTCTGTTATTACAGCTTATCAAGAGTTAAAGTCAGCAGGAATTGACGAAGTTCAAATCTTTCAGAGCTGCACAAATTTATACAGAATCTATCATCCAGAATCGTCTATCACAGAGGCTCGTTTATTGGTTTCTGAATGGATTGATCATTATTTTTATAATGTATCAGAGGGGCAAACACGCGGTTGTGATTGCTCTGATACATCAGGAAATTTAAAACATTAAATTTCCTGATTTTAGAGTTTAATTTAAATTATTTGGAATTTTTAAGGTCACGTTCTGTCGGACCAGTATAAAGCTGGCGAGGACGATAGATTCTGCGTAATGGATCATTAAAAGCTTCTTTCCATTGACTCACCCATCCTACGGTACGAGCAACGGCAAATAATGCGGTGAACATCGTTTCTGGAATGCCCATTGCTTTGAATATAATCCCAGAATAGAAATCCACGTTCGGATATAATTTTCGTTTTACGAAATACTCATCTTGTAACGCATATTTTTCTAATTCCATTGCTAATTCTAATAACGGATCATCGGTTCCTAATTCACGAAGTACTTCATCACAAGTTTTTTTCATGATCTGAGCACGTGGATCAAAGTTTTTATAAACGCGATGTCCAAAGCCCATTAACCTTACATCACTATTCTTATCTTTGACTTGGGCGATGTAATCAGGGATATTTTCTTTGGAGCCAATTGTGTGAAGCATTTTTAAAACTGCTTCATTTGCACCACCATGGGCAGGTCCCCATAATGCAGCAATTCCCGCAGCAATACATGCAAAAGGATGAGCCCCCGTAGAACCAGTTAATCTTACGGTAGAGGTAGAGGCATTTTGCTCATGATCGGCGTGTAAAATCAAAATGAGATCTAATGCACGGCTGAGGATAGGATTGACTTTGTAAGGTGTATCTGGACGAGCAAAGAGCATATTTAAGAAGTTTTCTGAATATGAATAATCTGCTCTAGGATACACAAATGGTTCACCACGAGAATATTTGTAAGCCCATGCAGCGATTGTCGGAATTTTTGCAATCAGATGAACAGCAGCAATATCGCGGCTTTTTTCGTTTGAGGTATCAGTGCCTTCAGGATAAAATGCAGATAGACCAGCAACGGTTCCACAGAGGATGGACATAGGGTGTGCATCACGACGGAAACCGTTGAAGAAGTTACGGATTTGTTCGTGTAATAATGATTTTTCTTCGAGGCGATTAACAAATTCGTGATATTCGTGGCGTGTTGGTAAATTGCCATATAAAAGCAAATAAGCCACTTCTGGAAAGCTAGAATGTTCTGCGAGCTGTGTAATAGGGTATCCTCTGTAAAGCAGCGTGCCTTTTTCCCCATCAATATAAGTAATTTTACTTTCGCAAGATGCTGTTGTTCCAAGACCTGGGTCGAACGTAAATAAGTTCAGGTCTTTTTGTAGATTACGGATATCAATAACATTATTGCCATTCGTTCCAGATAAAACAGGCAATATCGAGCTTTGACCCTTATAGGTAATGGTTACAGAGCCTTCATCTTGAGGTGGGCTAAAAGATGGAGCGGTTGGCGTAGTTTGAGTCATACACTTACTCCTAAGTAAAATATTAAGGTATTAAGACTAATTTACAGAAATATTATAACAAAAATGGAAATATTATAACAAAAAATGAAACATATCTTGTCACGTCTATGCGAGGCGTGCAAGTTTTATGGGTAATAAGAGGACAACAATCCTTGATGCCAGTTGATTTCTGACCAATTTTTACAATGGAAATGAATTTCTACAAGTCCACATTTGGGGAGGGATTGAGAAAGAGAATCTTTTTCCTCTATCTGATGTATCGGACGAGGAGAAAGTAAATCATAGGCAAATTGATGCAGGCCAGGATTATGACCGATGATGAGTGCAGAATTTCCGTGGGTTATTTGTTGAGTGTAAGTTAATAAAATTTCAGGATCACAAAGATATAGATTTCTATCAGTTACAATATGCGATTGATCGATATTTAAATCTAGATAGCTGAATGTTTCAGTCGTGCGTTTGGCTGAACTACATAAAATCGTATCAATAAAGCAAGTTTTACTTTTAAGCAGATTACCTTTTTCAACAGCTTGTTGGTGCCCTTTTTTTGTTAAAGGGCGATCAAAATCTGTATCAGCATGATCCTTTGCTTTGGCATGTCTTAGAATAAAAAGTGTTAAATAAGAGGTTGCTGACATTATTTACTGTCTTTTTGTTCGGCGATTGCTTTGTGATGTTGGATTACTTCTTTGATAATAAAATTTAAGAATTTTTCAGCAAAATCAGGGTTTAACCGTGCAGATTGAGCCATTTCGCGTAAACGTGCAATTTGTCTTGATTCTCTTTGAGGATCTGCAGCAGGAAGGTTATGGGTTGCTTTGAGTTCTCCAACAGTTTGGGTCAAACGAAAACGTTCTGCTAAGATATGAATTAAAGCATTATCAATATTGTCAATACTTAGACGAAGATTTTGCAGTTGTTCTAAAGCATCTGCTGAAGAAAGAGAGCTCATTATATATAATCCTTTTTTGAATAATAATAAACAATAATGATATTTACAAAGTAATATCAACCCACGACAAATGTCCGCCTTTGCCGGCACCAGTATCCATAAATATTGCTGTGCCACCAGCATATCCTTTACGAACCCAAGGTCTGCCATCCGTTGATCGACAATCATGCCCACAATATAACGTGTATCCTTCGGGAATATGATTAACCCATTTTAATTTACGTACAGGATAACCACTTTTATAAAGTTTATTACTGGTTTCTCCGTATAAAGCTCTGGATAAAAGAGGGTTAATTTGTGCTAGTGGGTTCAAAGGCGGTTGTTCTGTCAGCATTCTGGTGTGAAAGCCAGCATGGACAAAAATCAGCTTGTTAAGTACAATCCACGCGGGTGCTTGTTCGAGAGCTTGGACGATTTTTTCAGGTAAACTTTTGTCAGGATGGCTTTTAATTTGTTCTATTGTTTCATTCAAAGCACTGTCGATACGAGGTTTGTACCCCTTAAGCACTAAGCCTAATTTACGATCATGGTTACCGATCAGGAATACCCCTCTTTTTTCCTCGATGACCTTTAACATCAAGGACATTACCTTTCCACTTTCAGCACCATAATCAACTAAATCGCCCAGTTGTATGATGAAATGATTTGTGTGTACAGCATGCCGAAAGGCATGCCAATCACCATGCACGTCTCCGATAATACGCAAAGATTTAGGGTTCGATGAAAACAAACTAGACATAGGAAACTATTTTAAACATAAAGTGTAAAATTTGCATCATATATTTCATGAAAGGAGGCGTTCGATCACTTGTTCACGTTGTTTTGTGCTATATGTTTCAAGTTTTTTGTCTCTTTTTTAGAAAAAAACAGGTTATATTGTTTGAAATCATAATTGAAAAAGAGGGTCGTATGAATCAAGATAAACGTATTCATCATAGTGGATTACAACAGAAAATATGTAGTGCAGAAGAGGCCGCACAATGGATTAATCATGGTGATTTAGTTGGGGTTAGTGGCTTTACAGGCTCTGGTTATCCTAAGGCTATTCCTGGTGCTTTGGCAGAGCGTATAAAAGAATCTCATGATAAAGGTGAAGATTTTAAAATTAAAGTGCTGACGGGGGCTTCAACGGGTCCCCAGATGGACGGGGTTCTTGCAGAGGTCAACGGCGTCTCCTATCGATCCTCTTTTAATACAGATCCAAAAATGCGTGAACGCATTAATAATGGGGATACAACTTATTTTGATATGCATTTAGGTCAGGTTGCTCCCTTTTATCGTAGCGGTGCAGTCGGTGATATGGATGTTGCAATTATTGAATTATCCAGTATTCGTTCAGATGGTAAATTAATTGCTTCTTCCGCAGTTGGGAATAATCAGCTTTGGTTAAATAGTGCTAAGAAAGTAATTTTAGAGGTGAATTCATGGCAACCTGTTGAACTGGATGGAATGCACGATATTTGGGAAGTTTCCACGAGCTATCCACAAGATATTATTCCTATTCGCACCCCATCAGATCGTATCGGTGTTCATTATATGACAGTTGACCTCGATAAAGTCGTTGCCGTCGTGGAAACAAATGCGTCTGATCGAAATACCCCTTTTAGTCCACCAGATGATAATGCGCGCCTCATTGCGGGTCATTTGCTGGATTTTTTAAAAGATGAAAAGAAAAAAGGAAGAATTCCACAAGAATTTTTACCATTACAATCTGGTGTTGGAAATGTTGCCAATGCTGTGATGGAGGCATTAAGCAAAGGGGATTTTGAAAATCTGACTGCGTATACCGAAGTAATCCAAGATGGTATGCTGGCAATGTTAGAAAGTGGAAAAATGAGCGTTGCTTCAGCGACTTCTTTTTCACTGAGTCCTGAAAAAGTGCAATATTTCAATGATAATATTAGTAAATTTCGAGACAAGATTATTCTAAGACCTCAAGAAATTAGCAATCATCCCGAAGTCATTCGTCGTCTTGGCTGTATTGCGATGAATGCAGCTATTGAGATTGATATTTTTGGTAATGTCAACTCAACGCATATTATGGGCACACGTATGATGAATGGGATTGGTGGATCAGGAGATTTTGCACGTAATTCTAAACTGACAATTTTTATGACACCATCATTAGCTAAAAATGGAGCAATCTCAGCGATTGTTCCAATGGTTTCCCGAGTAGATCATGCTTCTATGGATATTCATGCTGTTGTTACGGAATATGGCTTAGCTGATTTGCGAGGGCTCGCACCAAGGCAGCGTGCAGAATTACTAATTGAAAAATGCGCACATCCAAATTTCAGACCTTTGTTAAGAGAATATTATAAAAAAGGATTGAATAGTGGATCATTCTATACACCGCATTATTTAAAAGAGGCACTTTCTTGGCACGAACGTTTTGTTGCTACGGGTAGTATGTTGCCTAAGTAAATTTATTTTTTAAATAATACAGCTAACAAGGTAACTAATAATACCTTGTTAGTTAAACTTATATTTAATAACTTTTATACTGCACGGGTCTGAAATGGTCACGATTAAAAGTTAGTTGCTCTGGGGTTAATTGGAAACCGATGAAAAGCTCATACCCATCGGGTTGTCTATCAGCTGTTGCTGGAATTTTAAGTAATATTTTGTCAGATTTCAAAGTGACTTGATCAATATTGTCTGGAAACTGTACGTTAGCTACGAATTGTTGTTTATCCATAATTTCCCCATTTTTTATCATCGTAACAAAGTAAGGAATTTGATAACGACGTTCTTGTGCTGCTGGACCACGTTTGACTTGAATAACAACATTCATTGTTGTGTCGATTTTATCGGTATAGGGTTTATTTCTTTTTTTCTTCTCTTTATTATCTTCATTTTTGGGATCGTCAATACAATTTCCTTCGACACCCAAGATACTTGCTTTTGTGACTAAATGAGCCAAATCATTTGTATTATTTGCAAATTGATAAGCATCAGAGGCAGAAGAAAGAACCGTTACTTTGGGACATGCTGGGGGAAAATCATAAGTTTCTTTTGCATTACACCCTAAAAGGAAAAGGCTAGCACTTATTGGAGCAAGTAAAGTTTTTAATATTGGTTTTTGATGAGTATTTAAAGGAATCATATTTTTTCTGCCATGATAGGGTAATAAAAAGAACAACTAGGTTTGCATAACATAAAGCAAAATGATTAAATGTGGAATATACTGTATATTTAAATTCTTAATATGAAATGGTATCTTGCTTAGCAATCAAACTATAAATATATAGTTATAGATATTTGTTATTTATTTGGAAAAGTCATGCCAAGTCAAAATTTAGAATCCCCTGCGACAGATTCTCGTGCATTAAAAGTCTTACTGGCTGGACCACGTGGTTTTTGTGCAGGTGTAGACCGTGCTATTCGTGTGGTCGAAGAAGCACTGCGCAGGTATGGAGCTCCTGTTTATGTGCGTCATGAAATCGTTCATAATCGTACTGTTGTCGAGAATTTAGAAAAGCAAGGTGCTATCTTTGTAGAGGAACTTGATGAAGTTCCAGAAGACGCGCACGTTGTCTTTTCTGCTCACGGCGTGCCAAAAATTGTGCCATTAGAAGCAGAGCGCCGTAATTTACTTTATCTCGATGCGACTTGTCCTTTGGTTTCCAAAGTGCATAGAGAGGCAGAACGTCATTTTGCTCATGGTGGAGAGAACTCTCGTCATATTTTGATGATCGGACATGCGGGACATCCCGAAGTTGTCGGTACAATGGGACAACTGCCTGCTGGTGCGGTAACATTGATAAAAGATGCTGATGAAGCCAGAACAGTTCAGCCAGGAAATCCTGATCGTTTGGCTTTTATTACACAAACAACCTTGTCTGTTGATGATACAGCGGAAATTGTTGCAATTCTTCGTGAACGTTTTCCTAAGATCGAAGGTCCAAAGCGTGAAGATATTTGTTACGCAACGACGAATCGCCAAGAAGCGGTGAAAAGAATAGCACCTGAATGCGACTTGGTATTGGTTATTGGATCTCCCAATTCTTCTAACTCACAGAGGTTACGTGAAGTTGCAGAACGTTCTGGGGCACCAAAGGCATTGTTAATCCCTAAATTAGAAAATTTAGAATGGGATGCTTTGGACGGGGTCAATGTATTAGGGATTACAGCTGGAGCTTCTGCACCAGAGACATTGGTTCAAGAAATTATTGATGCTTTGTCTGACAGATTTAGTCTTGATATCGAAGAACGCATTGTTAAAGAAGAACATGTTACGTTTAGTTTACCAGCACCACTAGGATAATTAGGAATCATAGGGCTTATTCATGGCCGTTTATACACAAGTTTCAGAGCAGGAAGTCTCGGAATGTTTACAAAATTACGAGATCGGTGATCTCGTGTCCCTTAAAGGGATTGCTCAAGGTGTTGAAAACAGTAATTTTTTATTGGGAACAACAACAGGAAAATATATTTTAACTCTTTATGAAAAACGGATTAAAGAGGAGGAACTACCTTGGTACTTAGAATATATGGGGCATTTGGTGCAGCATGGTGTTTCGTGTCCTTTACCTATTATTGACAAACATGGGGTTGCGTTGACTGTCCTTGCTGGTCGACCAGCAGCAATTGTTACCTTTCTTGAAGGACGAGAAGCATCTGAAATTACTGAACATCATTGTTTTTTACTTGGGCAAGCAATTGCTCAGCTACATCAGGCTGGAGCAGGCTTTACCAAGTATAGAAAAAATAATGTGGGACCAGATTCTTGGCAAGATTTACTCAATAAATCAATGGGATATGACCAAGAACAAATTATTCAAGAAATCAAACCTGTTTTACACGAAATATTATCTCAATGGCCAACCGACAAAGATAATTTACCGATTGGGCAAATTCATGCTGATATTTTCCCGGATAATGTGTTTTTCACTGTGCCAGATCAATTAAGTGGCTTTATTGATTTTTATTTTGCTTGTACTGATTTCTTGGCTTATGACCTAGCTATTGCGATTAATGCGTGGTGCTTTAAAGATGATGGTCATTGTTTAACCAATTTATCTGCTGCTGTGATAAAGGGATACGAGGCTATTCGTCCTCTGACACCCGAAGAAAAGCGTTTCTTTCCAATATTGAATATGGGTGCAGCGATGCGGTTTTTATTAACACGGTTACATGATTGGATTCATACGCCTGCAGACGCGTTGGTTACTCCCAAAGATCCTAAACCATATTTATATCGACTTCGATATCATCAAACGTTAATAGCGCTTTCTGATGGAACATGAGTCTGCGTTAATTCTCGTTGATATCTGGACAGATGGTGGATGCAGTCCTAACCCTGGTGCAGGAGGGTGGGGCATATTATTACGTTGTCGTGGTAAAGAACGTGAATTGTCTGGTGGTGAAGCAGAGACAACAAATAACCGCATGGAATTGACGGCGGCGGCTGTTGCTTTGGAAACATTAACGCGTTCTTGTTTGGTTAATTTATATACAGATAGTGAGTATGTGCGAAAGGGTATTACTGAATGGTTGGCAGGGTGGAAACGGAATGGCTGGAAAACGGCAGCTAAAAAGCCCGTTGCAAATGCTGATTTGTGGCAACGTTTAGAGACAGCAGCGGAAAAACATCAAGTGCAGTGGCACTGGGTAAAAGGACATTCTGGTCATCCTGAAAATGAGCGTGTTGATCGGTTGGCGACAGAGGGGCGTATGGCGTTAAAATAACTTCTTGGTTATTGTATGAGCTTGGCTTTAGATATTTATAAGAATTGCACATAGATGATTATGTATTATTTTAATTTCATAATCATCTATATTTTTATATATAAAAGGATTCAATCACATAATTATTTATATGAATATAGATAATTATTTATATTAATAACCGTTTCGAACACTTTGTTGTAGAATTGCGTTTCTGTTGCCGCCTGGCTGTCCAGCATAAGTATCATAAGATGCTGAAGCATTATAAGGTGGGGAAACAGGTGCATCAAAATAAGCGCGAATACCTGTCCCTAGAATGTTTATAGATGGACCATTATAAGGTCTATTCGGAGATTGGCTGGGGGTCGAACCAGGTAAGCCAGGACCTTTTTTAGAGGTTACGCTGTTTGATTGAGTCGCAGTTATTGAGCTGGTATATTCTTGTACAGGTTGATATTCTGACATACCAGGGCTTGGAGTTGGACGTGCAGAATTCTGTTGTGCAAAAGAGGAATTTGCTAATCCAACGCTGCCGAAAAGAAGAGAAAAAGACAAGAGCGTTTGAGTGATTGTTTTTTTTGTATAGTTGAACATTTGATAAATCCTTTTTCTGTAGTTATATTACAAATAAATCTTTTTAGGCAGCAATCAATAATAAAAAAGTAGAATAATAGAGATTTTGAAAAAAATGGTTTTTATGTCATATATTTTGAATAAAATAGTTTAAGAAAAATGAGTTTGATAAGATCCATAATAAACTAAGCTCATATTTTTTTAAATAATATGATAACGTAATTTACTTTAACACCTTATTGATTTCGAAATAATGATATCTAGAAAAAGAAGGTTTCGCAAATGACCATACAAGATCATACAAGTTTAACACCCCTTTCTTTGAACGATCAAGAAATTGCTCAATTAACACAAGCACTGGATAAATTGGAATCTGGTCGAGGGGTTTTATTGCGTCTTGCTGATATTATGGGTGGTGCAGTGGGGCACGCGGTTAAGTTAAGTGGTCGCAGCCTTGGCTTGTCTGTTAATTTTCAAAAGAAAATACAAAATCTAGCCAATAGTGCGGTTCAGATTGCTTTTGATGTGGCAATTGTTGGTATGGATTATCAACCAGATCGTTTGAAAAATTTGCCTAATTATAACAAAATACGCAGTTCAGTCATGCAAGCAATGGTGGTCACTTCTGGTGCAGTCGGCGGCTTTACAGGTTTTACCGGGATGTTGCCTGATATTAGCTTTACAACATTGGCATTAATGCGTGAAATTGCCAATATTGCCCAAGAAGAAGGCGAAGATTTATCCAACGAAGATACAAAAAGAGCGTGTCTAGAGGTATTTGCATTACGTTCTTTTGGCAATGCGGGTCGCGCTAATGAAGAAAATGAACTTGGATTTTTCTCTGCACGGTTAATGTTGCGTGGACGACCAATGGTGTTGTTGATGGCAGATATTTCTTATCAATATGGACTGAGCTTATCACAAAAATTAAGTTTACAAATGATGCCAGTGGTTAGCGCTTTATGCGGTGCATCTTTGAACGCTGCGTTTTTATCGCATTATCGTGCATTGGCACGTGTGCATTTTGTGGCACGTCGATTAGAGCGTGAACATGGACCATTAGCGAAAGAGACGATTGAATATATTCGCAAACAACGTTTTGATGAATATGCAGCTTCTTAGCAAATGTCAGTAAATAGCGAAGAAATTACGGTTGAAATTTTATTAGAAGCCTATAGGCAAGGTGTTTTTCCTATGGCGGATGATAAAGATGATCCAAGGTTATACTGGTATCGTCCAGAGGAAAGAGGGATTCTTCCTTTGGATGGGTTTCATTTATCTAGACGGCTAGCAAGAACTGTTTTAGCAGATCAGTATGCGGTCAAAGTCGATACAGATTTTTTGGCAGTGATTGACGCATGTGCACATCCAACCCCTCAAAGAGAGCAAACATGGATTAATCAACCGATACGTTCTTTGTTTTTTGAACTTTTTAAGCAAGGTCATGCACATACTGTAGAAGTATGGGATCAAGAGCAGCTGGTCGGTGGGTTATATGGGTTGGCAATTGGACAAGCTTTTTTTGGAGAAAGTATGTTTTCAAGAAAAACGGATACCTCAAAAATTGCGTTGGTTCATTTGGTGGCACGGTTAAGGTTAGGTCATTTCCAATTATTAGATACCCAGTTCATGACATCTCATTTGGCACAATTTGGTGGGTTGGAAATCAGCGATACCGAATATGAAAAACGATTATATCCAGCGATTGCACAATCAGGGTACTGGTTGAATAATGAGTGGAAAGCAGATATTTTTCAAGAAATCAAAGCAATGCGTGCATCATCATGATTTTGCACATATAGTGTCGAGCAAATTATATTTAATAAATGAAGGTTCCGCAAAGAATGTCGTCTCTGTTAAAAAAGAAGTATCAATTGCCTTTGTATAGGGGGGCGATGTTTGGCTTTGGTTCTCTTGTTATCATGTCTGGAGCATGGGGTCAGGATGCCAATTCTGAAAAGCCTTTATTTATGCCAAAGCGAGACGTAACCGTACTTTATGCAGTGAAACCTGAAAATTCCTCTTTGTTGCAAAGCAGAAAAATTATATTTTCTGGTGATGGGAATAGATTACGTGTTGATGGTCCGGATAATTTGGGAACAGTAATTGTTGATTCTGCAAAAAAGACTGCGACAGTCATTGCAAATAAATCAAGAGTATATACGGTTGTTCCCAGTAAATCAGATCAATCAGGGTTGTTTTTAGACCCTAAGATGACTTTTCAAAAGAAAGGCACTGAACGTATAGCAGGTGTTTTATGTCAGGATTGGAAGGTAAAAGGTCCTAAAGGGGCAGCTATTGTATGTATCACAGATGATGGGGTTTTATTAAAACAAGAAGGTGTAGATGCAGATGGTGTAGAGGGAAAAACGATTGCTTTATCTGTGGATTACAGCAAGTTACCATCGTCTACTTTCGAGATTCCTGTTGGCTATCAGCCTGTAAAATTACCACAACATAAAGGGGATACTCCGACTTTAATTGCACCAAATAGTGTGGCTCAACCTTTGATTCCGATGAAAGCAAAGGAGCTCGATGAGTCAAAAGGATTAAAAGTGGATGCGGATCAGAATCCTTTTATTACGCCACAACATGATGTGGATGTTGTTTATGCGATTGCTGGTGCAATGCCTGGCTTACCACCATTTCATCAAAGAATGCGTTGGTCTGTGGGTGAGTGGAAACAACGTATTGATTCTCAAGGGGTCGATACATACATGATTACCGATTATAAAAAGCAGCAATTGGTTGTATTAAATCCAGAATTAAAGAAAAAAACAACAATGCATGCGCCTGGGGATTCAATCTTAGCACTTGGGCAAAGACCTGCTGGTGATTATATGAAGGTCGGAGAAGCCACTGTTGCAGGTCAGCATTGTAATGAATGGCAAATTGTGGATACTGAAGGCAATCCAAACGATATTTGTTATACAGATGATGGGGTTATGTTACGTGTTGTGCGCAATAATATCCCATTAGTTGTAGCGTTAAAAGTGGTTTACGCACCACAAGACTCAAAATTATTTCAGGTGCCATCTAATTTAACAGAATTGGCACCAGCGCAGTAAATATAAATTACTGGTCGAGTTGTTTGATTGTGTTTAAAACATCTTCAACATGACCAGTTACTTTTACTTTAGGCCAAATTTTTACAATTGTGCCTTGTTCATCAATTAAGAATGTCGCACGTTCAATGCCCATATATTTACGACCATACATTGATTTTTCTACCCATACACCATAGGCTTCTGTCACGTTTCCTGCTTCATCAGAGGCAAGAGCAAAAGTTAGATTATATTTATCTGCAAATGCCTTTAATTTTTTAACAGGATCCCTTGAAACACCGATAACAGGAATATTGATTTTGTTAAGGGTGGAGAGGTTTTCTTCAAATGCACATGCTTCTTTGGTACAACCAGAAGTATCTGCTTTGGGATAAAAATAAAGAATAAATTTCTTTCCTTTTAATTCAGATAAAGAAATTGTTTTATTCAACTGTGTTTGCATTTCAAAGTTAGGTGCTTTGGCACCTTCGGTTAATGTTGTCATGAAATATACCTTTATGATTTAAAGAAATAGAATAAATACAGCATAACATTTTATGTAAGAGAGCCAATATATTTTATAAAAATAGTCCTGACTTGCTTGCCAATCATTTCGGCTTTTTCTTGAATTTGTGTAATGGCTTGAATATCTTGCGTTGCGGTTTTTAAAAGATCTCTGGACATCACTTCAATAATTGCTGGGGTCAGGTCTGTGGTAATATCTTTAGGGGGCAGTTTGCCAAAAAATATTCTTAATAAACTTTGTAGGTTTCTCCAAAAACTATCCGCTTGAATGAGTATCTTGGCATCTTTTAGGTCTATAATTCCGTATTTTGCAAGATTTCGTAAAGCAATACGGGTGCATGGATGAAAAATATCAGGATTTTTGGCAGTTAATTGTAGGGTTTGGGCAATAAATTCCACTTCCATTAATCCGCCTGTAAGGTGTTTTACATCCCAAACACTGTTGGGGGGAGCATCTCTTAATAAACGAGCCCTCATATTCGTAGCATCTTTTAATACGTTCTTGTTGCTGAGGTTATGGGGGGCGTTGGATAATGCATGTTGAATGGTTTTTGTAATGCGTTTTTGTAACTTTAAAGGTCCACCAATTACTCTTGCTCTGGTTAAAGCCATTCTTTCCCATGTCCATGCTTCCTCTTTGTGGTATCGTTTAAAAGAGGTGAGGGAAACCGCAACGGGACCTTTGCTGCCAGAAGGACGCAGGCGCATATCGACTTCATATAGTGAACCAGCGGAACCAGCATTGGTAATGGCAGAAATAAAATTTTGAGTTAGCCGAATATAATAGTTATTGGTTGACAAAGAACGTTGATTTATAGATTTTTTATTATTAGAAACGCAAATACTTTCAGAAATTTCGGGTGGATGATCGAAAATCAACATTAAATCAAGATCAGAACCCGCAGTCATTTCCCAAGAACCAGCTTTACCCAAAACAACAATACAAATACCCCCATTTGGAATAGTTCCATATTTTCTTTGATGCTCTTTGGTAACTTGGTCAAGCAAAGATTTCATGATGCTGTTCGCCATAGAAGTGCGTAAAATCTGTGCTTTATTTAGGCTGATTTGATTGTCCAAATGAGCTACGGACAATCGAAATTCTTCACTATGTACTAGACTATGCAACGCAGGAATTGCATCCATATAATGTTCTGCGTTTTTAAGATAATTTCGAATTGTTTTGCGTAAATCAAATCGGTTTTTAACGAGGTTTGTTTCCAAGAGCGCATCAATCGCTGCTGGGTTGCTGGCGACATGCTCGGCGATAAAGTGAGAAGTTCCAATAACCGCTGATAATCTTTTAATTAATGCAGGGTTTCGTTCAAGTAGGGATAAAAGTTGAAGACCTGCACGGTGGCGTGCCAGAATAGTGTCGAATCGTTGTAAAACTAATAATGGATTGCGTTGGTTTGCAAATGCATCCAATAATTTAGGTAACAAATTGGTTAAAATAGTTCTTGCTTTGGCAGTTCTTAACGCTCTGGGACCGCTGTCATTCCATGATTGTAAAATGGTGGCGGCTTCATCAGGAAACCCTTTTTGATTTAAATATTCTTTTAGCTCTGTTGTGGGCATATCAAGAATATATTGTTCATCATTTTCAGGGGTTGCAAATAATCCTTCGAATGTTTGCCTGACAAATTGCATCAAAGGAAAAAGGTCACGAGCAAATTTATGAGGGGTTTCATATCCCATAAAAATAGAAAATTGCTCTAACTCTTCAAGATTGTTGGGTAAAGAATGGGTTTGATAATCATTTTGCATTTGCAAACGATGTTCTGTTTTACGCAACAAAGCATAGGCTTTTATTAGTTTTTGCGTTTGAAACTCGGTTAGTAAGTCTTTGTCAGTCAGTTTGGTCAATCCACCGATGGTGGTTGAATCTTGTAACTCTGGGAAACGTCCTCCCCAAACTAATTGCATGGTTTGAGGGCAAAATTCGATTTCTCTGATCCCGCCATGCCCAAGTTTGATATTTTGTCCAACCAGCCAATTCAAGGCATCTTCGTCTGGAAGATTAGGTGGGAGTTTTGATAGGTTTTGTTTGCCAGTTTTTTTATGTTGGTCGATCCTCTTTTTCATCGCGTGGATATCGTCAATCACAGTGAAATCGAGATGCCTGCGCCAAATAAAGGGGCGGATTGCTTCTAAAAAAGCATATCCTGCGGGGATGTCCCCTGCAACAGGTCTGGCTTTGCTCATTGCGGTTCGTTCCCATGTTTGACCTAGGCTTTCATAATAGGTAATGGCAGCAGGTAAAGAAACAGCCAAAGGAGAGGATGAGGGGTCTGGACGCAAGCGTAAATCAGTACGGAACACATATCCATTCTCGTCACGTTCTTCCATCAAAGAGACAAGTTGACGGGTTAGCCTTACAAAAATCGTATTTAAGCCATCATTATTTGGATAAATTTCAGGGTCATATAAAATAATCAGATCAATATCAGAGGAATAATTGAGTTCTCTTGCTCCAAGTTTGCCCATTCCAAGTACGATAAAGCCACAGTTTTTTTCTGGTGTGTTTGGATGTTGTAAATTTAGTTTTTTATTTTCGTGAGCATGGAGTAAAAGATGATTAATAGCAAGGTTCAATGTTGCTTCTGCAAGACTGCTGAGGGTTAACGTGATTTGTTGTAATGACCATACATTTCCAATATCTGCCAAAGCACAACTTAAGGCGATTTTTTGCTTGGTAATGCGTAATATTTTGGCAATTGCTTGACGAGATTCTTGTGCTGAAAATTGATGTAATGTATCAAAGGTTACTTTGCAGGCTTCATCTGGACCATTTTGTAAAAGGAATTCAAAAAAATGGATATTTTGTAAAATTAAATGTGATAGATAAGGGCTGCTTCCACCAATAGAACGGATAAGATTAATACTATATTCTTGCTCTAGAAATGCTGGATCTTTTTCGCAATGTATCCATAATTTCACAAGGTCTTCTTGAAATAAATCGGCGGATTGTTGATTGGTTGGTTTAGGCCAATTTTGATAAAACCATGGAATAGAGTTAGAATGAGGTGCAGGCATATCAATGATCCTTGTAATTCCTAATCCATTGATGAGTAGTTATATAAAGTATGCAATCAAATACAGACCAAGAACCACAAACGACAACGAAACAAAAACATCTTATACGATGGTTAAAAAACTTTCTATTCTTTATTCTGGGAATGATTGTTTTTATAAGCGCTGTTGTGGTTGCTGGGGGTATGTATCTTGCATTTGAGCCTGTGAATATTACGCCTTTTGTGAAATCATGGTTGCCACTGCCTATCATCAAAGGAAAAGACAAACATTATCCAGCAGGAACATTAAATTTCGAAAAACTTGTCATCGCATGGCCTGTATGGAAACAGGGTTTCTCGGCACCTTTGCAAATAGAAATCAAAAAAGCCGAGATTTTAGATCATCAAGAACAAGTGCAGGGCAGTATCCAATATGCCAAGCTGGGTTTGGCAATTGCTCCTTTGTTTCGTTATGAGATAGAGCCTTTATCCCTGCGTGTGGATGGTGCAGAATTACGGTTCAAAAGAACATCTGATCAAAGGATACAGTTGGATTTAATCGACCAAAAAAAGAGTTCTTCTAAGTCCAAATTTCATTTTAATTTAAGATATTTGCATGAAATTACTATTCGTAATAGCCATGCTAAATTGACTGACGAAACAAATAATAAAGTTATTCAATTAAAACACATTGATATGAATATCGCACCATTTTATATCCAAAATACACTGGGTATTGTTGGGCATGTAATGGCTCAACTTGATGTGGATGGTCATTTGATTCAGTTGAGTGCGCAAAGTGGAGCTGATGAAAATATAGAAATAGCACGTCAAATGCTGGATAAGACGGGGTTATTAAAATGGCATATACAAATGGATGGGTTTAATCCTGCTGATTTTGCGAGGGTCAACCCATCATTAAAAGCACTCGCACCAATTGATCTCCCCGTTTCCCTTACAGCAGATATTGGTTTGAAATCAGAGCCAAAGCAAGCTGTCATAGAACCTTATGAAACCGCTTTAACCATTAAAACAGGTCAAGGGAGGGTTGCGGTTAAAGGACAAGATTTATATCCTTCATCGCTTGATGCGCATCTTCATGCTGACTTTTCAACGGATTTGCAAAAGCCCATTCATGTTACGATGGATAAAATGGTCTTACAATTGCGTTCTCCAACAGCATTGGATCAAAATCAAAGTGGACCATTATTTCAATTTACAGGGTCTTTGTTTCTATCTAGCTTATTAAAAACAAAAGAAGTTAAATTGAATTTTGTTGCCAATAGTTCAACTTTGGATTTTGCAACAATTAAAAACTATTGGCCTGCGACGGTCGCCAAGGGTGCTCATGCGTGGGTAACAGAAAATATCACGTCAGGTCAGGTGCATGGATTTAATATTGAAGTTGGGTTAGCCAGTCAAAAAGGATGGGAACATCTAGATTTAGTGCATCTTGGTGGTGGTATCAAAGAGGCAGATCATGCTGAAATTTATTGGTTGCGTCCCGTTCCACCTTTAAAAGATATGAAAGCAAGCTTACGCTTTGTTGATCCCAGTCGTATATATATCAAGCTTTGGGGGGGATATCAGGTTGTTTATCCGAATAATAAACCCACAGATAATTATCGCACTTTATCGGTTCCTAAAGGCGATATGTGGATCACAGGATTAGATAATCACGAAGAGACAGGAATTATTTCTACGGATATCCAAGGAAAATTAAAAGATATCATAGCGTTGTTGTCTGAACCTAGATTACGCTTATTATCTCGTCACCCTTTGCCGTTTAAGCATCCTAGTGGAGATGTGAAAACGACCTTAAAGGTCAAACTGCCTTTGAAAAAGAAAGTGAAAATTGAACAAATTGATATTCAAGGTCATAATGAAATTCAAAATGCCTATTTAGATAATGTGGCTTTGGATAAGGATTTTAAAGATGGATCTTTGACGATCAATGTAGACACCAATCATTTAGAGTTAACAGGCAAAGGTATCTTTTCAGTTTTTCCTGTAACGTTAAAATATATGCAAAAATTCTCGCATAAAAATGAGCAAAGTATCATAGAAACAGCTCAAGTAAGGTTGGATATTACCCCTGATAGCTTAAAAAAAATGCAAGTCGATACATCGGGTGATTTTGTTGGTGATATTCCTTTATTTGTAGGATATGAAAAATTACATAATGGGCAAGCAACGGTAAATTTACGATTTGATTTGTCAAATGCAGGCATTCAATTGCCGATATGGACAAAAAATATAGGGCAACCAGCAACATTTGCTGGAGATGTTGTGCTCGATCAAGGTAAATTAATTGGTATTCGCAATCTATATGCGCAAGGAAAAGATCTTTCTTTGGATGCAAATGTTTCTGTTGTTAATCATACTCCTCAACAACTCAATATTACTTCTTTTCAGATTGGTCGCTCTGTGGGGCAGGCAAGTTTGAATATTCCCATGACCAAAGAAGCGATAAATAATCCACAAAAAGGTGATATTCGCTTGTCTGTAAAAGCAGATGCTTTGGATGCAGTCCCTTTTGTGAATAAATATATAGGCAAAGATAAGAAAAAAACTAAAGCCAAAAAAACAAAAGATCAATATCAACTTCCGATTGCTGCGACTGGTCGATATTCCGGACCAAGAGGGCGTAAATGGATTGTGAATATACAAGCACAAAAAATTTATTATCGCCAAGATCAATTTCTTGGGAACGTGACAACCTATATGGAATATAATGGGGTTCGGTTAATGCGGTTATCTTTTGGAATGCGTAAACCATTCGTAATGACAGCTTCACTATTTCCTAAAAATCACTATCGGTATTTTCACTTAGAAGCCCAAGATTTTGGTTCTATTTTGGAAACAGTGGGAGTTTCAACGCAGCTAAAAGGCGGAAGTGTTGTGTTCAAAGGACGTTTTGATGATGCCAAACCTTCGGCACCTTTCAATGGTCAAATTAACATTAAAAACGTTACGTTGGAAAATGCTCCGCTGGCTATGCGTCGACTAAGTGATGCGTCTATTTATGGTTTGTTTAAAAAGCGCAAGAACAAAGAAATTATTTTGGATACCATTCAAACTAATTTATCATTGAGTGATGGTATTTTAAGCATTACCGATGGGTTGGTTCATAATGAGGAGCTTGGGGCTACTTTACAGGGGAATGTCAATCTTAATCAGGCAAATTTAGATGTAAGAGGAACGATCGTGCCTCTTTATGCGATCAATAAATTGTTTGGTTTTTTACCAGCTGTTGGTAAGCTATTTAGCCCTGAAAAAGGTGGTGGGTTCGTTGCCATTCCTTTTGATATAGAAGGTAGTTTTAAAAAGCCTATATTTGATATATACCCATCTCGGATTTTGACACCTGGGGCCTTAAGAGAGTTGTTTTATTAATTAATTTTTCGTAAATATGTTTCGTATATAAGGAAAATAGAGATTGATTTTGCCTGTTATGTTGAAGTTTTAATTGAACGAAATTGCCTTAATACTGCCTCAATCTCGACTTATTGACCTTAATTATGATTTTTTGATTTAAAAGAAATTTGTAAGTTATTATAAGCTATTTCCTTTTATATGACAAAAATTCATTTAATCATAGCATGATTGTTTGTTCGCATAATACTGGTACTGGTTATATCGAAGATTCATAATTTGTAATCATGTTAAATAATTAAGCACGATGTTATTTAAGCTGCTGTGAAAATTATTTATTATCAAAATTAAAGAAATGGAGCATTTAGTTACGTGAATGCGATAGTTATTACGGCGTTAAAGCGCCCGTATACCTTTGTTGTCTTGGCAATTTTAATTGTTGTATTTGGGGTCTTATCAATTTTCAAAACACCAACGGATATTTTTCCTGATATTAAAATCCCTGTTGTTGCTGTGGTTTGGAATTATAACGGATTAATGCCCGAGGATATGTCAGGGCGGGTCGCTTATTATTATGAAAGAGCGCTGACTGCAACCGTTGATAATATTGAGCATATTGAAAGTAATTCTTTTTATGGTCGTGGAATTGTAAAAATATTTTTTCAGCCAGGAACAAATATTGCCGAGGCACAAACTCAGATTACCTCTGTTTCACAAACCGTTTTAAAGCAAATGCCAAAGGGAATTACGCCCCCTTTGATTTTGAAATATAATGCGTCTTCTGTTCCTGTATTGATGTTAAAAATATCTTCCAGCATCATAACAGGATCTCAGCTTTATGATATGGCCTCAAATCTTATTCGACCGTCACTGGTTTCTGTGGCTGGGGCTGCGTTGCCTTCGCCTTATGGGGGAACGGCGAATAATGTGCAAGTTTCTTTAAATCAAAAACGTTTATTAGCTTATGGATTAACGGCAACAGATGTTGGTAATGCATTAAATCAGCAAAATATTGTGTTGCCTGCTGGGGATCAAAAAATTGGTGCTGTTGATTTCATGGTGCAAACCAATGCAACCCCACGAGCGATAGAAGAATTTAACAATATTCCTATTAAACAAGTGGGGAATGCAACGGTTTACTTAAAAGATGTTGCGTGGGTACACAGAGGAGGTTCACCTCAAACAAATTTGGTGTTGGTTAAAGGGCATAAAGCGATCCTGATGGTGGTGATGAAATCGGGCGATGTTTCGACATTGAATGTCGTGTCTGGGATTAAGAAACTCTTACCAAAAGTGCAAAAAACTCTGCCACCAGGGGTAAAGATAGATATCATTTCAGATGCTTCGACTTTTGTAAAAGAGTCTGTCGAAGATGTTGTGCATGAAATGGTTATTGCTGCGTTACTAACCAGTATTGTTGTTATTTTATTTTTAGGATCGTGGCGATCGACGTTAATTATTGCAACTTCTATTCCTTTGGCTATTTTAACAGCTTTGATTGGACTAGGTTTAGCAGGGCAGACAATTAATGTCATGACCCTAGGAGGGTTGGCGTTGGCTGTTGGGATTTTGGTTGATGATGCCACCGTGATGATTGAAAATATCGATACGCATTTAGAGATGGGAAAAAATCTCTATGATGCGATTGTGGATGCGGCTAATCAGATTGTCATTCCAACTTTTGTTTCAACGCTTTGTATTTGTATTGTTTGGTTTCCACTATTTGAATTAACTGGAGTAGGTGGGTGGTTATTTATGCCCATGGCAGAAGCCATTATTTTTGCAATGATCGCTTCTTTTATTTTGTCCAGAACTTTGGTTCCAACAATGGCTTATTATCTTTTGCCGGGTCAGATCAGAGAACATGAAAGTCCTAATCGTAAGATTTCAAAATTTCAGAAATTCTTAAATAGTTTTGACGCTGGATTTGAACGTTTTAGGGTAAATTATAAGGCGTTATTAAAACATTTACTATCGATCCGAAAAAGATTTATTGCTGGTTTTATGCTCTTTTCTCTTGCTTCGATGGGATTGCTGTATTTTTGTGGGCAAGATTTTTTTCCAGAAATTAAATCAGGGGAACTGGATTTGCACATGCGTGCACCTTTGGGAACACGAATTGAAGAAACAGGTAAAATCTCGTATTTAGTCAATGAAGAAATTGAGAAATTACTGCCTGGTCAAGTCAAAGGAATTGTCAATAATTGTGGATTACCATTTAGTAGCTTAAATCAGGCTTTTATTCCAACGCCTACTATTGGGTCGCAAGATTGTGATTTAACAATTTCTTTGAATAACTCTGAATCTCCAATTGCAGAATATCGCAAACTATTACGTCAAGGGTTAAGGGATAAATTTCCAGGAATAGATTTTGCATTTATGCCAGGGGATATGACAGCCAAGATTTTAAATTTCGGATTACCAGCGCCAATTAATGTGCAAATTGTGGGGCGTAATTTATCAGCAAATTATGAATATGCTAAATTTGTTGCCTCAAAATTAAAAAATATTCCTGGAATTGCTGACGTAAGGGTTCAACAAACGGTTACAATGCCAACATTGATGATTAATACACGCAGAACATTTGCATTAAGCACAGGATTAACAGAAGCTGATATTGCTAATAATGCTCTGGCAACATTGTCAGGTAGTGGTCAAACTGCGCCAACTTATTGGCTTGATCCTAAAACAGGGGTTTCACATTTGGTGAATATTCAGACGCCTCAATCTGAGTTACAAAGCATGAATGATCTAGAGACAATTCCTGTGAATGGACCTGATGGTGCTTCTGGAAAAACCAAAACACAAATGTTGGGCTCTTTAAGTCATATTTCACAAACAGGAACAGGTGGAGAGGTTTCCCATTATAATATCATGCCTGTTTTTGAGATTTATGCCAGCAACGATGGTCGTGATTTAGGTGCTGTATCAGCGGATGTTAATAAAGTAGTTCAGGATCTTAATTCGCAATTACCCAGAGGCTCTATAATTGCTATTCGCGGTCAGGCAACAACGATGTATGATGCTTATTCACAGTTAATTGGTGGGTTGGCAATGTCGATTTTGCTAGTCTATTTGATTATCGTGGTTAATTTTCAATCTTGGTTAGACCCCTTTGTGATTATTACGGCGTTGCCTGGGGCATTGGCAGGAATTGCGTGGAGTTTATTTATAACGCATAGCTCTATATCCGTTCCAGCATTAACAGGGGCTATTATGTGTATGGGAACCGCGACTGCGAATTCGATCTTAGTGGTTTCATTTGCAAGAGAGCGTTTGGCTGAGCATGAAAATGCTGTTTTGGCAGCATTGGAGGCGGGTTATGGGCGTATTCGACCCGTTTTAATGACAGCATCGGCAATGATTATTGGGATGTTGCCAATGTCATTAAGTAATACTCAAAATGCTCCTCTAGGAAGAGCCGTAATGGGTGGATTAAGCGTTGCAACCTTAGCAACTTTATTATTTGTTCCTTGTGTTTTTGCACTTGTGTATCATCGTCAGAAAAAGGAAGCTGTTTGATGTCTGGGTTTTCAAAAAAAACAAAAGCAGTTTTTGCATTCATTGCTGTTGGTGCAGTGATTTATACTGGAATAGAAATTGTTCAGCGTCAGCATTATGTCCATGTGTTGGTAAAAGAGGCTAAGGATTCATCTATTCCAAGAGTGCAATATATTAATCCACAAACAGGACCAACATTACGTAATTTGACGTTGCCAGGGAATGTGACTGCTTGGTATCAAGCGCCGATTTATGCTCAAGTATCTGGGTATGTAAAACAATGGTACAAAGATTTTGGTGCTGATGTTAAAGCGGGAGATTTATTGGCAACGATTGACACCCCTAGTTTAGATGCGGAATATGAAGCAGCCAGAGCAAATTTGAAAGTGGCTCAAACAAAATATCAACTAGCCAAAGTCACAGCACAACGGTGGAAAGCACTTTCGGGAACAAAAGCGGTTTCGCAACAAGAGGTCGATGTACAGGCTGCCAATGCCAAGGTACAAGATGCGTTAGTTGATGCGGCAAAGCATGATGTGGATCGTTATGCTGCTTTACAAGCGTTTAAAAGTATTCGAGCTCCGTTTAATGGTGTAGTAACCTCTCGTTTAACGGATGTTGGTGATTTCGTGAATGATAATGGTGATTTAAGTCATTCTGGTAAAGCCACTGAATTATTTACTGTAGCAGATATTCATCGATTACGGGTGTTTGTTGATGTCCCCCAAGATTATGCCTCGATTTTAAAACCTGGGATCAAAGCAGAATTAACAGCCATTCAATATCCAGGTAAAGTATTCAAAGCAGATTATTTAACATCTGCACGTGCATTTAATACAACAACTCGAACCGTGACAACAGAGTTAACGGTGGATAATGCGTCTCATTTATTATGGCCAGGCACTTTTGTAAATGTTCATTTTATTGCGCCTTCGGATCCAAATATCTTGATATTACCAGAGCAAGCGTTAATTTTTAGGGCTCAAGGAATGCAAGTGGCTGTGGTTGGAGCGGATAATCGGGTTAGAATGCATAATGTTACTTTGGGTAATAATTTAGGGAAATCTGTGCAAATCTTATCAGGAGTTGCTAAAACAGATCGTATCGTGAATAACCCTTCGGCGGGTTTAATGGATGGACAGTTGGTTAAGCTGGTAGATAGCACCCCTGGATATAATGATGATTTTCAAAATACAGAGCAAATAACTCTTAAACATGAGAATGAGTCTTTAAAGAAAAACGCTGCACAACCTGTTGAGGTGCAACAATAATGCTGAAACATATTAAATTACCACATGCACGAATAGGGATATGTTTACTTTCAGGTTTATTCATATTAAGTGCTTGCGATTTAGCCCCTGAATATAAACAACCGCATTATGCTTTGCCAGATACATGGCAAGGCACGACCCCCTTTCATGTTGCACAGCCTGCCGATGAAATTCCAAAAGGGGCTTGGTGGACGGTATTTAATGATCCTATTTTAAATCAATTAGAAGACCAGCTGAATAAAAATAATCCTGATTTAAAGGCCGCAGCAGAAACTTTTATGCAAAGTCGAGCTTTGTTAAGCGAGGTCAAATCACAATTATATCCTAATTTGACACTTTCAGCAGGTGGTGGTCGGTATAAACAGTCTCATAATCGTTTATTTCGGAGCTCATCCAGCAATGGTCCAATCACAGAAAATAACGCCCAGTATCAAGCTTCTGCAATGTGGGAGGTGGACTTATGGGGACGAATACGAAACCAGATTAAGATGCAACGTAGTCTAGCGCAAGTCAGTGCTGCGGACTATGAAGGGGCTAGGTTAAGTTTGGAAGCTGAATTAGCCCTAAATTATATGGTTTTACGTGGATATGATGCGCAGAATGAAGTATTAAAAGATTCGATTAAATATTTCGAAGCAGCTGTTGATGTGACTCGTATGCGTGAAATGGGCGCAATTGCTGCGGGTATTGATGTTTCACGGGCTGAAAATCAGCTTGAAACGACCAAGGCACAACAAACAGAAATTCAGGCTCAACGTGATATTACCGAACATGCTATTGCTGTATTGGTCAATCAAGTCCCCATGAGCTTTCATATTGCTCCTGTAAATTCAAATAAATCAATGTATGTTCCAAATGTGCCTTTGGGTGTGCCATCAGCTTTGTTGCAACGTCGCCCTGATATTGCCAGCGCTGAACGACAAATGGCGGCAGCTAATCGTGCGATTGGTGTTTCAAAAGCTGCTTTTTATCCAGATATTACCATTAATGCATTAAGTGGTTTTGAAGATAGTGGTTTTGGTTTGGCAACTTTGCCCAATAGTATGTGGTCTGCGGCTGTAAAAGCTGCTTTACCTTTGTTTCAAGGCGGATTACGCAGGGCAACATTACAAAGGAATTGGTCTCAATACCGACAAACCAGAGATAATTATCGCTCTGTTGTATTAAATGGGTTTAAAGAAGTTGCGGATAATTTAACATTAACTCAAAAAATGTCTCAAAAATTCAAAGAGAATAAAGCTGCCTCTGAGGCAGCGTTAAGAACCCAAGGAATGGCTATGTCTTTATATACGGGTGGGTTAACAAATTATCTGGATGTTGTAACCGCACAAACAGCAGCTTTAACAGCCCAGATTGCTGAGGTAGAAAGTAAAACAAGATTGATGCAAGCCTCAGTTAATTTAATTACAGCGTTGGGAGGCGGATGGGATGTAAATGAACTTCCACAGAAGAAATTAGAATCAGTAGGGGTGTTCCAATATAATAATTTAGGTTTGGGGTTAAAAGATAATTAAATTGAAAAAAATGCCGAGTAACTTTTAAGATAAACTGGTGATAGTCATATATTATAGAATTTATAGTAGTCAGATACTTAAAACTTAGTTTCAAGAATCCTCAAAGCAAAAAAACACTGTTTAAAAATAAAAACTTGACAAATCTTTGGATAAATAGTTAAGAGGTAAGTTCTCATCGGAACGCGGGAGATGAATTGTAAGGTGATTATATTTGCCTTGCGGTTTTCGTGTGAACCGCGGTCTGGGTAGAATTTATTAAGGAGACCCGGATATGGCCAAAAAGATTGTTGGCTACATTAAATTACAAATTCCTGCGGGGAAGGCAAATCCATCCCCACCAGTTGGTCCAGCATTGGGTCAACGTGGTTTGAATATTATGCAATTCTGTAAAGAGTTCAATGCTGCGACTCAAAATCTTGAACCAGGAATGCCAATTCCTGTTGTGATTACTGCATACGCAGACCGTACATTCAGCTTTATTACAAAAACACCACCTAATACTTATTTCTTGTTAAAAGCTGCTAAAGTATCAAAAGGTGCTCAAGTTATTGGTAAAGGTGCGACTGTTGGTACAGTGAAAATGAGCCAATTGCGTGAAATCGCTGCTGAAAAAATGAAAGACATGAATGCGAATGATGTTGATGGTGCCGTTCGTATGTTGGTTGGTTCAGCACGCTCAATGGGCTTGAAAGTAGAGGAGTCTTAAGACATGGCTAAAAATAAACGTCTTGCTGCGGCTCATGCTACTTTAGAACGTCATAAAGTTTATTCTTTACAAGAAGCGATTGCTCTTGTTCTTGGTAATGCTAAAGCTAAATTTGATGAGACTATTGAAATTGCGATTAACCTGGGCGTAGATCCTCGTTATGCAGATCAAATGGTTCGTGGATTAATGTCTCTTCCTCATGGGACAGGTAAAACATTGCGCGTTGGTGTGTTTGCTCGTGGCGAAAAAGCTGAAGAAGCAAAAGCAGCAGGTGCTGATGTGGTTGGCGATGAAGATCTCGCTGAAAAAATCCAAGCTGGTCAAATCGATTTTGATCGTTGTATTGCAACCCCTGACATGATGGCATTGGTTGGTCGTTTAGGTAAAGTGCTTGGTCCACGTGGATTGATGCCAAACCCTAAACTGGGAACTGTGACAATGGATGTTAAGGGGGCAGTAGGTGCTGCTAAATCTGGACAAGTAGAATACCGCGCTGAAAAAGGTGGTGTTGTGCATGCTGGTATTGGTAAAGCATCTTTTACAGCAACCAATCTTGTAGAAAATATCCGTGCATTTGTTGATGCAGTGCAAAAAGCACGTCCAACAGGTGTAAAAGGTACTTATATGAAGAAAATTTATCTTTCTTCAACTATGGGGCCTGGGATTGAAATTGATATTGCTAGCGTTAACGCTGGTTAATATAAAGTAGAGTTATCATTGACTTGTATTTTGCAAGTCAATGCATATATAGGGTAGGATATCTTACCCTACACCTGTCCAAGACCGTGCGTAATTTTATTTTAAAAGTTATTGTAACTGCGAACGGGAGGCGGGGCTGGTATGTATGGATTTTTAAAATCTGTTTATGTGCTAGTGTAACCGTTTAGGACAGGCGAACCGGATTATATTTGTATAGATATAATCTAAATGGTAACCTGAACAGTCAATGATTGACTGATCAAAATGGAGACGGGATTTGGACCGCACGGAAAAACAAGCTTTTGTTGCTTCCATGGTATCTGTTTTCGCAAATACATCAATGCTTGTTGTTACACGTAACAAAGGGTTGGATGTGGCTGCTGTTACAGATTTGCGTCGTCGTATGCGCGCTGCTGGTGCAACTTATAAAGTTGGAAAAAACCGCTTGGTCACCCTTGCTGCTAAAGGTACCCCATTCGAAGGTATTACCCCATTGTTAACTGGTCCGACTGCTCTTGCATGGGCACAAGATCCAGTTGCAGTTGCAAAGGTAGCCGTCGAGTTCGCCAAAACCAATGATAAACTTGAAATCCTTGGTGGTAATTTAGATGGGCAGATGCTTGATGTAAATCAAGTTAAAGCTCTGGCTGAATTGCCATCCTTGGATGTATTGCGTGCACAATTGGTTGGACTTATTTCCACACCTGCTACACGTATTGCTGGTGTTGTTCAAGCTCCTGCTGGACAGTTGGCACGGGTTTTTGGCGCTTATGCGGACAAAGGTGAAGCGGCTTAATAAGATTAAGCTTTTATTAATTTGCTAAATTGTTAGTAAATTTGTATTAAACACTTATATTAGTATATAAATAGGATAGATATCATGGCTGATTTAGCTAAAATTGTTGACGAATTATCTGCATTGACTGTTTTGGAAGCTGCAGAACTTTCTAAAATGTTAGAAGAAAAATGGGGCGTTTCCGCTGCTGCTCCTGTTGCAGTAGCTGCTGCTGCTCCTGCTGCTGGGGGTGCTGCTGCTGAAGAAAAAACAGAATTTGACGTAATTCTTGCTAAATCTGGTGACAAAAAAATTAACGTCATTAAAGAGGTCCGCGCGATCACAGGTCTTGGTTTAAAAGAAGCTAAAGATCTTGTTGAAGGTGCGCCACAAACTCTTAAAGAGGGTGTGAATAAAGATGAAGCAGAAAAAATTAAGAAGACCCTTGAAGAACAAGGTGCTACTGTCGAATTTAAATAATGCTATGGATCAAACGCTTATAGGGTTGTCTTTATATCGTTGGATTTAGGATTATGGTAGGGCGGAACCCAAGGTTTGGGTGTCCGCCTACTTGGTCGTTAAAGAGAATTTTTTGACGACGTGAATAAAATATGTTTCCCTAGGTTTTAGGGGTAGGCGTAACTCTTTGGTTGAGAGTTATATTTTAGTTATCATTAGCCGATTATTTGTTTTATAAATGATGAGTAGTAACAAATATATCTGGCAACAAGCGATGGGGCACAATACACGATGAACGCGGTAAGCAAATCGTTCACGGGACGCAAGCGCATTCGCAAAAATTTTGGACGGATTCCAGAAATCGCACCAATGCCAAATCTTATTGATGTGCAAAGGGCGAGTTATGAGGCTTTCTTACAGCGCGATGTAAAGCCAGAGAATCGTTCCTTAATGGGGTTGGAGGAAGTATTTCGTTCGATTTTTCCAATCAATGATTTTGCGGGTAACGGTCGTCTCGAATTTGTAAATTACGAATTTGAAGAACCGAAATATGATGTTGAGGAATGCCTTCAGCGTGGATTGACCTATGCGGCGCCTTTGAGAGTCGTTCTTCGTTTGATTGTTTGGGACATTGACGAAGATACAGGTTCACGTTCTATCCGCGATATTAAAGAGCAACCCGTATATATGGGTGACATGCCTTTAATGACGGAAAATGGTACCTTTATTGTAAATGGTACGGAACGCGTTATTGTATCACAAATGCACCGTAGTCCAGGTGTATTTTTTGACCATGATGGTGGTAAGACGCATTCTTCTGGTAAGTTTTTATTTACAGCCAGAATTATTCCTTATCGTGGTTCATGGTTGGATTTTGAATTTGATAGTAAAGATTTAATTTACGTTCGTATTGATCGTAAAAGAAAATTCCCTGTTACCACATTATTATATGCGCTAGAAGGCGCAAACTCTATTGCGTTGCGTGATGCTAAAGCAACAGAGGGTGGAGATGTGGATTCTATTCCAGTGCGTGGAATGGATGATGATGAAATTCTTTCTTATTTTTATAATACTGTAACATTTAAAAAAAATGATGGTGGTTGGTCACGTTCGTTTGAACCCGATGCTTTCCGTAATATGAAGTTGTTGGCTCCATTGGTTGATGCTGATACAGGTGAAGTGGTTGCAGATGTTAATGTTAAATTAACTGCTCGTACTGTAAGAAAAATCGCTGAAAAGACAAAAAGTGTCTTAGTTCGTAGAGAAGAATTATTGGGGCGCTATTTTGCTCATGATTTAGTTAATGAAAATACGGGTGAGATATATGCTGAGGCCGGCGAAGAGCTGACAGAAGCAACATTGGATCGCTTTGAAGAATTAGGGTTGGATGAAATTCCAACTTTAGCTATTGATAACGTTACAGGACCTTGGATCAGAAATACATTAATTACTGATAAGAACACTTCCAGAGATGATGCGTTGGTTGATATCTATCGTGTCATGCGTCCTGGCGAACCACCAACAGCTGAAACTGCAGAATCTTTATTGCGTGGTTTGTTCTTTGATTATGACCGTTATGACTTGTCTGCGGTTGGTCGTGTAAAAATGAATATTCGTTTGGGTGTTCCAGGCGATGATACGATGCGTACTTTACGTAAGGTGGACATTCTTCGTACTATTAAAATCATGTGCGAATTAAAAGATGGTCACGGCAGTGTTGATGATATTGATAACTTAGGCAATCGTCGTGTACGTTCTGTGGGTGAGTTGATGGAAAATCAATATCGCCTTGGATTATTAAGAATGGAACGTGCTATTCGTGAACGTATGGGGTCAGTGGATATTGATACTGTCATGCCTCATGATTTGATTAATGCAAAGCCAGCTGTTGCTGCGGTTAGAGAATTCTTTGGTTCTTCTCAGTTGTCACAATTTATGGATCAAACGAACCCATTATCTGAAGTGACTCATAAGCGTCGTTTATCGGCTTTGGGACCAGGCGGTTTGACACGTGAACGTGCAGGGTTTGAAGTCCGTGACGTTCATCCGACGCATTATGGTCGTATTTGTCCTATTGAAACGCCTGAAGGTCCGAATATTGGGTTGATTAACTCTTTATCTACTTATGCAAAAGTGAATAAATATGGGTTTATTGAAACCCCTTATCGCTTGGTTCAAGATGGTAAGTTGCAGGATGGATGGAAATATCTATCTGCAATGGAAGAAGATAAGCTTGTTGTTGCTCAGGCCGATGCAAAGCAAGATGCCGACGGTAATTTAACAGATGAGTTGGTTTCTGTTCGTAATAGTGGGGACTTCCAGTTAGTCAGACCTGAAGATGTAACGGCTTGTGACGTTTCTCCAAAACAATTGGTGTCTGTTGCTGCGGCGCTTATTCCATTTTTGGAAAACGATGATGCGAACCGTGCATTGATGGGTTCAAACATGCAACGTCAGGCTGTGCCTTTGATCAGATCTGATGCGCCTTTGGTTGGAACAGGCATGGAAGCAGCGGTTGCGCGTGATTCAGGTGCGACGATTGTTGCTAAACGTGGTGGTGTTGTTGATCAAATTGATGGTGCGCGTATCGTTGTGCGTGCAACGGATGAAAATGGTTCAACGCAAGGCGTTGATATTTATCGCTTACGTAAATATACACGATCAAATCAATCAACCTGTATTAACCAGCGTCCGCTTGTATATGTTGGTGATCAAATTCAGGCTGGTGATATCATTGCTGATGGTCCATCAACAGAGCTTGGTGAATTGGCACTTGGTCGCAACGTATTGGTCGCGTTTATGCCTTGGAATGGGTATAACTTCGAAGATTCAATCTTGATTTCTGAACGGATTGCTCGTGATGACGTCTTTACTTCAATTCATATTGAAGAATTTGAAGTCATGGCTCGTGATACCAAATTAGGTCAAGAAGAAATTACACGTGATATTCCAAATGTTGGAGAAGAAGCACTTCGCAACTTGGATGAAGCAGGTATCGTATATATTGGTGCAGAAGTTAACCCTGGTGATATTTTAGTGGGTAAAATTACGCCTAAGGGTGAAAGCCCAATGACACCAGAAGAAAAATTACTTCGTTCGATTTTCGGTGAAAAAGCTTCTGATGTTCGTGATACCTCGTTAAAACTGCCTCCTGGAACCAGTGGTACGATTGTTGATGTTCGTGTATTCTCTCGTCGTGGTATCGATAAAGATGAACGTGCGATGGCGATTGAACGTGCAGAAATTGAACGTTTGAGTAAAGATCGTGATGATGAACTTGCTATTCAAGAACGCTCTTTCTACAATCGTTTAAGAGAAAACTTGTTGGATCAAACTGCTGGCGTTGGTTTCAAAGGGATTCCATCAGGAACAATGTTGACGCTTGATGTTTTGTCAGAACACCCTAAAGGAGCTTGGCGTAATATTGTCGTTGCTGATGATGCGGTAATGGCGAATATTGAAGCAGTAAAACGTGATTTCGATCGTGAAGTTGCTGGTGTTCAAGCACGTTTCAACAATAAGGTTGACAAATTACAACGTGGTGATGAGCTTCCTCCTGGTGTAATGAAGATGGTTAAAGTCTTTATCGCGGTTAAACGTAAATTACAACCTGGGGATAAGATGGCGGGTCGTCATGGTAACAAGGGGGTTGTATCCCGTGTTGTTCCAGTCGAAGATATGCCATTTCTTGAAGATGGAACCTCAGTTGATCTTGTATTGAATCCATTGGGTGTGCCTTCTCGTATGAACGTTGGACAGATTCTTGAAACACATTTAGGTTGGGCTTGTGCTAATATTGGTAAGCAAGTCAGTCAAGTGGTTGATGAGTATGTTCGTCAAGGTGAGAAAAAGCAGGAACTTTTAGATCGTCTTAAAACAATTTATGGTGAAAAAACTTACCAAGAAAAAATTGTTGATCTTGATGATAATGAGCTGGTTGAATTCTGTAATGATATTCGCAAGGGCGTGTCCATTATGACCCCTGTGTTTGATGGTGCAAGTATTCCTGATATTGAAGGAATGTTGACCCAAGCAGGATTGAATCCATCTGGACAAAGCACGTTGATTGATGGTCGCACGGGTGAAGTTTTTGAACGCCCTGTTACTGTTGGTTATATTTACATGCTGAAATTGCATCATTTGGTTGATGATAAGATCCATGCTCGTTCTATTGGTCCATATTCGTTGGTCACACAACAACCATTGGGTGGTAAAGCCCAATTTGGTGGTCAGCGTTTCGGGGAAATGGAAGTTTGGGCATTGGAAGCATATGGTGCCGCATATACGTTACAAGAGATGTTAACAGTTAAGTCTGATGACGTTTCTGGTAGAACGAAAGTATATGAAGCGATTGTTAAAGACCAAGATGACTTTGAAGCAGGTATTCCAGAAAGCTTTAACGTATTGATTAAAGAACTGAAATCGCTCGGTTTGAATGTTGAACTGGAACAAAACGCTGAATAAGCGAATTGATTTGGTTTGTAAGTATTTTTTTATATGAAGGGCTGTTTATGATGGCTCTTCAATCCCCCAAAGGGTTTATGGCGAATGAATGAACTTATGAAAATTCTTGGTCAATCAGGCCAAGCAATGACGTTTGATCAAATTAAAATTCAATTAGCCTCGTCTGAGCAAATACGGTCATGGTCTTATGGTGAAGTAAAAAAACCAGAGACCATTAACTATCGTACATTTAAACCAGAACGAGACGGACTATTCTGTGCCCGTATTTTCGGGCCGATTAAAGATTATGAATGTTTGTGCGGCAAATATAAACGGATGAAATTCCGTGGTATTGTCTGTGAAAAATGCGGTGTTGAGGTTACTCTTGCTAAAGTACGTCGTGAACGTATGGGGCATATTGAACTAGCAAGCCCTGTTGCACATATTTGGTTTTTGAAATCTTTACCAAGTCGCATCGGTCTGATGGTTGATATGACTTTAAAAGATTTGGAACGGGTGCTTTATTTTGAAAATTATGTTGTTTTAGAATCTGGAACCTCTCCATTAAAGCAATATAGCTTGCTTTCAGAAGAACAATATCTTGATGCCATGGATGAGTATGGGCATGAAGGTGTTGAAATCAGCATCGGTGCAGAAGCTGTTAAGAAAATCTTGATTAATATCGATTGTGATGTTGATAAAGTTGATTTGCGTGCCGAACTCAAAGAAACAACTTCAGAAGTAAAACGTAAAAAGCTAGTTAAACGTTTGAAGCTTGTTGAAGCTTTCTCTGAAAGTGGTTGTCGTCCAGAATGGATGATTATGGATGTTGTTCCAGTCATTCCACCTGAACTCCGTCCATTGGTACCTCTGGATGGTGGTCGTTTTGCGACTTCTGATTTGAACGATTTATATCGTCGTGTAATCAACCGTAATAATCGTTTAAAACGTTTGATGGAACTTCGTGCGCCAGATATTATTGTGCGTAACGAAAAACGTATGTTGCAAGAATCTGTTGATGCCTTATTTGATAACGGACGTAGAGGGCGTGCAATTACAGGTGCAAATAAACGTCCATTGAAATCCTTGGCAGATATGCTTAAGGGGAAACAAGGTCGTTTTCGTCAGAACTTGCTTGGTAAACGTGTTGATTACTCTGGTCGTTCCGTTATTGTGGTTGGACCTGAATTAAAACTACATCAATGTGGTTTACCAAAGAAAATGGCCTTAGAGCTATTTAAACCATTTATTTATTCTAAACTTGAAAAATATGGACATGCAACAACCATTAAAGCTGCAAAGCGTATGGTTGAAAAAGAACGTCCAGAAGTTTGGGATATTATCGAAGAAGTTATTCGTGAGCATCCAGTGATGTTGAACCGTGCGCCGACATTGCACCGTTTGGGTATTCAAGCTTTCGAACCTGTATTGGTTGAAGGTAAGGCTATTCAATTACATCCATTGGTTTGTACAGCATTTAACGCTGACTTTGACGGTGACCAAATGGCTGTGCACGTGCCTTTGAGCTTAGAAGCACAATTAGAAGCACGCGTCTTAATGATGTCCACCAACAATATTTTAAGCCCTGCAAGTGGTAAGCCGATTATTGTGCCTTCACAAGATATTGTGTTGGGTCTGTATTATTTGAGTTTAGATGTTCCTGAATTTAAACTAACGCCAGATCAAGCAGAATATGATGCAGAAGGGCGTTTGGTTAAAGAAGGTGCTCCTGTATTTGCAAATATCGGTGAGATAGAGCATGCTTTATCTGCTAAAGCGATTAAATTGCATGATAAAATACGCACCAGATATGAAACCAAAGATGCAGAAGGTAATTCCGTTACACAACGTGTGATTACCACTGCTGGTCGTATGTTGATTTCTCAGATTTTACCGAAACATCCTGCGATCAATTTTGAGTTGATTAACCAACAATTAACTAAGAAATCTATTTCTGACATTATTGACATGGTTTATCGTCATTGTGGTCAAAAAGAATGCGTAATTTTTGCTGATCGTATGATGGGGCTTGGTTTTGCCTATGCTGCTAAAGCAGGGATTTCCTTCGGTAAAGATGATATGATTATTCCTGATGCTAAACAGGAATTGGTTGCGAAAACAACAGAAGAAGTGAAAGAGTTTGAACAACAATATCAAGATGGGTTGATTACTGCCGGCGAACGCTACAACAAAGTTGTTGATGCTTGGTCACGTTGTACTGATGAAGTTCAGGCAGCGATGATGAAAGAGATTTCACGTGTAGAACCTGGTCAACGTATTAACTCAGTGTGGATGATGAGCCATTCTGGGGCTCGTGGGTCACCGGCTCAGATGAAACAGCTTGCTGGTATGCGTGGTTTGATGGCAAAGCCTTCTGGTGAAATTATCGAACAACCTATTATTGCAAACTTTAAGGAAGGTTTGTCTGTTCTAGATTACTTTACGTCTACTCATGGTGCACGTAAAGGTCTTGCAGATACAGCTTTAAAAACTGCAAACTCTGGCTATTTGACACGTCGTTTGGTGGATGTGGCACAAGATTGTATTATTATCGATCAAGATTGTGAAACAGAACGTGGTTTGACGGTGCGTGCGGTTATGGATGGTGGTGAAGTGATTTCATCTCTGTCAGAACGTATTTTAGGACGTACTTTGGCTGCAGATGTTCTAGATCCAGCATCTGGTAAAATCTTGTATCCTCGTAATACATTAGTAGAAGAATCCGAAGCTGAAGTTATCGAACAAGCTGGTGTTGAAAGTGTGATGATTCGCTCTGTCTTGACTTGTGATAGTCAAGTTGGGGTTTGTGCATATTGTTATGGACGTGATCTTTCTCGTGGTACGCCTGTGAATATCGGTGAGGCTGTTGGTGTTATTGCGGCTCAATCAATTGGCGAGCCTGGAACTCAGCTAACCATGCGTACATTCCATATTGGTGGTGCAGCTCAAAGAGGGGCAGAGCAATCAATGGTGGAAGCTTCACGTGATGGTAGTATTAAAATCTTAAACTTGAATGTGGTTCAAAACAGTCAAGGGTTTGATATAGTGATGTCCAGAAACTGTGAAATCGTATTGTTGGATGAGAACAAAGTAGAGCGTGCTCGTTACCGTATTCCTTATGGTGCAAGGTTACTTGTTAAAAATGCAGCTAAGGTTACACGTAATCAGAAAATGGCAGAGTGGGATCCATATACCCTTCCAATTATTACTGAAAAATCAGGAACGATTGAGTATCAAGATTTGATAGACGGTATTACCTTGGTTGAGCGTATGGATGAAGTTACGGGTTTATCTTCTAAAGTGGTGGTGGATTACAAACAAACCAGTAAATCTCGTGATTTGAGACCAAGACTCCAATTGAAAGATTCAAATGGAGAGGTCATGAAACTTGCTAATGGCAATGATGCACGTTACTTCTTATCACCAGATTCTTTGTTATCTGTTGAAAATGGTGTTGATGTTAATGCTGGTGACGTACTAGCACGTATTCCACGTGAAGGCTCAAAAACTCGTGATATTACAGGGGGCTTGCCTCGTGTTGCAGAGTTATTTGAAGCACGTCGTCCAAAAGATCATGCGATTATTGCAGAGAATGATGGTATTGTTGAATTTGGTAAGGACTATAAAGCCAAACGCCGTATTGTTGTTCGCAATGAAGAAACTGGTGAAGAAACAGAATATTTAATTCCAAAAGGAAAACATATTTCTGTTCAAGAAGGTGACTTTGTTCGCCGTGGCGATCCGTTAGTCGATGGTCCACGTGTTCCTCATGATATTTTAAAAGTTCTGGGTGTTGAAGCTCTTTCAGACTATTTGATTGATGAGATTCAGAGTGTTTATCGCCTCCAAGGGGTAAAAATAAACGATAAGCATATTGAAGTTATTGTTCGTCAAATGTTGCAAAAAGTTGAAATTACTGATCCAGGTGATACGACTTATTTAGTTGGTGAAACCATTGATCGTCTTGAGTTTGAACAAGAAAATATCAAGTGTATGAATGCAAATGAGCGTCCAGCTGTGGCATCTCCAGTGCTTCAAGGGATCACCAAAGCTGCGTTACAAACAAAATCCTTTATCTCTGCGGCATCGTTCCAAGAAACAACCCGTGTATTAACCGAAGCAGCATCTGCTGGTAAAGTTGATACTTTAATGGGATTAAAGGAAAATGTGATCGTTGGTCGCTTGGTTCCAGCGGGAACTGGTAGTGTGATGAATCGCTTTAGAGCATTAGCTTATTCTCGTGATAAGCAAAGATTGGCTGATGCTCGGATACAAATTCAGTCTAAAGATTCTTTAGATACGAATATTGCACAAGAAAATGAAATAGAGGACGTGACAGAAGCTGTGAAATAGGCTATAAGAGAACGATTCTATTAATTTCATGTTGATCGGGTAGGGGATTGCCTATCCGATCAATTTAAAATACGGGTTATTTTCGTCTTTTGGTGGAAATAAAATGCTTTGTTTCTGGCAAAGTCTTTAAGTTTTGTATTTAAAGGTAGATATTTTTACCTTGCAAGATTTAGGATTTGGTGGTAAATAAAGCATCATTGTTCGTTGAATTAAATGCATTTTTATAAAATAAAGTTCAAAGAAATCCTTTGCATTTTTTTATATTAGATGTATTCAGTAAGAAGTATCTAGGATTTAATTAGATACAAGAGTGTTGTAAATGACCGTTAAGTCAATAGTTTTAAAATTGCTTAACCTAGAAATAGTAAGGATCGGGAAAGGCGAATGCCGACCATTAACCAATTAATCGCTAAAGGCCGCGAACCTGCTGCCAAGCGCAATAAGGTTCCTGCTTTGCAGGGATGTCCGCAAAAACGAGGGGTATGTACTCGTGTTTATACAACAACACCAAAGAAGCCGAACTCAGCATTGCGTAAAGTTGCAAAGGTACGTCTGACAAATGGTTACGAGGTGGTGAGTTATATTCCTGGTGAAGGTCATAACTTGCAAGAACATAGTGTGGTCTTGATACGCGGAGGTCGTGTTAAAGATTTGCCAGGTGTACGTTATCATATTTTACGTGGTGTCCTGGATACACAAGGTATTGCAAAGCGACGTCAACGTCGTTCTTTGTATGGTGCTAAACGTCCAAAATAAGAGGAATAATAGGCATGAGTCGCCGACACCGCGCAGTAAAGCGTGAGATACTTCCCGATCCAAAATTTGGTGATGTAGTCATCACGCGTTTCATGAATGCGTTGATGTATGATGGAAAGAAGTCTGTCGCTGAAAAAATCGTTTACGGAGCATTGGAAACATTACGTGCCCGTGGTGGTGCAGAAGCAGATCCAGTACGTTTGTTTCATGAAGCTTTAGATAACGTAAAGCCAGCTGTTGAAGTTCGTTCTCGCCGTGTAGGTGGTGCAACTTATCAGGTGCCTGTAGAAGTTCGTGCAGATCGACGTCAGGCGTTGGCTATTCGTTGGTTGATTGATTCGTCTCGTAAACGTGGTGAAAACACCATGGAAGAAAGACTGTCTAACGAACTGTTGGATGCAGTGAATAATCGTGGATCTGCTGTGAAAAAGCGTGAAGATACACATCGTATGGCTGAAGCAAATAAAGCGTTCAGTCATTATCGCTGGTAAGTAAACTAAGTTTAGGTTAAGCTTTTAACCGAAAATCTTGGGCTGTCCAAGTAACGGAGAGAGAAAATGGCAAAGGCTAAATTTGAGCGGAATAAACCGCACTGTAATATTGGTACCATTGGTCACGTTGATCATGGTAAAACTTCATTAACGGCTGCTATTACAAAAGTATTGGCAGAAGTTGGTGGTGCAGAATTTACTGCATATGATATGATTGATAAAGCACCTGAAGAACGTGCTCGTGGTATTACCATTTCAACAGCTCACGTTGAATATCAAACTGAAAAACGTCACTATGCTCACGTTGACTGTCCAGGTCACGCTGACTATGTTAAAAACATGATTACCGGTGCTGCACAGATGGATGGTGCTATTCTTGTTGTGTCTGCAGCAGATGGTCCAATGCCACAAACTCGTGAACACATTTTGTTGGCACGCCAAGTTGGTGTTCCTGCATTGGTTGTATTCATGAATAAATGTGACCAAGTTGACGATCCAGAACTTCTTGAATTGGTTGAAATGGAAATCCGTGAACTTCTTTCTTCATATGATTTCCCTGGTGATGATATCCCCATTATTAAAGGATCTGCACTAGTAGCCCTTGAAGATGGTGATGTAGAATTAGGCAAAAACCGCGTTCTTGATCTGATGGCAGCTGTTGACGAATATATTCCTCAACCAGAACGTCCAGTTGATCGTCCATTCTTGATGCCAATTGAAGATGTTTTCTCAATTTCTGGTCGTGGTACGGTTGTTACAGGTCGTGTTGAACGTGGTGAAGTAAATGTTGGTGAAGAAGTTGAGATTGTAGGTATTCGTCCTACAACTAAAACAACTGTTACTGGCGTTGAAATGTTCCGTAAACTTCTTGATCGTGGGGAAGCTGGGGATAATATTGGTGCGCTTCTTCGTGGAACAAAACGTGAAGATGTTGAACGTGGTCAAGTTCTTTCTAAGCCAGGTGCAATTAAACCTCATAGCAAGTTCAAAGCTGAGGCTTATATTCTTACGAAAGAAGAAGGTGGGCGTCATACTCCATTCTTTACAAATTATCGTCCACAATTCTACTTCCGTACAACTGACGTAACAGGTGTTGTGCATTTACCAGAAGGTATTGAAATGGTAATGCCTGGCGATAATGCTGCAATGGATATTGAATTGATTGCACCAATTGCTATGGATGAAGGTCTACGCTTCGCTATTCGTGAAGGTGGACGTACTGTTGGAGCTGGTGTGGTTGCTGAAATCACAGAGTAATTTTTAGCTCTTAAGTTTGGATTCTCAGTCAGTTTCCTGGCTGGGAATCTTGTTGCTATATAGGGTCGGCTTTTTAGATCCGTTATTATGATTAGGCAAATAGAAAATGGAAAGCCAAAATATCCGTATTCGCCTGAAAGCTTACGATTACAGAGTGCTTGACAACAGCACCAAAGAAATTGTAAATACAGCGAAGCGTACGGGGGCGCAGGTAAGAGGACCCATTCCTTTACCAACGCATATTGAACGGTTTACAGTTAACCGTTCTCCTCATATCGATAAGAAGAGTCGTGAACAGTTCGAAATTAGAACTCATCGACGTTTGTTAGATATTGTTGAGCCTAACCCGCAGACCGTGGATGCTCTCATGAAACTTGACCTCGCCGCTGGCGTGGATGTCGAGATAAAGCTATAAGGTCCAGACGATGCGTACAGGATTGATCGCAAAAAAGTTGGGGATGACCCGACTATTCAAAGAGGACGGCACACATGTGCCAGTCACTGTATTGCACTTAGATGAAGTGCAAGTAGTAGATACTCGTACACAAGACCGTGACGGTTATACAGCTGTTCAGTTAGGGATTGGTAAAGCTAAGGTTAAGAATGTTAGCCAACCAAACCGTGGTCACTTTGCACGAGTAAAAGTTGAGCCAAAACAGAAGCTTGTTGAATTTAGAGTTTCTGAAGATGCATTGCTTGAATCAGGATCAGCATTGACTGCTGCACATTTTGTGGCTGGTCAAAAAGTTGACGTAACTGGAACCAGTAAAGGTAAAGGTTTTGCTGGTGCGATGAAACGTTGGAATTTCCGTGGTTTGGAAGCAACCCATGGTGTTTCAGTTAGTCACCGTTCACATGGTTCTACAGGTAATCGTCAAGATCCTGGTAAAACTTTTAAAAATAAGAAGATGGCAGGGCATTTGGGTGATGAAAGAGTTACCACTCAAAATTTAGAAGTCGCTGCTGTAGATGTTGAGAAAAATTTGATCATGATAAAAGGTTCAGTGCCTGGTGCAAAGAATGGCTTTGTCCTCGTACGTGATGCGATCAAGAAAGCCCGTCATGCGGATGCACCATTTCCTGCTGCATTAGCAACGGTAGCAGAGAAAGGTTGAGGGAAATGGATGTAGAAATCAAAACCCTCGATAATGGAAGTGCTGGTAATATCACTCTTCCTGCTGAGTTGTTTGAAGTTCAACCTCGTGCAGATATTATGGCGAGAGTGGTTCATTGGCAGCTTGCAAAACGTCGTGCTGGTACGCACAAAGCTAAGGGACGTAGTGAAGTTTCAGGCACAACCAAAAAACCATTTCGTCAAAAAGGTACAGGTAATGCACGTCAAGGTTCCTTGCGTGGTCCACATTTCCGTACTGGTGGTGTTGTTCATGGTCCAGTCGTTCGTAGTCATGGGTATAGCCTTCCTAAGCAAGTCAGAAGACTTGGGCTAATTTCTGCTTTGTCTCAGAAATTATCAGAAGGTAAGTTGGTGATTATCGACCAAGCTAATGGTGTTGCTAAAACTGCCGAATTGGCTGCAAAATTAAAAGTTTTGGGTTGGAATTCTGCGTTGATCGTAGATACAGCCGTTGATGAAAATTTTGGTCACGCAGTAAGAAATATTCACTCTGTAGATATTCTTCCTACGATTGGTGCGAACGTTTATGATATTTTAAATCATGATGTTTTGGCAATTACTCGTGCTGCAGTTGATGGGTTAAAGGAGCGCTTAGTATGACAAATATTCTAGCTCTTCGTCGCAAAGCAGAAACAATGTCTCGCGAAGCGATGTTTAATATCATTCGTGCGCCTTTGATTACTGAAAAAGCAACTATGTTAACCGAAAAAAATCAGGTTGCTTTCAAAGTGGCTCCAAACGCAACTAAAACACAAATTAAAGTTGCAATCGAAACTCTATTTGATGTGAAAGTTTTGGGTGTCAATACTCTTGTATTAAAGGGTAAAACTAAAAGATTTAAAGGTCGTTTAGGGCGTCGTTCTGATATTAAAAAAGCGTTTGTTCAGCTTGCTGAAGGTCAATCAATTGATTTGACCACAAAGCTGTCTTAAACGTAAGGTAGGAATTAATGGCATTAAAGCATTTTAATCCAGTTACTCCAAGTCTTCGTGGAACGATTTTAATTGATCGTAAGGAGCTTTGGAAAGGAAAGCCAGTTAAAACTCTTACTGAAGGTAAGAACAAAACTGGTGGTCGTAATAACAATGGTCGTATTACCTCTCGTTTTATTGGTGGTGGTCATAAACAATCTTATCGTTACGTAGATTTTAAACGTCGTAAGTTTGATATGCCTGCAACTGTTGAACGTTTAGAATATGATCCAAATCGCACAGCCTTCATTGCTTTAATTAAGTATGAAGATGGTGAGTTGTCTTATATTTTAGCTCCACAACGTTTGAAAGTTGGAGATGTTGTTGTTGCTGGTCAACGTGTAGACGTGAAACCTGGTAACGCAATGCCTTTGGCTGCTATTCCTGTTGGAACTATTGTGCATAACATTGAACTTAAAGAAGGTGCTGGTGGTAAACTGGTTCGCTCTGCTGGAACATATGCACAATTAGTTGGTAAAGACGCTGGTTACGCACAAATCAAATTACAATCTAATGAATTGCGTTTGGTTCGTGGTGAATGTATGGCAACTGTTGGCGCAGTATCTAATCCAGATAATATGAACCAACATTTTGGTAAAGCTGGTCGTACTCGTTGGAAAGGACGTCGTCCTCATAACCGTGGTGTTGTGATGAACCCTGTTGACCATCCACATGGTGGTGGTGAAGGTCGTACTTCAGGTGGTCGTCATCCAGTTACTCCTTGGGGTAAACCAACAAAAGGCTATAAAACTAGAGTCAACAAACGTACGGATAGCTTGATCATCCGGCGTCGTAAGACAGGTAAATAAAGGGGCGAATAAAAGATGGCAAGATCCGTCTGGAAAGGCCCGTTTGTAGACGGGTATTTATTAAAAAAAGCTGAGGCAGCTCGTGCTTCTGGTCGTAATGATGTGATTAAAATTTGGTCACGCCGTTCAACCATTTTACCACAATTTGTTGGTTTGGTTTTCGGTGTGTATAATGGTCACAAGTTTTTGCCAGTGCAAGTAAGTGAAAATATGGTAGGTCATAAATTCGGTGAATTTTCTCCTACACGTACTTACAATGGGCATGCTGCAGATAAGAAAGCAAAGCGGGGCTAGTTATGAGTAAACCAAAGCATCCACGTGCACTTTCTGAAAACGAAGCTCAAGCAGTAGGTCGTAATATCAGAACAAGTCCGCGTAAATTGAATTTAGTTGCAGGTTTGATTCGTAACGAACCTGTGTCTCAAGCATTAGCGAAGTTAACTTTTTCAAAGCGAAGAATTGCTCAACAAGTAAAAACAATACTTGAAAGTGCTATTGCAAATGCTGAGAATAACCATCAGCTTGATGTTGACCGTTTGGTTGTATCTAGAGCTGAAGTTGGTAAAGCTATGGTTATGCGTCGTTTTCATGCAAGAGGTCGTGGACGTTCAGCACAAATTGAAAAATTCTTTAGTCACATAAAGATCGTAGTTGCAGAACGTGATGACAACGATGAAGGAAAGGCAGCATAATAATGGGTCAAAAAGTTAATCCAATTGGTTTGCGTCTAGGTATTAACCGTACTTGGGATAGTCGTTGGTATGCAGACCAAGATTATACGAGATTGTTATTTGAAGATTTCAAACTTCGTGACTTTTTACGTAAAAAATTGGCTGGTGCGGGTGTTTCACGTGTTGTTATCGAACGTCCAGCTAAGAAACCTCGTGTTACCATTTATGCTGCACGTCCTGGTATTGTTATCGGTAAAAAAGGTCAAGATATTGACGGTTTGCGTAAAGAATTGGCAACAATGGCAAATGCAGATGTTGCATTAAACATCGTTGAAATTCGTAAACCTGAAATTGATGCAACTCTTGTTGCTGAAAATATTGCACAACAGTTAGAAAGACGTGTTGCTTTCCGTCGTGCGATGAAGCGTGCTGTTCAGTCAGCAATGCGTTTAGGTGCACAAGGTATTCGTATCAATTGTAGTGGTCGTTTAGGTGGTGCTGAAATTGCTCGTGTAGAATGGTATCGTGAAGGACGTGTGCCTTTGCATACATTAAGAGCAGATATTGATTACGGTGTTGCAGCAGCACAAACAACTTACGGTAAGTGTGGTGTGAAAGTTTGGATCTTTAAGGGCGAAATTATGGCTCATGATCCATTAGCACAAGATCGCCGTGCTGCTGATCAAGTTCCACAACGGTAATTGATTTTTTGGAGTTTAATAGTTATAAAAGACTATTACAACGCATGAGGATATTAAATAATGCTATCTCCGCGGCGGACTAAATTCCGCAAAGCTCATAAAGGTCGTATCCATGGTAATGCGAAGGGTGGGACAGAGTTGAATTTTGGTACTTATGGTCTAAAAGCTCTGCAACCTGAACGTATTACTGCGCGTCAAATTGAAGCTTCACGTCGTGCGATCACTCGTGCTATGAAGCGTATGGGGCGTGTATGGATTCGCGTATTTCCTGACCTTCCTGTGTCAAGTAAACCTGCTGAAGTTCGTATGGGATCTGGTAAAGGATCTCCTGAATTTTGGGTTGCTCGTGTTAAACCTGGTCGTATTTTGTTTGAGATCGAAGGTGTTTCACCTGAGATTGCTAAAGAAGCATTGACACTTGGCGCAGCTAAGTTGCCAATTAAAACAAAATTCATAACCCGCATAGGGGAGGCTTAAGAATGGCAAAGGCATATAAGCCAGCTGATCTGCGCGCCAAAACCATTGATGAATTAAAAACGTTATTAGTTGATCTACGACGTGAACAATTCAACTTACGTTTTCAACGTGCGACAGGTCAAAATGAGGGTGTCAGCCGTGTTGGTGTGATTCGTCGTGATATTGCACGTATCAAAACCATCATGGGTGAATTAAACAAAAACGCCGTGGGTGCAGTTGCATCCACCAGCAAGTCCTAAGGAGTTCGTGGGCAATGCCAAGGCGCGTTCTGACTGGTCGGGTGACAAGCGATAAGATGGACAAAACAGTAACTGTACTGGTTGTTCGTCGTGTTATGCATCCGCTTTATAAAAAATTCATTCGTCGTTCAAAAAAATATGCGGCGCACGATGAATTAAATGAATGTAAAATTGGGGATATGGTTCGTATTATTGAATCTCCTCCAATTTCTAAAAGAAAATCATGGGCTGTGATTACTCGTAATGGTGCTCCTCTTGAGGCAGCAACATCAGTATCCAGCGTAAAAGTTTAAGGGGGGCTTAAGACATGATCCATCCCGAGACCAACCTTACCGTGGCTGATAATTCAGGCGCAAGAGAGGTGCAGTGCATTAAGGTGCTGGGCGGTTCAAAGCGGAAAACCGCTTCGGTCGGCGACGTGATTGTCGTATCTGTCAAAGAGGCTATTCCTCGTGGCAAGGTAAAGAAAGGTGAAGTTCATCAGGCTGTAATCGTACGTACGAGTTATCCTGTACGTCGTGCTGATGGCACATCTATTCGTTTTGATAAGAATGCAGCTGTGTTAATTAATAAACAAAGTGAACCTATTGGGACGCGTATATTTGGACCTGTGGTCAGAGAATTGCGTGCTCGTAAGTTTATGAAAATTATCTCCCTAGCTCCGGAGGTTCTATAATGGCTGCACGCATTAAAAAAGGTGATCAAGTTATCGTGATTACCGGACCTTATAAAGGGGTCAAAGGTGAAGTTCTTTCTGTTAATCCAACAGAAGATAAAGCCGTTGTTCGTGGTGTTGCTGTTGCAAAGCACCATAAGAAACCAAGCCGTATGGGTGAGCAAGGTGGAATTATTGAACGTGAAAAACCTGTTCATTTGTCTAATCTGAAGCTCGTTGATCCACAATCTGGAAAACCAACGCGTGTTGGTTTTAGAGTTCTGGAAGATGGTCGTAAAGTTCGTATTGCCAAAGCTACTGGCGAAGTGATTGAAAGTTAGGAGAGAGAGGAATGTCAGAAAATATTCAAACGGCATCTGAAGCTCGCCTTTATACACTTTATAAAAACGAGCTGCGTAAAAATTTACGTGAACAGTTTTCATATAAAAATGATATGGAAATTCCACGCCTTGAAAAAATTGTTTTAAACATGGGTGTTGGCGAAGCTGTTGGCGACCAAAAGAAATTAGATAACGCAACAGAAGAAATGACCTTGATTGCGGGTCAAAAAGCGGTTAAAACATTAAGCAAGAAAGCTATTGCTGGTTTCAAAATACGTGCTGGCTTGCCAATTGGTTGTAAAGTTACATTGCGCAGTCGTCGTATGTATGAGTTTTTAGACCGCTTGGTAACAATTGCTTTGCCTCGTGTGCGTGACTTTAGAGGTCTACCTGCGAACAAAGGCTTTGATGGCAATGGTAACTTTGCAATGGGTTTGAAGGAACAAATCGTATTTCCTGAAATCGTTTATGATAAAGTAGACGATGTTCGTGGTATGGATATCATTTTTGTAACTTCTGCTAAAACAAACGAAGAAGCAAAAGCTTTATTAAAAGCATTTTCCTTACCTTTCGTTGGGTAAGATTGTTTCTTTTCGCTGCAAGGTAATTTTATGTTACCTTGCAAATCTGTTTATTTTTGGAAAACGGTCGATTTTTTCGACAAGTTCCGGAGGGTAAAATAAAACATGGCAAAAACTTCCGCCATCTACCGCAATGCGAAGCGTGCTAGTATGTCTGCACGTGATAAAGAAAAACGTATTGCATTGAAAAATATTGTAATGGATAGAGCGTTGCCTGTTGAAGATCGTTTTGATGCTTCTTTGAAATTGGCACAATTGCCTCGTAATGGATCTCGCGTGAGAGTACGTTTGCGTTGTAAATTGACAGGACGTTCTCGTGGTAATTATCGTAAATTCGAGCTATGCCGTATTGCATTGCGTGAACTAGCATCTACTGGGCAGATTCCCGGTATGGTTAAGTCAAGTTGGTAAGGGGCTGTAGATGTCATTATCTGATCCATTAGGTGATATGCTCACCCGTATTCGTAATGCGCAATCTGCTCGTCATACATTTTGTGTAGCCCCTGCTTCTAACTTAAGATCGAATGTTTTAGAAGCGTTAAAACGTGAAGGTTATATTCGCGGCTATAAAAAAGAAGAGTTGCGTAAAGGTGTTTGCCAGCTTCGTATTGAATTAAAATATTCTGATGGCGAACCTGTTATTAAAGAAATTCAAAGAGTTTCTAAGCCTGGTCGTCGCGTATATTCAAAGATCAAAGAACTACCACGTGTTTATGCAGGTCTTGGTGTATCTATTCTTTCAACACCTTGTGGTGTTTTATCTGATGTTGAAGCGCGCGCTGCTAATGTTGGTGGCGAAGTTCTTTGTCGTGTATTCTAAGGGGAATTAAATGTCACGCGTAGGCAAAAACCCCGTACAGATTCCACAAGGGGTACAAGTTACTTTAGTAAATGGTAACATGACAATTAAAGGAAAAAGAGGAGAGCTCTCTATTCCTGTTTCTGAACATGTTGAAACCAAAATTGAAGACAATCAAGTTGTCGTTAGCCCAAAAAGTAAAGCAATCGCAGCGAGAGCAATGTGGGGAACAACAAGAGCATTGGTTGCAAATATGGTTCATGGTGTTTCTGAAGGATATAGTAAAACTTTAGAAATAACAGGAACAGGTTTCCGTGCGTCTGTTCAAGGTTCAAACTTGGTTATGAATCTTGGCTATTCACACGATATTGTTTATCCGATTCCTGCTGATATAAAAATTACAACGCCTCGTCCCACAGCTGTTACTGTTGAAGGAAACGATAAGCAACGTGTTGGTCAAGTTGCTTTGGACATTCGTAATTTTAGAAAGCCTGAACCTTATAAAGGCAAAGGTGTTCGTTATGATAATGAAGTCATACGTCGTAAAGAAGGCAAGAAGAAATAATGGGTACGCAACGTGAATTACAAACGCGCCGGCGTAGACGGTTGCGTTATCAGCTTCGTCAGAAAGGAAATGGACGTCCGCGTCTTTCAGTATTCCGTTCTAGCAAAAATATTTATGCTCAGGTTATTGACGATGTAGCTGGTAAAACCTTGGCTGCTGCTTCTAGTTTAGATGTAGCATTAAAAGGACAATTGAAAACTGGAGCTGATATTGATGCTGCTCGCACAGTTGGCAAGTTAATTGCTGAACGTGCAAAAGCTGCTGGGTTGGAACAGGTCGTGTTTGATCGTGGCTCCTATATTTATCATGGGCGCGTTAAAGCGCTGGCTGAGGCTGCCCGTGAGGGCGGACTTGCGTTCTAAAGGAGGTCGCGAATGGCACGTGAAGTTAAAGAAGGCGGTCGCGCAGGACGTGAACGTGAAAATGATGATTTGGTTGACAAGCTTGTAACGATCAATCGTGTTGCTAAAGTTGTAAAAGGCGGTCGCCGTTTTGCATTTGCAGCATTGGTTGTTGTTGGTGATCAACGTGGTCGTGTTGGGTATGGCTCTGGTAAGGCCAGAGAAGTTCCTGAGGCAATCCGTAAAGCTACAGAACAAGCTAAGAAATCAATGATCCGTGTTCCAATGAAAGAAGGCAGAACATTGCATCATGATGTTCAAGGCTGTTTTGGAGCTGGTAAAGTGATTTTAAGATCAGCAGAAGCAGGAACTGGTATTATTGCTGGTGGTCCAATGCGTGCTGTTTTTGAAAGTCTTGGGATTAATGACGTTGTTGCTAAGTCAACAGGTTCACGAAATCCTCATAACATGGTCAAAGCAACTTTTGATGCGTTACGTCATTGTGCAAGCCCTCGGGTTGTTGCAGCAAGACGTGGTAAAAAGGTTTCTGAAATTTTGGGACGCCGTGAAGCTCCAACTAATGCACAAAATGCGGAGGTTGTAAATGGTTGATTCTAAAGCTGGTAAAGTTAAAGTGACTCAAATAGCTTCAGCAATTGGTCGTCAAAAATATCAAAAACAAACATTAGTTGGTTTAGGGTTGAATCGTATTGGTGCCACTCGTGAGTTGGAAAATACACCAGCTGTACAAGGCATGATCAATAAGGTTCGCCACCTTGTAAAGGTGGAGGGATAATTTAATGAACTTAAATGAACTTCGTGACAATTTAGGCTCTAGATATCGCAAAAAACGCTTAGGTCGTGGTATTGGATCTGGTAAAGGTAAAACCTCAGGTAAAGGTCATAAAGGTCAACATGCTAGATCTGGTGTTGCGATTAATGGCTTTGAAGGGGGACAGCTTCCTCTTTACCGTCGTTTGCCTAAAAGAGGGTTTAAGAATATCTTCCGCAAGCTTTATGCTGAAGTTAATCTAGATACTTTGTCTGTGGCAATCGAGAGTGGCAAATTAAATGCGTCTTCTGTAATTAATGAAGAAGCATTGCGTAATGCTGGCTTATTTAAAGGTAAAAAATATGCTGGTGTTCGTTTGCTTGCAAAAGGTGAACTGAATAAAGTTGTAAATCTTGAAGTGTCTGGTGCTTCTGTTGCAGCACTTGAAGCAGTAAAAAAAGCTGGTGGCTCAGTTAAGCTATTGGTTCCTTCTGGGGATGTATCTGCAGATGCCTAAAGTATGGCTGTAATATTTTTTGTTTAATGATATATATTTATCAGATATATTACACAATAAATCTTAAGGTTAAAAAATACAGCGTCCCGTAACTATTTGCGGTGACGCTGTTTTTTCTGAAAGGATAAGATTATGGCCTCTATGGCCGAGCAATTAGCATCTAATATTAATCTCAGTGCCTTTTCTAAAGCCACTGAATTAAAAAAACGCATTTGGTTTACCCTAGGGGCTTTGATTATTTACCGTTTGGGTACGTATATTCCTGTTCCTGGTGTCGATGCTGCAATTATGGCTCAATTACTTGCAAAACATCAAGGCGGTATTTTGGGCATGTTTGATATGTTTAGTGGTGGTGCGCTAGGTCGTATGACGATTTTTGCCCTAAACATTATGCCTTATATTAGTGCATCGATTATTATTCAATTAATGTCGTCGGCTATGCCATCTTTGGAAGCACTTAAAAAAGAGGGAGAACAAGGGCGGAAGAAGTTGAATCAGTATACACGTTATTTGACCGTGTTTATTGCGCTATTTCAAGCCTACGGTATTGCAGTTGGTCTTGCCAGCATGAGCACGCCAGCAGGCAACGCAGTGATTCATCCTGGATTCTTTTTTACGGCGACTTGCGTTATAACGTTGGTCGGTGGAACGATGTTCTTAATGTGGTTGGGTGAGCAAATTACTGCAAGAGGGGTAGGGAATGGTATTTCCTTAATTATCTTTGCGGGGATTGTTGCGAATCTGCCTACAGCTTTAGCAAGTTTATTCAATTTAGGTTATACGGGTGCATTATCACCAATTTTTGTTGTAATCTTTTTGGTTCTAGCAGCAGTTACGATTGCTTTTATTGTTTTTATGGAGCAAGCACAACGACGCGTCGTGATTCAATATCCTAAACGACAAGTTGGGCAACGTATGTATGGTGGCGATTCCACTCACATGCCGCTTAAAGTAAATACTGCTGGGGTTATTCCTCCTATTTTTGCATCTTCTGTTCTGTTGATTCCTGTGACGATTGCAGGGTTTTTATCGAGTGATTCTACCCCAGGTTGGTTGGCATTTATCGGACAAGAATTTAGTAATGGTCGTTTCTTGTATATGTTGTTTTATGCAGCGATGATTGTTTTCTTCTCTTTCTTTTATGCTGCGGTCAGTTTTAATCCGAAAGAAACAGCAGATAACTTGCGTAAGCAAGGTGGCTTTATTCCAGGGATACGTCCTGGTGCAAATACAGCTGCGTATTTTGATACGATTTTAACACGGTTAACGACAATTGGTGCTTTGTATCTTGTTGCAGTTTGTTTGTTGCCGCAATTTTTAATTAATCATTATAATGTTCCGTTTTATTTTGGTGGGACGAGTTTGATTATTATTGTTTCAGTAACGATTGATACTGTTACACAAGTACAGTCTCATTTAGTTGCGCATCAATATCAAGGTTTATTGCGTAAGTCTCGTGGTGGTAAAGGGAAGAAGCGATGAAGTTAGTTTTTTTAGGACCTCCTGGAGCGGGTAAGGGAACACAATCTCAGTATCTCGCACAAGAATATAAAATAGCTCAAATTTCTACAGGGGATATGCTACGTGCTGAGGTAAAAGCAGAATCAGATATTGGTAAACTTGCAAAAAAAATCATGGATAATGGGGAATTAGTACCAGATGATTTAATCGTTTCCATGATTCAAAAAAGAATCCAAGCAGATGATTGTAAAAATGGTTTCATTCTTGATGGTTTCCCTCGTAGTTTAGGGCAGGCTGAAGCGCTCGATAAAATGTTTGCTTCTCAAGGAATGAAATTGGATGCAGTACTTTCTTTGGAAGTTGATGAAGAAATTTTAGCAGAACGGATTTCAGGTCGATTTAGTTGTGCAAGCTGTGGTGCAAGTTACCATAAGCAATTTAAGCACCCCATGGTAGAAGGGGTTTGCGATAGTTGTGGCTCAACGGACTTTGTTGCCAGAGCTGATGATAATAAAGATACTGTTTTAGCAAGATTAGAAACATATCGTAAGCAAACTGCGCCATTATTGCCATACTATCAGAAAAAAAACTGTTTATATGCAATAAATGGGATGAAAAGCGTGAAAGATGTCAGAAAAGACATTGACCAAGTTTTAAAACAAATTAAACTGAGCAACTAGAATTCTTTATACAAAATAAATTTTTTGTGTTGCGGTATTGACTCTAAAGGCAGGAAGGTTATATTGCTGCCTTTATAGGTATTTTAGGTTGTTGGCTATTTTTAAACATTACTTTATAAAAAGTAGTTGTGTTTTTGTTGAGTAGCCGATTGTTAAAGAAATAAGCCTGAATTTTTTTTAGGTTAATTGAGGAGTAACAGGCGTGGCGCGTATTGCCGGCGTAAACATCCCGACAAACAAACGGGTAGCAATTGGTCTGCGTTATATTTATGGCATTGGGCCTACAAAAGCACAGGAAATTTGTAATAAACTTTCAATTCCTGAAGCACGCAGAGTGAACGAACTTTCAGACGATGAAATTCTGAAGATTCGCGAGTTAATTGATAGTGAATATCAAGTTGAAGGTGATCTTCGTCGTGAAGTCGCCATGAATATTAAACGTTTAATGGATTTAGGATGCTACCGTGGCTTGCGTCACCGTCGTGGTTTACCTGTCAGAGGGCAAAGAACCCATACGAATGCGCGTACGCGTAAAGGTAAGGCAGTTGCTATTGCTGGTAAGAAAAAAGCAACACGCTAGTTCCTAGGTTGGTTTTTATTTTTGTAACTAAACAACAGGATAAAAAAAGTCATGGCGAAACCCGCCGCTCCGCGTCTTAGAAAAAAAGAACGCAAAAACATTATTTCTGGCGTAGCACATGTTTTGTCTACGTTTAATAATACAATGATTACAATTTCTGATGTTCAAGGGAATGCTATTTCTTGGTCTTCAGCAGGTGCGCAAGGATTTAAAGGCTCTCGTAAATCAACACCTTATGCAGCGCAAATGGCTGCAGAAGATGCTGGTAAAAAAGCACGTGAACATGGTATGGAGACACTTGAAATTGAAGTTTCTGGTCCAGGATCAGGTCGTGAAAGTGCATTACGTGCATTACAGGCTGTTGGTTTTACCGTCACTTCTATTCGGGATATGACCCCAGTGCCACATAACGGATGTCGTCCACGTAAACGACGTCGCGTTTAATCCGTTTTTTTGTTATTTCTCTAAAGTTTTTTAGAAAAATAACAGAAGATTAATCCTAATCTTTTGGTTAGGATTTTGTCGCCTCTATGGCAAAATTCTGAATTGAAAGGCCACCACCTTGGTCCTCCAAAAAAACTGGCAATCTCTTATAAAACCAGAGAAGCTGGAAGTCGAACCGGGCTCGGCGTCATCTAATGTGGCGACCGTGGTGGCGGAGCCGCTTGAACGTGGCTTCGGCATGACGCTCGGTAATGCGCTTCGGCGAATACTTCTTTCTTCCCTTCAAGGGGCAGCTGTAACAGCGCTCCGTATTGATGGTGTTCTTCATGAATTTTCCTCTGTAAATGGGGTTCGTGAAGATGTTACTGACATTGTGTTGAACGTAAAGCAACTTGCTATTCGTATGCATAGTGAAGGTCCCAAACGTATGATTTTATCTGCGGTTGGTCCGGGACAAGTGACAGCAGGGCAAATTCAAACAGATCATGATATCGAAATTATGAATCCTGATTTGGTTATTTGTACGCTTGATGATGGGGTAAAGCTTGGGATGGAATTTACCGTTTCTATGGGTAAAGGTTATGTTCCAGCGGCAGCAAATCGTCAAGAGGATGCACCAATTGGTATGATTCCTATTGATGCTATTTATTCTCCTGTTCGTCGTGTTTCATACAAAGTTGAGCCAACACGTGTTGGTCAGGTAACTGACTTTGACAAATTGTTATTAACTTTGGAAACAGATGGTTCTGTAACGCCTGAAAATGCTGTTGCTTTGGCAGCACGTATCTTACAGGATCAGTTACAACTCTTTATTAATTTTGATGAACCAAAACCTGTTCAAGCCGAAGAGCCTCAAGAAGACTTGCCATTTAATCGTAATTTATTGCGTAAAGTGGACGAACTTGAGTTGTCAGTTCGTAGTGCAAATTGCTTGAAAAACGATAATATCGTATATATTGGTGATTTAGTACAAAGAACTGAACAGGAAATGTTGCGCACACCTAACTTTGGTCGTAAGTCATTGAATGAAATTAAAGAAGTTCTTTCATCAATGGGCTTATCCCTTGGAATGAATGTGCCAGCATGGCCACCTGAAAATATCGAAGAGTTAGCAAAACGGCTGGATGAGCTGTTTTAGCATTTTGAACAAAAAAGGATAGAATAAATTATGCGTCACGGTATGTCTGGCCGTAAGCTTGGTGTTACAACGTCCCATCGTAAAGCGATGTTCCGTAACATGGCTGTTGCTTTAATCAAGCATGAACAAATTACAACAACTTTGCCAAAAGCAAAAGAACTGCGCCCAGTTGTAGAAAAATTAATTACTCTTGGTAAACGTGGTGATTTACATGCACGTAGACAAGCATTTGCATTATTACGTGATGAAACAATTGTTTCTAAGTTATTTTCTACGATTGCAGAACGCTATAAATCCCGTCAAGGTGGGTATAGCCGCGTATTAAAAGCTGGTGTTCGCTATGGCGATGCAGCAAACATGGCAGTAATCGAACTTGTTGAACGCGATGTCAATGCTAAAGGTTTGGATAGCGGTCCAAAACCTGAAGTTGAAGAAATAGATGATTTCGCTGCTTAATTTATAATTTTGCAGTAACTGAATAAAGAAAAGAGGTGGTTTTTCCACCTCTTTTTTTGTTTTGATGAGTGGTTATTGATTATATATTCACAATTTGTAACTTTTTTAAATAATATGTATAACGAGAGGATATATATGCCATTAGCAATATGGGCTTTGGGAATGATGACTTTTGGTATTGGAATTACTGAGTTTTCAATATCTGGTTTGTTGCCCTTTATCTCACATGATTTCAAGATTTCTATTGATAATGCAGGATATGCCGCAACAATTTATGCATTGGGTGTTTTTGTTTTCACACCCATTATTGTGATTTTAGGTGCAAAGATTCCTCAAAAGAAGATGCTTTTGATATTGGTTGGACTATTTATCGTCGGGAATTTGATTACTGCTTGGTCTCCTTATTTTTCTGTGCTTCTTATTGGCAGGTTTATTACATCTTTGACTCATGGTGCTTTTATTGGCATCGGTTCTTTGATCGCGGTTGAATTATGTAAGGGAAGGGAAACTGCTGCTATTTCTTTTATGTTCAGCGGTTTGACGTTATCTACTCTGATTGGGACACCTTTGGTAACTTATTTAGGGTATAAAATATCCTGGCATTTTGTTTTCTATATGATTACGATCATTGGTATTATTGCTTTTATTTGGGTTGCTAAACTTGTTCCAGAAAAAATTCGAAGAGAAGACGAACCTGAATTTGATCTTCGACGAGAGTTTGCTGTTTTTAAGGATCTTGATGTTTTAATCACATTGGCTATTACGGTATTAGGACCTGCTGCATTTTTTACCTCAATTACGTATATTGCACCCGTAGTAACAAAGGTAGCGGGATTTCATGATACGGCTGTGCCTTGGGTATTATTTATATTTGGATTGGGGTTGTGTATAGGAAATATTTTGGGCGGGAAATTAGCCAGTAAATCTTTGATGCCTGTATTATTGTCCAGTTTGTTATTACAAGCACTGATGTTGTTTATTTTATATTTTCTGGCTGCAAATCAATGGGTTCTGTTGGTTAGCGTCTTTTTTATAGCAGCTTTTGGATTTGCAACTGTATCTCCAATCCAACATTTAGTCATGACCAAAGCGCGTCAAGCAGGGGCTGCGAATTTAATCTCGTCTTTTAATATTGGAATGTTTAACCTTGGAAATGCTTTGGGTGCTTGGATTGGTGGGTTGGCGATTGCGTGTCAATTTGGATATGGATCCCCTAATTTTGCAGGGGGATTATTATCGATAACTGCTTTTGCTCTCGCATTAATATCATATTATAGAAGTAAAAAATAAAAATTCATTATGCATATATAATATGTTTATAATTAATTTGGATTTTTTTGGATAAAAGGCGGAACAAAAGGCAGATTAGAGGTTAATGAAGATCGGCTTGGTAAACGTTTATCATTCCATCCACCACCTAGATTTTGAATTAATAGAACACTATCAACCATGCGTTGTTGTTGAATACCCAGTGCTGTTTGTTGATTGTTGAGTGATGTGATTTGTTGCGTTACAACTGTTGTATAATCTTCTGTTCCAACTTTATATTGATTGAGCGCGATTTGAACTGTTTGGTTTGCTAATTCTACAGCTTGTTGTTGTTGCTTATATTGTTCATCTAAAATACGTAAGTTAGAAAGTTGATCTTCTACACCTTGTATAGCCTCTAGAACCGTTTGTCGGTAGGTAGCAACAGCCATGTCATATTGAGCCTCTGCTTGTTTTACCAAGGATGTTCTGGAACCACCGTCAAAAAGCGTCTCGGAGGCAGATGCACCCAAAGACCAAATACGATTGGCAACTTGAACTAAGCTCCCGACTGGATCACCACTATAGCTTAAACTGGCAGTAAGGGTGACATCAGGATAAAACGCAGCAATAGCAGCACCAATTTGTGCATTCTGCTCTTGCATTTTTCTTTCAGCAGAGGCGATATCAGGTCTGCGTTGTAAAAGCGCAGCAGGAACCGCGACAGGGATAGCGGGGACTGCGAAGCTCAATTGTCCATGAGGAATATTAACCTCTGCTGGAGGTTTACCAATTAAAATCGCAATAGCATGTTCATATTGCGCTCTTGCTATTCCTGCTTGTGTTAATTGGGCTTTGGTTTGTTGTAATTGGGTTTTGGCTTGTAACAGAGCTGTGGGTTCGATCGTTCCAGCATTATGTTGGTTTTGCGTTACTCGCAATGATGCTTCGTAAAAATTAACGTTTTTTTGGAGTAAATCCATCAGAGAATCTTGGTAACGTAGATTAAAATAGGTTTGTGCAAGTTGGCTTTGATAGGAAAGACGAGCGTTGGCTAAATCTGCTGCACTGGCTTGGGCAGAGGCAACTTGGCTTTCGGTATTTCGTCTAATTTTCCCCCAAAGGTCTAAATCCCAGCTGGCAGCTGTTTGCAGAGCGTAAGTATTCTTGGTTTGTCCTTTGGCATAGCTGATATTTCCTCCACTGCCGATGCCAGTGGCACCACCACCATTACCTTGGCGATTAAAACTGGGACCCATGGTCAATGTTGGGAAAAACCCTGCTCGGGTTTGGTCAATTAATGCCCGTGCATTTCGGTAGGAGGCTTCTGCTTGTTTCAGGTTTTGGTTGGAAATATCGATTTGTTCTTCTAGTTGATTTAACAAAGGATCATTATAAATTCTCCACCATTCGCCTTTTTCAGCAGAGGCGAGATTTGGGTCAGCATTGATCCAACCAGCAACAGGTTTTAATTCTTTGAATTGTGGTGCAATAATAGCAGAAGGGCGGTGATAGTTTGGTCCTGCCATACAACTGGTTAAGGATAGAACGCAAGCAACAGAAACGCTTTTAAAAAGCGCATTGCTGTAAAATGATGAAAACGAAAAAGACAGATTATGCACGTTGTTGCCCTTTGTTTTTGGAGAAGAAACGTTTGAAAGGTCGCCAATGACGTAATTTATCCATATAAAGATAAATAACGGGCGTTGTATATAAAGTCAGTGCTTGGCTCATGATTAATCCCCCGACAATCGCAATCCCAAGAGGACGGCGCAGTTCGTTGGCATATCCGCTGGCGATAATTAGCGGAATACTTCCAAATGCAGCGGCAATGGTCGTCATCATAATTGGTCGAAAACGCAATTGACAAGCCAGTACAATAGCATCTTTTGCCACCATATTATCCATTTTTTCGGCACTGATTGCGAAATCGACCAACAAGATAGCATTCTTTTTGACAATACCAATTAAAAGGATAATGCCGATTAAGGCAATAATTGTGAATTCTTGTCCAAATAAATCCAATGCTAACAATGCCCCAACCCCAGCAGAGGGAAGTGTTGAAAGAATAGTAATTGGGTGGATATAGCTTTCATATAAAATCCCGAGGGTCACATAAACAGCAAGAATAGCAGCAAAGATAAGAACAAGACCACTGCCACTATTTTGTTGATATTGCGCTGCATTACCAGAAAAACTTCCTGAAATATTTTTGGGAAGGTGGATGTTGACCGTTTCAGATTTAATTAATTGAACGGCATCGCTCAGTGACTTTCCTTTGGCCAGATTGAAAGACAGCGTTGCAGATACAAATAAGCCTTCATGGTTGACACTCAGCGATGTTAAAGCGGGCTTTTTATGGCTTACGATAGATAAAGGAACCATTGTTTGACTAGATGTGGAAACGGCAGAACCATTAGATGCACCATTCCCACCTGCTAGCTGATTGGCGACTTGGTTTTTGAAATTTTTTTCGTTGATTTTGGCTTCTTCGCTCATATTACTGTTGGTTGACACACGTATCGTATTTGACGTTGCCCCACCCCCGGCAGTACCGCCAGAAACGCTTACCCATGTTTGCGCTAAAATATTAGCGTTTTGAGCAAATTTGGGATTAACTTCCATGATAACGCGATATTGATTTAACGGATTATAAATGACTGATGCAGCCCTTTGACCAAAAGCATCATACAATGTGTTGGATATTAATTGTGGCGTGATCTGAACGCGTGGGGCGGTATCTCTTAAAATATCAACATCAATGGCTTCGCCACCTTGTTGTATGTCCGAAGATACATCTTTGACAATATCAGAATGTTTTTGTAAGGTATTTACAAGTTTCGGCATCCAATCATATAAATCTTTTGAAGAGTCACTTTGCAGCGTATATTGATATTCTGCGTTACTAGAACGACCGCCGGCATGAATTAATCCAGGAATAGTAATATAAAATTTAGCACCAACGAGATTATTTAATTTTTTAGAAAGGCGAGCAACAGTTTCTTGGACAGTGCCAGTGCGTTTGTCTTTATCAGTTAGTTGGATAAACACACTTCCTTGGTTGACGGCTCTGCCGCCAGTAAAAGCAGAGATCGATTGCACATCTTTGTCTTGAACGATGATTTTTTGAACCTCAATGATTTTTTTTCTCATATTTTGAAAAGAGATTGATTGATCGCCTTGCAAATGACAAATTAATATGCCTGTATCTTGCTTTGGGAAAAATCCTTTTGGCATGGTGATAAAAAGGAACATCATCAAGATAATGGTTGCTGGAATAGAAAGCACAACCAAAATCGGGTGGCGTAAAGCGACTTTTAATGTATCTTGATAAAAATCACCCAGAGCATTGATAAATCTTTCACAGCTTTGACAAAGTTTTTCTTTGAATGTTAATGTCCTTGTAGGATCCTTGGCAGTAGGTCTGGTCAGCATATAGGCGCACATCATTGGCGTTAATGTCAATGAGAGGAACATAGAGGCGAGTAACGCAATAGCGAGCGTCATTGCGAATTCATGGAATAGTTTACCGACAATTCCACCCATAAAAAGAATGGGAACAAAGACTGCAATCAATGAAATTGTAATTGAAATAATGGTAAAAGAGACTTCTTTGGCACCATATAAGGCAGCTCTGATTGGCGAGAGACCTCTTTCGATATGACGATTAATGTTTTCAAGAACAACAATCGCATCATCAACAACAAATCCAGTTGAAATGGTTAACGCCATGAGAGAGAAGTTATTCAACGAATATCCCAGTAATTTCATCATTCCGAATGTCGCAATAATGGAGGTTGGCACCACAATTGCTGGAATGAGTAAAGAACGCAAATCTTGTAAAAAGAATAAGACAACAACAACAACCAAAATAACCGATAAAACAAGGGTCATTTGCGTATCGGCAAGGGATGCACGAATGGTAACAGAACGGTCAATTGCCACTTCAATACGGGTATCTGCAGGTAATGCGGCTCGTAATTGCGGTAATGTGGCGTTAATGGCATCGGTTGTTTCTATGATATTGGCGCCTGCTTGTGGGAAGACAACTGCAATAATTGAAGGATCATTATTATAAAATCCTGCATTATGGATATCTTCGACGCTATCTTTGATCTCTGCGACATTTTTAAGCATAACAGGTGCATTATTTCGATAAGCAATCACAATGCTTTTATAATCTTCTGCTTTCGGTGCTTGATCGTTTGTTGCGATTTGATAGCGTTTATCACCCTCATCAATAAATCCTTTGGGTGTATGGGCGTTGGTCGAGGCAAGAGCAGCCCTGATATCCTCAAAGCCAATGCCATATTTAAAAAGAGGAAAAGGATTTAAATCAATACGAACGGCGGGAAGGGAACTCCCCCCAATTTCAACTTGTCCAACGCCTTTAATGGCTGAAATTTGTTGTTGTAAGACATTTGTGGTGTAGTCGTATAATTGTGCCAACGTTTTGGTTTTGGATGTGATTGCAATAATCATAATTGGCGAAGCAGCAGGGTTCATCTTGAAATAAGATGGGTTTGATCGTATGGATGTTGGTAAATCAGCGCGTGCAGCTTGTAAGGCTGCTTGCACATCACGAGCAGCACTATTCACATCACGGGATAAATCAAACTGCATAATGATTCTGACCTGTCCCTGAGTGGACTGAGATGTCATTTCATTCGTGCCAGGGATTTGTCCTAATCGTTTCTCAAGAGGGGCAGCAATAGAGGAAGCGATCTCTTCTGGTGTTCCCCCAGCTTGCTGCGCCCTTATCATAATCACGGGCATATCAACATTGGGCAAATCTGCAATGGGTAACAGACGATATCCTAAAATACCACTAAGAACCAAAGCGATTGTTAAAAGAATAGTGCCAATGGGGCGTTTAATAAAAAGCTTGGAGATATTCATTACCCAGCTTTCTTTGCCATTGTGAGGTTACGCAACCATGTGTTGAACCTTGCCATATATAAATACACAACAGGGATGGTAAACAAGGTTAATAATTGGCTGGCGACTAACCCCCAAAAGATACAGATCCCTAGTGGATGACGCAATTCAGATCCTGTTCCTGTTCCTAACATCATAGGAATAGCTGCAAACATGGCGGCTAATGTGGTCATCAGAATTGGGCGAAAACGAAGGAGTGCTGCTTGATGAATAGCTTCCAAAGGTGATTTATTCTCGACTCTTTCTGCCTCAAGGGCAAAATCAATCATCATAATGGCGTTCTTTTTAACAATACCAATCAAGAGAACGATACCAATAATGCCCATAATGTCCAGATTACTGCCGTCGATCCACAATGCGAATAATGCCCCAATCGCAGCAGAGGGGAGCGTGGATAAAATTGTTATAGGGTGAATAAAGCTTTCATATAAAATCCCTAATACAATATAGACAGCAACAACGGCAGCAATAATTAAAAAGAGTTCGTTACTTAGGCTTTTTTCAAAAGCGGATGCGACCCCTTGAAAATTAATAACGAAACTTTTAGGCAGGTTTAATTCTTTTTCAGCTTGCACAATGGCTTGGGTAGCATCGCCCAAAGAAGCATTTTTAGCAACATTGAAGGAGATCGTTGTCGCAGGAAATTGTTTACAATGGGTAATTAACAAGGGTGCTGTTGAGTATTTAACAGATGTTACCCCAAGTAAGGGTACTAAACCAGAGGTTGGGTTACGTGTCGAACCACTGGTAGAGGACGAGCTGCCATTGATCCCAGGAAGATAAAGTTGGCTTAATGATTGGATTTGTTTTTGGAATTTAGGTTCAGATTCAAGGATAATTCTATATTGATTAGATTGTGTATAGATTGTAGAAACCTGACGCTGTCCAAAGGAATCATATAAAACATTATCAATGGTTTGTGGAGTAATGGAATATCTGGCGCCTGTCGTACGATCCAAGATAATATTCGCCACGGGTCCTTCGGCTTGGAGGTCAGAGGTCACATCCGTTAGGATTGGATTTTGTTTTAATTGTTCAATCAGTCGAGGCACCCAAATTTGGAATTGGTCATAATCTGGATTTTCTAACAAGAATTGATATTGTGTTGCACTAAATGAGGTTTCTAAAGAAAGATCTTGAACAGGCTGTAAATAGAGTTGAGTGCCAATCACGTGATGGGCGGCGATACTAATTCTTTTTGCGATTTCTTGTGCAGTGGCAGACCGTTTGCTGCGTTCTTTTAAATTTACCAAAAACCGCCCTTGGTTAATAGTCATATTTTGACCATCAATACCGATGAAAGAAGACAGGCTAACAACATCGGGGTCTTTTAAAATCACATCAGCCAATTCTTGTTGTTTTTTTGAAACAACTTGTAAAGAAGAAGTCTGAGACATCACAGACATGCCTTGTAGGATACCATTATCTTGTGTTGGGAAAAATCCTTTTGGAATATAATAGGCAAGCATAATCGTGAGGATTAAGGTAAAAATCGTCATAAAAAATGTGGCAGGTTGATGTCGGAAAACAAATTGCAGTCCTGTGTCATAGAATCTGATAATTCCATGAATAATCCGATCAAAGAAATGTTCTTTGGGTGCTTCTTTTTGCTCTTTTAACATACGCGCACAAAGCATCGGAACCAGTGTCAACGAAACAATGGCTGAAATAATAATGGTAACGGATAAAGTAACAGCAAATTCATAGAATAACCGTCCAATCACATCGCCCATAAACAGCAATGGGATCAAGACAGCAATTAATGAAATGGTGAGTGAGATAATGGTAAAACCAATTTCAGCCGACCCTTTGAGGGCTGCGGTCATACGATCTTCACCCATTTCAATATAACGGCTGATATTTTCAATCATCACGATGGCATCATCAACGACGAAGCCTGTTGCAATGGTTAATGCCATCAAGGATAAATTATCCAAAGAAAAGCCCAGCAAATACATGATGGCTGCAGAGCCAACAATAGATAAAGGGACGGATAGGCTGGGAATAATTGTGGCGGAAATATTTTTTAAGAAAACAAAGATAACACCGATAACTAAGAAGATCGCGAGTAATAACTCTAATTTAACATCATGGACAGATGCGCGAATGGTAATAGTGCGGTCTGTTAGAGGCGTTAGAGCAATCCCAGAGGGTAGAGAGTTTTCTATTTGAGGAAGAATTCTTTTGATATTATCGACAACATCAATAATATTGGCACTGGGTTGGCGTTGTACGTTTAAAATAAGAGCAGGTGTTTTATTTGCCCAAGCTTGTAATTGTGTGTTTTCAGGACCTTGTACAACGGTGGCAACATCACGTAATCGAACAGGACCGCCATTATTATAGGCGATAATTTGGTTTAAAAGTTGCCCAGGGCTTTGAATCTGTCCATTGACTTGTAGTGTAATAGAGCGTTGTGATCCATCGAAATTCCCTGTTGGGGAGTTAACATTGACATTGCCAATAGTTGTCCGAACATTATCCAAATCAATTCCATAAGAAGTTAATTTAGGTATATTCATTTGGACACGAATGGCTTTGCGTTGTCCCCCTGATAAGGTGACTAACCCTACACCAGCAATTTGACTGATTTTGGCTGCCAATCTTGTATTTACATAATCTTCTACTTCTGTCAGAGGAAGTGTGGAAGAAGTAATGCCCAAGGTGAAAATCGGTGTGTCGGCAGGGTTTACTTTGGCATAAATAGGTGGGGTTGGTAGATCACTTGGTAACAGGGAGTTTGCTTGGTTAATTCCTTCTTGCACTTCTTGAGCAGCCACATCCATAGACATGCTGAGGCTGAATCGTAACGTAATCACCGAAGCCCCGCCAGAGGATTGGGATGTCATTTCATCCAGCCCTGGAATTTTACCCAATTGTGTTTCCAAAGGGGCAGTGACAGAAGTCATCATGACTTCTGAACTGGCACCAGGATAAAAAGTGCTGACAGTAATGGTAGGATAATCAACTTGAGGCAAAGCAGAGAGTGGTAAAAAGCGATAGCCTAATATCCCGCAAATTAGAATAGCAAGCATGAGCAAAGTCGTTGCCACGGGGCGCAGAATAAATAGACGCGAAGGATTCATTAGAACGATCCAAAAATAAATAATTAAGTGTTATTGTGGATTATTAGGAATAGTCACTTTGGCACCGTCACGCAGTTGATCGATACCATCGGTTACCACTTTGTCATTAAGATTTAATCCGGATTCAATCACCGTATATTCCCCATCATTATAGCCTGTTTTAATATTTTGGAGTTTAACGCTGGAGTTGTCTTGCACTATATAGACAAATGCACCATCAGGACCTGTTTGAATGGCATTGTTCGGTACTGTTAAAACATCATGTAAGGTTTTGACTAGGATATGTGCGTTTACAAATTGATTTGGAAACAGTTCCCAATTGGCATTTTGGAAAATGGCACGCATTCTTACGGTTCCTGTTGAGGTATCAATTTGACTATCAACGACACTGGCTTTTCCATCGGCTAATTTTGTGGTGTTATCGTTGTTCCATGCTTCGACAGAAAGTTCAGGTTGTTGTTTTAATGCATCCAAAACCATGCCAAGTTTATTTTCAGGAACGGTTAAAATCACAGAAATTGGGGTCATTTGTGTTAAAATAGCAATCCCGTTACTTTGTCCCTCGGTGACATAGTTTCCAGCATCAACTTGTCTGATCCCAATCCTCCCATCCACTGATGCACGAATATGGGAATACATAATATTCAATTCTTGTTGTTTGATTAAAGCCTGATCTGCTTTAATTTGCCCTTCGAGCTGAGCCACTTTGTATTGTTGATCTTGCGCTGTCATAGGCGCAATACTATTTTGTTTTAAAAGTTGTTGATAACGAGCATTATCTAATTTTGCCTGTTTTAATGAGGCTTCATCAGCTTTTAATGTGCCTTCATATTGTGCTTTAAGAGCTTCATAAGGGCGTGGATCAATCAATGCCAATAAATCGCCCTTTTTTACCATTTGTCCTTCGGTAAAATAAACTTGCTGTAGGTAACCCGAGGTTCTGGCTGGAACAGTAATATTCGCAATTGGAATGACGGTGCCAAGTTCTGTAAATATAATGGGGACATTTTGATGTTTTGCAATGGCAACTGCAACAGGTTGGGGTAATGTTGCTACTTTTTTTTCTGAAGAGGGGAAAAAAGAATGTGCAAAACGATACCCTATCACTAAAATAATCAACAGAATAAAAAGAAGAAAAAATCTTTTTATCCATTTATAATGATGTGGGGTAGAGGAAGAAGAATTTTCAGGCTGTTGATTGTTTTGAGGTGCAGTGGGCGACGACATTCGTTCTACGATCTTGTGATAGGTTTTTTCCAGAATAGTTTTATTTAATATATTTATTTAATTTTTATTTGCACACAAATAATGATAATTTTATGACATCATTATCAGAAATTATATATTTTTTATAAAGAACTTCTTGAGATAAAATATATATAATCAAACTATAAATTGAGTTTTTATTTTTTATGTTGAAATTTAAGGATTTATTTTGGATAAAGTATGGACTTTATAAAATACTATTGCCATAATTGAAATGTTCAAAAGAGATTCAATTTTGTTTGAAAGGGATATAATATAATGAGTAAAGATCTAAAAGATTCCGTCAAAGATGTAAGTGATAAAGTTGAAAATGCTGTAGATCAAGGTAAAGAAAAACTAAAAGACACAGCAAACAAAGCAAAAGACAATTTGCATGACCTTAAAAATGATGCAAAAGATAAATATCATGATGCTAAAAATACCGTTAAAGATGGTTTTCATGATTTAAAAAACAAAGCTGATGATCATTTTTCTGGTTTCCAAGGCAAAGCTGAAGATTTCGCTGCAAGTGCTGAAGATGAATTTAATCGCTTATATGGTGATGAAGGAAAATTAGAATCTTTGGTCAATTTTGTTCGTGATCGGCCTATTCTTTCATTAGGTGTTGCTGGCGTTGTAGGAATTATTGTAACAAAATTATTAAAATGTTGTTGCCGTAAAAAAAATTAATTTTGTTAATTATACAAAATAATTATAAAAGCTGTTTTTTCTATGACAAAAAGAAAAAACAGCTTTTTTTTAAATTTGATATTTTCCCTCTATTCTTTTGCGACTCGTTGAGTATATTATGATTTCGTGAAAAAACCAATATAGAGTACTTAAATATAAATGCAATATGCCATAGAAATAGCAGGGGTTGATGAAGTGGGAGTGGGATGTATTGCGGGGCCAGTTGTGGCCGCAGCAGTCATGTTCCAAGGGTTTTTACCACAGGACTTGCGACATAATTTAGATGATTCTAAAAGAGTAAAACCTGTTTTAAGAGAGCAAATCTTTACACGTCTTATGAATCTGCCTCAGACTTATATCGGTATTGCTGCGGCATCGGTTACTGAAATTTTGGTATTAAATATAAAAAAAGCAGCCGCTTTGGCGATGAAGAGGGCTGTGTATAAGTTGCATGTTTCACCCAAACTTGTATTGGTTGATGGGAATTTTGCGCCCAACTTTGGATGTATGACACAGCCAATTATCAAAGGGGATGGACTGTCTTTTTCAATTGCTGCGGCATCTATTGTTGCAAAAGTTATCCGAGATCGCCTGATGGCGCGTTTAGCCAAAAAATGGCCTGCCTATGGATGGGATAAAAACGTCGGTTATCCAACAGTTTTCCATCGTCAAGCGTTGAATGAGAATGGTTGTTCCCCACATCATCGTCAAGGATTTGTCACGGTCAAACAACTTTCTTTTAAAATGAATTTGCAAAATAATGAGGCGGCATTCGTGTCGGAAAAACTATGAGCGGTGCGGTCATGTTGAATCTTCCTTTGGATCAGGTGATAAAGGGAGAATGTATTCAAGTTATGAAGAATTTACCATCAGCATCGATTGATTGTGTGTTTGCGGATCCTCCTTATAATTTGCAATTACAGGGCGAGTTGCGTAGACCCGATGATACGCTGGTTGATGGGGTTACTGAGGAATGGGATAAATTCCAGAGTTTCGCTGTTTACGATCAATTTTGTCGGGATTGGTTAAAAGAGTGCCATCGGATACTGCGTAAGGATGGAACAATTTGGGTAATTGGTTCTTATCATAATATTTTCCGTATTGGCACGATTTTACAAGATCTTGGTTTTTGGATATTGAACGATATTATTTGGCGCAAATCTAATCCTATGCCAAATTTTAAAGGACGTCGTTTTACAAACGCTCATGAAACCTTGATTTGGGCTGCCAAAGGGGCTGATAGCAAATATCGATTTAATTATCAGGCCATGAAAACATTAAATGACGATATTCAAATGCGTTCTGATTGGTTTTTGCCGTTATGTACAGGCAATGAGCGCTTGCGTAATGAGCATGGGTTAAAGTTACACCCGACTCAAAAGCCAGAGAGTTTGTTATATCGAGTACTGTTATCTTCTACTAATATAGATGATGTTGTGTTGGATCCTTTTGCAGGTACGGGAACTACGTTGGCAGTTGCAAAACGTTTACAACGTCGTTTTATAGGGATAGAGCGGCATCCAGATTATTTAAAAGCAGCCACTGCACGTGTTGAAACGGAAACGCCATTACCTGTTAAAGATATCAAGATTTCACCATCGAAACGTGAAATTCCTAGGGTTCCTTTTGGAAATTTGATTGAACAAGGGTTTATTCAACCTGGCACGGTCTTAATGGATCGTCAACGTCGTGTGTTTGCAACGGTAACTTCGGATAGTACGATTGTCAGTGGTAATCAAAGGGGATCTATTCATAAAATAGGTGCTGTTGTTACCAACGCGCCCTCTTGTAATGGTTGGACATTTTGGCATTTTGAAAAAGACGGTGCGTTACATGCTTTGGACGTATTACGCACCGAGTATAATCAAACGATGGAAAAGAAATAATTAACCAGAAAAATTATCTATTTTGAAATCCCAAAAAGCCGATTTCAGGTTTAGGAGTTCCATTATTTTGTGAATTATAAGCAGAACCATTAGAAGCGTTTATAGTGCCACGTTTATTTTTACCTTTAACAGACATACGTGCTTTGCCGTCTTTGATGGTAACGCCTGAAGTTTCTGTAGATACACTAGCAAGTTGTTGTGGGGAGTTATTATATCCACGCATTGACAATAATAGGAATGTAATGCGGTCTCTATTAAGGTCAACAGACATTTCCAAAGGGGTTTGTCCTAAAACATTAGAAGCATGCATATCCGCCCCACGGCTTAATGCTTCTTGAGCTTGGCGTAGATTGCCGGTATTAATTGCATCGAACAGTAATTGGGTTGGGTTTTTATCTTTTTCCCCAGGGTTTGCATTATCGTCTTGATCGTCATCATCAGAGGCTTGAGGGTGCTTTTGTTGATGTTGAGGATTTTTTTGTGCATGTGGATGTCCTGTGACTGTTTGTGCGATTGCAGAAACAGATGAAAGAAGCATCGCCATATAGGCAGAGCCTAGCAATAAAGAAAAGAAAGGCAATAAACGAGCTTGAAAGTTCATGATGCTATTTTCCGTCGCATTAAAATCGATCCTAGACATTAGTTTTTTCTGTGTATCAAATCAAGTTTTATTATAGGTGTTCATTTAAGAACAGCTTTCTCTGTACCATGCCATAAAAATGCTTCCTAATCCAACAATTAAGGCAAACCATGGGGACAGAATAGGGTGAATAGATTGCTTTGTTGTTGTATAAGTAACATGTTCAGGAAACTCCATTGTAATTGAATTTCCTGTTACATTGTTGTTTTTAACAATTTGTAATTCAGGAATGGTAAGATGATCGGGATTATCTCCTAGCCAATAAACATGCCCATAGTTTTTGAATAGAGGGAACAGTTTTTGTTGAGTTACAGCAAGATCGGTCATTTCTATTGGATCAGAGTTTTGTGGTGCGGCATAGGCTGTTAAGATGCCATTGGTGATTTTCCATAAACCATCCTCTTTGGCAGGAATAGTTGCCGTAGCTTTGCCATTTTTTTGATCTGTAAAATGTAAAGGCTGTATAGAGCCAGAAGGAGAAGTTACTGTAAATTCTTGAGTGTTTTTATCATTTTGAATGGTATGCCACTCAACAGTTAATTGTTGATTTTTGATAAAGGCTGTTAATTGTTCTTCTTCAAGTTCAGGTTCTTTCATCAACCAATGAGAAAGACGGCGCAGTAGCTCTGCTTGAGGACCTTGCTCATGAATCCCTTTTGACCATAGCCAGATTTGGTCTGATAATAATAAGGCAACACGACCTTTATCAACGTGATTTAAAATTAATAAGGGCGATTGGTCAGGAGCTTGCATAAGGATTTGCCCATCAGTTTGATCGGCTTTGAGATAACGATACCATGATCCCCATGTTGTATTTTCTTTGTGAAGCCCCTTTGTAACAGGATGTTTTTGTCCTAATTCTGTTAAAGCAGGTTTAAATTGTTGTTTAATAATACTGTTTGGCGAAGAAACAGTGGCAGGTAATATAGACCGTAATGGAGAATTTTGTAGTGAGAATTGCTGTGCAAATTCGGGACCTGCGATCAATAACAATCCCCCACCATTTTTAACATAATTTGCAATGCTGGCGATATAATAAGGGGGTAATGTGTATTTATTTTCAAAACTATCCAAAATAATTAAGTCAAATTGATTGATTTTTTGCATGAATAATTCATTAATCGGAAAAGGGATCAGCGCCAATTCTCGATCAGGAATATTCTCATTTTGCTCTGCTGAACGTAAAATCGTAAAATGAACAAGATCTACAGAGGGATCAGATTTTAATAAGCTACGCCATGCGCGTTCCCCTTGATTGGGCGCACTGGAAACCAATAGCACTCTTAATTTATCGCGAATGCCATTAATATATAGGGTTTGATGATTATTAAGATTCGAAATCTCGTTTTTCAAAGGCGATACGGATAAGTTAATTAGATTTTTACCTGTATGCATAACAGGAATGGTAATATTATAAGGCTTTCCCACAGGAACTTGCATATTTATCGGTTGCTTATCTTCTTGTATCAGCGTAAGAGTTGCGAATTTATTATCTTCTTGTTGAATATCAGTATCATTGATTTGGACTTGAATGGTTGCATCTTTACCAACGATTATATAGGCAGGAGCATGAATAATTTTTAAAGAACGATCTATTTGTTCTTTGGATGCAGGTAATAACGCATAAATAGGAATTGTTTTTTTATTGGGCAACGTTAAAAGTTGAGGGAATTCTTTTGGCACATCATGAATTTGACCATCTGTAATTAAAATAACACCGCCAAGTTGAGCGGCTGGAATTTTATTGGTTGCTTTTTGGATTTCTTGAAAAATTTGAGTGCCTTGTCGATATATATTTTTAACATTGATAATTTTTAACCGTGCATTGGCAGGCACTTTATTTTGCAATTGTTGTAATGCTTTATTTGCAATTTGTTCACGATTGCCAATGGTCATAGAAGTAGATTGATCCATGACGATCAAAATGGTTTCAGGTAAAATTTGTTGATGATTTTTTAAAATCATCGGACCTGATAGCCAAGTTAATAGAACAGAAAAAGCAATAAATCGCCAAATAATCCCTTTATAAGATTTGTTAAAAAGGCTGAACAGTAAAACCAATATACATATCAATGCGAGGATAATAATTCCCCACAAAGGCAATAATGGATCAAAATGTAGATTGAGCGAAGAGAATGATTGAGACATTATTGTTGTTTCCCTAGCTGTTTTAACAAGGCAGAAACATGAACTTGATCGGCTTTATAACTGCCTGTTAATGCATACATCACTAAGTTCAATCCAAATCGATAGCTGAGGTTACGTTGTTGTTCTGTATTGGGGAAAATTGGATAGGCAGGGTTGCCATCGTTCGTTGTTGCCCAAGCATGCGCCCAGTCATTCTCACCAACAATCACAGAGCTGACCCCATCATTGACTAAGGGGTTACTTTTGGCGATCCAAACAGGCATTGCATTATATCGCCCAGGAAAAGAGTGTAAGATATAAAAGGTTCTGCTTAATAAATCTTTATCCGATAAAGGTGATAGAGCTGGAATTTTTAATCCTTCTGTAGCAATTTTTAATGCTTGCGATGTACCAGAAGCCTCACCAGCAAACTGGTCAGGATTAATTGGTTCTATTGTAGAGGAAGAATCATGACCTTGTGTATCTAAAATCAGTAAACCACCATGTGCAAGATAGTCATTTAATGTCTCAGTACGTTTTGGATTGGGTTGCAAATCTGTAGTAATTGGCCAATAAAGGATCGGATAAAAAGAAAGATTATCTTTGGTTGGATCAATACCTTCGGGAGAGGCAAGTTGCAAAGACGTTCTATCATTAATAAATTTGGATAATCCTTCTAACCCTTGTTTAGATGCTAGGTTAATTGCAGCATCAGATGTTAAAATATACCCTAATCGTGTTTGTAGTGCAGCCCTAGGCAAAGGTGAAGAATCTGTTGATTGAGCAAATCCATTAGTACTGAGACAACATAAAGTTAAGATGAGAACTGCACCAGATGTCTTTGTTTTCGCAATATATCCTCTTAAAAACAGGCTTGCCAATAGATCTAACGAGATTAAACAAATACTGACAATGATAAAAATGCTACCTAATGTATAAGAAAGAGAAGCGTTTCCTAATGTAATTATTTTACCTATTGGTTGGGATGCTTTTAAAGCAGGCACATGGTTACCTAAATTGATTGCAATATTAGTACCAGTATTTCCATATAATCCTGGTGGATGTTCAGGTGAAATGGTCAGTTTTTTTAATGTTTCAAAAGAGATCGATTTTACATAAGGAGAGGGGGGGTGTAAAATACCTTGATCATTCAAAGTTAAGATAGGATTTAAAATCTCGTCTGTTTGTGTCGATTGCACCCCAAAAGAAATTTGTATCAATCGGTTTAACATATCTTCAAATAAACTGGACAAAGGCAAAGAAGACCAATCTGGAGTACTATTGGTATGGAATAAAATAACTTGTCCTTTACCAACAGAGCGGTGGGTGACTAGAGGAGTTCCATCTTCTAATTGTGCCCAAACGTATTTGTCATTATCGAGGGCTGGTTTCACCAATATCTGCTTATTAATTGTAACATCTGGTGGGATGGTTAATCCATTAAAAGGTGATTCTTTGGAGAATGGTGCGATTTTTTGCGGTTTTTCCCATGTCATTGCGCCGCCCAACTCTCTGGTTCCTTGCAATAAAGGCAAAGGAATTAATGGTGTTTCTTGTTGGTTTAAGGTGCTACCAGCCAGTAAGTCTCCTGAAAAGCGGATTAACATACCCCCTTTTTCAACCCAGTCTTGTAATGCGTGTTCAGATTTAGGATCAGAGAATAGCGTATCAGGGGCAATGATAACCGATAAAGGTTGCGAGAGAAGCTCTTGTATAGATCCTTCTTTAACATCTCCTAATGGAGATAATGCCTTTTTTAAATAATATAACGAACCAGTAAATGGTGTATTACTGTTGCTTGATGCAGAAATAAAACCAATATTATGCTTGCGGTTATGTTCGTCCAATAAATATACACTGCCAGCACTCGTATGATTAGCGACTTGTAAATAATCTATTTTATTCCGTGCTTCTAAAGGTAATGTCAGTTCGATATCACTTTTGACAGTATTGGCAGGAATAGATTTTTGAACTGAAGTAATTAAAACGCCTTGTTGTGTATAAGCCTGTAAATTCAATAATTGCTCGGTTGGACGAGGTAAGAGTTCAATAGATTGAATCAATCCATTTTCGGTAGGTGTATTTTGTGTTAGCAAAAGAGGGCACAAAGCTGAAATTGGAGGGCGGATTTCATATAATGTTGAATTTTGATTTAGCTTATTTTGAAAAGCTGTATTGTTCTGATGTTTAATTCCATCAGAAAGGTAATAAATAACTTTATAATGAGAAGATTTATTCAATGTATCTGTTGCTTTTGAATGGTTCACAGGCCAAGCCACAGGATGGATTGTGTTCAATTGCATAGAGGCAGAGCTGTTTAGAGAAAGTGGTGTAATTTTTAAGGGATGGTTTTGGTCATCTGGTGCTGTTAATAATAAATGAACCAGTGTTTTTTCTTGTTGAGCTTGTGTAAAAATTTGTGATGCAGCATCAATAAAATATGACCATTGGGATGCAGAAGCCCATCCATTATCGATGATTAATAAAATCGGGTCTTTGGAATGTTCTACAGAGAGAGTTTGAGAGGGAATAACAGGTCGGGCTAAACCAATAATCAATAATGCCACTGCCAATAATCGTAGTAAAATTAACCACCAAGGCGCATGAACTGCTTCATGTGCTTTTGTTTGTAGTTGATAGAGTAATCGAATAGGTGGAAATAATTGTTCCCTTGGTCGTGGTGGTGTTGCCCTTAAAAAGAACCAAATAAGAGGAAGGATTAAGAGTGCAAGGAGGATATAAGGGTTTAGAAAGATCATGTTAGTCTTGAATTGCTTTTATTTGATAAAATATTCCATGCATGCAATAAAATTTGTGCAGCATTACGATCAGAAAAATCACATAGCATAGGAATGCCTACATTTTGACAAAGAAGTTTCAGTTTCTCTTGATGTTCTGTCCATAGTTCTTTGTAATTGACAGAAGATTGTGCGGTATTGGACAGGATTAATCCTTCTTCACCTTCTAGTCCTGAGAACTGAACACGTCCCTTAAAGGGGAAGTCTTTTTCAGCTGGATCTGTGACTTGTATTAATAAGATATGGCTGGGTCGTTGTGCCATTTTTTTAAGAAAATCAGTTAATGCTTCATAAGGATATAAAAAATCACTGATGAATATGGTCCAAGCATGAGGGGATACATGATTAGGCATTGGAAAAGGATTTTCTGAAGTATGCGTAACAGATTGTGTCAGTTGTTCAGCCAGTGAATAGAGCTGATGCGTGCCTCTGAAACTATTTACTTGGTGATTAGGCAGTAATAACCTAACGCGCTCTCCACCATTTAAGAGTAACGAGCTAAGCGTTAATCCCAATAAAAACGCTCTATTTTGTTTGGTTGGTAAATCTGGTCGAGAATGCCATTGCATTGATCCAGAAACATCACACCATAAATACAATGTTTGCGTATTTTCTTCTTCTGTTTCTTTGACATAAGCTTTATTTCCTTGGGCTGATTTGCGCCAATCTATTACTTGAATAGATTCACCAGGAAGTGCATGACGATATTGCCAAAATTGGCTGCCTTGTCCTGCACGTTTACATCCATGACTGCCAGCTAAAACCGTTCTGGCAATCTTATGGGATGCTAGTAATAAGTCAGGTAAATTTTGAGCCAGGTTTTCTGATGCGGGGACAATAGAGTTTAAAGAAGTTGTCTCATGTGAGTGTGATGGTGATGGTTTTTGTGAATTTTTGTAAAGTGTTTTGTGTAAAAATTGTGACCACCAAGAACCTGTCATCATGATTAGACTGCTTTTTGTAGAAGATTTTGAATGATGTCATCTAATTGTATATTCTCTGCTCTTGCTGCAAAAGTCAGGGCAATACGGTGTCTTAATACAGCGGGTGCCAAGGCAATTAAATCTTCTTGATTAGGAGCCAACCGCCCATTTAATAATGCACGCGCACGGACAAGCAACATTAACGCTTGAGCAGCTCTGGAGCCTGGACCCCATGCGATATTTTGTTGAATAAATGGATCTTTACTGGTTTCAGGGCGTGCATTTCGAATAAGATTAAGGATACTATCCACTAAATTTTCACCAATGGGTAGTCGTCTTATCAGAGCTTGTGTTTTGATAAGTATTTCTGAGGTAATGATTTGTTGAGCTTGTATTTCATCGGCGCCAGTCGTCGCCAATAACATTGCTTTTTCAGTAGCAAGGTCAGGATAAGTCAGGTTCACTTGTACCAAAAAGCGATCTAATTGTGCTTCGGGTAAAGGGTAAGTTCCTTCTTGCTCAATTGGATTTTGTGTTGCCAACACATGAAAAGGTGCAGGTAAAGGATAGTCTTTTCCAGCAATAGAGATATATTTTTCTTGCATGGCTTGTAGTAAGGCAGATTGTGTTCTGGGGCTGGCACGGTTAATTTCATCAGCCATTAAAAGTTGACAAAAGACAGGTCCTGGAATGAAACGAAAGCTCCGTTTTCCTTCTGTGTCTTCGTCTAAAATCTCACTTCCTGTAATATCAGCAGGCATCAGATCAGGAGTAAACTGCACGCGTTTGGCGGATAATCCCATGACTGTCGCCAAAGTACTGACCAATTTTGTTTTTCCTAGCCCAGGGGCTCCAACCAATAAAGCATGTCCACCACTTAAGACACTGGCAATAATTTGCTTTATTTCTTCTTGTTGTCCGTAAATAACACGGCTGGTCTCGGTCAAAGCATTTGCTAAGTAAGTACCAAGTGTGTCCGCAAGCTGTGTATCATCAAGATGAGGATCAATGGATTGAGAGTCAGTAGGCATTTTTTCTAAAGAGGTCATGTGCATCATTTAAAGGGTTAAGATTAAAATAAATTGTGAATTAGAATGTTTCATTTATTACTATAAAATATACTAAGAGCATACTGCAAGTTTTGTAAAATAATTTAAAGCGATTTATAAATAAAAATCGTTTGCTGAAAATATTCCAGATAAGGGAAAACGATTGGGTCATGTCTGTTTTAGAACAATTATCCTGTTTGGATGAAGTCAAACTCTTATGGAATTATTTACCCCAAGCGCGTTTGGTTGGTGGCGTTGTCAGAGATTTATTGGCAGGAAAGAATATTGCAGATGTTGATATAGCGACGCCAGAGCCTCCTGAACTCATTATTGAAACATTAAAATCGGCAGGTATTTCGGTTGTTCCAACAGGATTGTCACACGGAACAGTAACCGCAATAATTAACCATCACCCTTATGAAATTACGACTTTGCGCAAAGATGTTGTAACAGATGGTCGTCATGCACAGGTTATATGGACAGATAGTTGGGAAGAGGATGCTGCGCGTCGAGATTTTACCATCAATGCGATGTTTTGTGATCAAGATGGAATAATTTGGGATTTTTATAATGGTCAACAAGATCTTTTATCTGGAAACGTTCGTTTTGTAGGAAATGCCAAGGAACGTATTGAGGAAGACGTTCTGCGATCTTTACGTTTTTTTAGGTTTTATGCGCGTTATGGCAAAGGAGTATTAGATGAAGATGCTGTTATTGCGATTCAACAGACGACACATTTATTAAAAAATCTTTCAGCAGAACGGGTTTGGTCTGAATTAAAGCGTATTTTAACAGGTCCTATGACAGATGATATTATTCAAATGATGGATCAGTATGACGTTTTGTCAGAGTTAATGCCTTTTGGATATGATGTGTCACTCTTTAAAAAATTGATACAAATGCAAGCTCCTAATCATACAATACTACGTCTTGCTGGGTTGGTTACAGGGGAAAGCGATATTGTTGCCAAGCAATTGCGTTTGTCTCGTCAAGAAGATCAATTATTAAAAGCATTACAAAAAGATTGGAATATTGATCCTCGAGACTCTGAAATTGAATTACGACAATTACGAGCTTTATTCGATTTGGAGTTGCTTATTTATTGTAGTTGGATGAAACAACTTCGCACAGGTCAGATTTCATCTGAATGGAATCAATGGCGAGATAGGTTGGTAGCTATTGAGCCTCTTATTTTTCCAGTTAAAGGGAAAGATTTGTTCCAATATAATGTTAAGCCTGGCATTGAGTTGGGCGAGATTTTATCACAAATAAAATTTTGGTGGTTACAAAATGGGTGTTATGCAGATCAGCGAGACTGTTTAGAGTGGTTTAAAAACAACAGAGAAAAAAGGATTGATATAAATTATTTAATTTTTGCCGATAAATGGTTTAAATAGACATCAGCAATTTTTTGAACATGATATGTGTATCATTACATTTTGAATTATATTTAAAGAAAATAAATAGTGACTTCTATTCTGAAAAAACCAATAAACCAAAAGAAAAAAACAATTTTATCGTCATTATTTGGAAATAATCCAAGTTGGCCGTATATGCAACGGTTATGGAAACAAGAAATTCGTTTGCATCCAAATCGCATCATAGTGATTGTGGTTTTAACAATGATTATGGCTGGATTGACGGCTTTATATCCGTTGGTGATTAAACGTGCTTTAGACATGTTCAAAGATAATGATCCCAGAATTTTATATCAAGTTCCCTTATTGGTGATTATGGTAACGGCTGCCAAAGCAGCATCGCAATATGGTCAAACGCTTGCAATTCAAGGTTTGGTCTTGGTTGTGATTCGTGGCTTGCAGAAAAAGATGTTTCTACATCTAGTGTATTCCGATATTGCCAAAGTTGAAAGAGAAGCCCCTGCACAATTAGCCTCTCGTTTTACGACAGATGCCTTGTCTATCCGTGAAGCAATGATTAGGGTGGTCAATGCTTTTGGGGATAGTATTACCGTTGTTGGATTAATCGCTTCCATGTTTTATATGGATTGGGAGCTCAGTTTAATTGCAGCGTTATTATATCCGATTGCTGCTGTTCCTATTCAAAAACTTGGAAAAAAAGTTCGCCGCGCTTCGGGAAATATGCAAGAGCAAATTGGTAAAACAGCTGCTTTGTTAAACGAGACTTTTGCACAATCCAGAACCGTACGTGTTTACGGGATGGAGCAACGGGAAATTGAGCGGACGGGGCAATCCTTTGATCAGCTTTATAATGCGACGCTAAAAATTATTAGTGGTAGGGCTAGGGTCGATCCCATTATGGAAGTTTTGGGCGGGACAGCTGTTGCGGCGGTTCTGGGATTTGCTGGTTGGCGTGCTGCTATGGGGGGGGCGACGCTTGGGGATTTTTCTGGTTTTGTGGCAGCATTGTTATTGGCAGCCCGTCCATTACGGGCATTGGGTTCTTTGAATGCCGCTATGCAAGAAGGAATTTCTGGCTTAGATCGTATTTTTAATATGATTGACGACCCAATTGAAATCAAAGATAAAATAAATACCGTTTCATTACCAGAGGGACAAGGGCAACTGCAATTTGAAGATGTGTATTTCATTCATCCAGGTCGTCAACTTGGATTGCAAGGATTAGATTTTAAGGTCACATCTGGCTTAACCGTTGCATTGGTTGGTCCTTCTGGTGCAGGAAAATCGACAGCCTTAACGCTTATTCCACGATTACATGATGTGCAAAAAGGACGTATTCTTTTTGACGGCGTTGATTTGCGTGATCTTGCTATGACTGAGTTACGCTCTGCCATTGCCTATGTTCCACAAGATCCTTTATTGTTTGATATGTCGATCTTAGACAATATTCTGATTGGGAAACATGATGCGACTAGGGCGGAAATAGATGAGGTTTTGGAAGGGGCAGCAATTAATCAATTTGTTCATAATTTACCTCAAGGGTTGAATACCAGAGTAGGATATGGTGGGCAGCTGCTTTCAGGTGGCCAAAGACAACGTGTTGCCTTGGCAAGGGCTTTGTTGCGTAACCCTCGTTTATTATTGTTGGATGAAGCAACCAGTGCTTTGGATACAGAAAGCGAATATATGGTGCAGCAAGCGTTGGCAAAGCTGCGCAAAGGAAGAACAACTTTGATTGTTGCGCATCGTTTATCAACAGTACGTTCTGCTGATTTAATTGTTGTCATGTGTGATGGTTTAGTGGCAGAGTGCGGAGATCATGAAACGCTGATGGGTTATAATGGGTTATATGCACGTTTGGTGCAAACACAAGATTTAAATCGTTAACTATATAGACTATTTATTAAAATAAATGACAGTTTTTTAAAAGGAAAATCAATGGCAAACAAAGAGGATGAAACAGATCAAGAATCTGTTTCAGCGGTGGACAATTCAGCAAAGAAAAAGGGCGGTTCTTTTAAAAAGATTTTAATTATCGGAATCAGTTTAGTCTTGATTGTTTGTGCGGGTATATATTGGTGGTTAACGCGCCACGATATTGATACTGATGATGCGTTTACGGCTGGGCGAATTGTTTATATTGCACCACATGTCAATGGATATGTCACCGATCTTTTGATTAATGATAATCAGTTTGTTCATAAAGGCGATTTATTATTTAAAATTGATCCTAGGGACTATGAAGCGGCTAAGAAAGAAGCAGAAGGCAGTCTAATTCGCGCGCAAGGGCAATATATTGCATCGCAATATATGTTGGAAGTTGCTAAAAAGAATTATCCAGGTAAGCTGAAAGTCGCTCAAGGGGATTTGGGTGTTGCCAAGTCTCAGGCTTTTAAAGCGAAAACAGAATATACAAGACAACATAGTATTGTCAAAGCAGCGACGACTCAACAAGCTATTGATTATTCTACAGCGGCTTACGATCAAGCCAAAGCAGAGATAATTAAAGCAGAAGGTAACTTATTAATAGCAGAACCGGTAGAAGCCAATATTCAAACCAGCAACAGCCAAATTGAAGAGCAAAAAGGTGCTTTGGAAGCTGCGGAAGCAAAATTAAGGCAAGCAGATCTTAATTTAGGTTGGACAGAGGTCAGAGCGCCTCATGATGGTTGGATTGCAAAACGGAATATTGAGCAAGGAAATTATGTCACCACAGGCCAGTCTGTATTGGCAATTGTAGAGCCAGAAGTCTGGGTTGTTGCGAATTATAAAGAAACGCAAATCACCAATATACGTCCTGGGCAAAAAGCGAAGATTGAAGTTGATGCTTATCCTTTCCTTGATTTAGAAGGGCATGTTGATTCCATTCAGGCTGGAACAGGGGCAGTATTCAGCGCGTTCCCCCCTGAAAATGCAACAGGGAATTATGTTAAAATTGTTCAACGTGTTCCTGTTAAAATTTTAATTGATAAAGGATTAGACCCTAAGATTCCGCTTGCGATTGGATTGTCTGTTGTTCCGACGGTATATACAAAATGAGCGAAATGGTCGTTACAGATGATGGGGTTGACCGTAGTTCTTGGAAACCTAAATATAATCCATGGTTGATTGCCATCGTTGTCACGCTTGCTGCGTTTATGGAGGTCTTAGATACAACGATTGTGAATGTATCTTTGCCTCATATTGCGGGAACATTATCCACAACTTATGATAATGCAACTTGGTCTTTGACGTCATATCTGGCTGCGAATGCTGTTGTTTTGACGATTTCTGGATGGCTGGGACGTGTTTTGGGACGCAAACGCTATTTCCTTATTTGTATTGGGATGTTTACGTTATCGTCTTTTCTGTGTGGTATGGCGAGCAGTCTTGGGGAATTAATTATATTTCGACTCATGCAAGGCTTTTTCGGAGGTGGGCTGCAACCTAATCAACAATCAATTATTTTAGATATCTTTCCACCTGAAAAAAGAGGGGCGGCTTTTGGCTTAACCGCTATGGCGACTATTGTGGCCCCTATTTTAGGACCTTCGTTAGGGGGATGGATTACAGATAATTACTCTTGGCGTTGGGTTTTTTATTTGAATGTTCCGATTGGGATCGTGACGATTTTTGCTGTGATGATGTTACTAGAGGATCCACCTTGGGCAAAAAAACGCAAAGAGCGTGTTGATGTCATTGGACTCACTCTTATTACGGTTGGGCTGGCGTGTTTAGAAGTCATGGTTGATCGTGGAGAAGATGCGGATTGGTTCGGTTCAACAGCGATTTGTTGGTTGGCATTTTTTGCGGTTGTTGGCATTGTCGGTGCCATCTTTTGGTTATTAAAAGCCAAAGACCCCGTTGTGGATTTACGAGCATTCAAAGATCGTAATTTTGCAGTAAGTTGCATTTTAATGGCTGGGTTAGGTGGATGCTTATATGCTTCTGCGATTATTGTTCCGCAATTTTCACAACAAATTATCGGATATACGGCATTTCTGTCTGGCTTGGTTCTGACCCCTGGAGGAATTGTCATTGTATTTTTAATTCCTTTGGTGGGGCGGTTAATTAATTTTGTACAAATTCGATATGTCATTGCATTTGGTTTCTTCTGGATGGGGACATCAATGTTTATTTCTGCACATTTAACCCCAACATTGGATTTTAATCATTTGGTTTTATATCGGATATCGCAAACAGCATGTTTGGCGTTTTTGTTTGTGCCTTTATCTACGATCGCTTTTATGACTATTCCTGCTAAATATAATGCGGATGCTTCGGCATTATTTAGTATGGTTCGAAATGTGTTGGGGGCATTGTGTATTTCTGGGGCGACGGCGTTGGTGACAAATATGAGGCAGATTAACCAAGCCCACATTGTTCATACAATGAGTCCACTGAATCAACCGTTCAATGAATATTTGGCGCACATGAAGGCAGCTGCTCAACAAGCAGGATATGCGGTTCAAGAACAAGCGAATGTTGCAATGACATATTTATATAAAGATTTTCAAAAACAAGTCGCGATTTTGGCTTATAATGATGTGTTTATGATTGTTGGATTTTGTGCGTTTGCGTTTGTACCCATTTGCTTTTTATTGGATGGATATACAGCTAGAAAGAAAAAACAAAAATAGCCATAAAAAAGACATTCCTTTTTAAGGGAATGTCTTTTTTATAAAATCAATAATTAGAATTAAGATTAAATTTGTGCGTATTTCTTAAAATATTCTGATATTTTAAGATAAATATCATGTTTATATCCTGTTTTGATATTTTGTAACTCGGTGATATCAATCCATTTCCATGCATCAAATTCTTTTTCTACATCATTATCAAGATTGATATTTGCATCTTTACCAACAAAACGGACGGCGAACCATTTCTGAGTTTGTCCTTTATATTTCCTTTTTAATGGATTGAGGAGAACATCAGGAGGAAAATCATAAGAAAGCCATTCTGGATATTCTTCTAAGATTTCAATTTGATTGGTACCAATTTCCTCAGCAAGCTCTCTTTTGATTGCTTCACGAGGATTTTCATTAATATCGATGCCACCTTGAGGAAATGACCAAATCCCTTCCTTAGCCAAGTCATGTCGAAGTGCAATAAAGATTTTCCCTTGAGGGTTAAAAATAATTGCAGCAACATTGGGACGATAAGAAAGGTCAGTCATAATATGCTATCCTATTTTAATTAATGTACAGCAGGTTGCTTGGTCTGAGGAGCCTGTTGTTTGTTATCAGCAGGGTTGTTCTCATTTGCAGGTTTAGGAGGATTAGTAGTAGGCTTGTTTTTTTTCAAAACATCAGGATGTGTCACGGGATCAGGCTTAATTTCAGGAATAGGTGTATCTTTTTCAACAGGCAGACCCGCCATAGAACGTACAACTTTTAACCCTTGTTGTAATTGGAAGTCGGTTGCGGGTTTGCTGTAATCATATTTAGGCCAGTTTTTAGGGGGTTGTTTAGGAATAGAAGTCGCAATCGCAGGGAGATCATTTCTGACGACTGGCTTTTCTTTGTTTCCCCCTTCATTCTTGATAATATGATCTAGATCAGCTTCACGAATACTGAATTCTGGTTCATCATAACTGTCTTGAACGGGAATATCAGGCGTGATTCCTAGTCCTTGGATTGAACGACCAGAAGGCGTGTAATAGCGTGCAATGGTTAAACGAATTGCGCCATTACCTGGGATTGGCATAATGGATTGCACTGATCCTTTACCAAAGGTTTTTCCCCCAAGAATAATCGCTCTACGATGATCTTGTAAGGCACCAGATACGATTTCACTTGCGGACGCAGAACCACCATTGGTTAAAACAACGATCGGTAAACCATTGGTTATATCTTTGCCTGATGCATTCCAACGGTGATTTTCTTTGGGATCTCTGGCTTTAGTTGAAACAATAGCACCTTCTTTGATAAAGTCTCGGCTGACGGCGATGGCTTGATCCAATAACCCACCAGGATCATTACGAAGATCGATAATTAGCCCTGCCAACTTTCCGCCAGCTTCTTTTTGTAATTTATCGTAGGCTTTCAACATGCCTTTTTCAGTTTCTTCGTTAAACTGAGAAATACGAATATAGCCAATTTTGCCATATAAAGCGGATTTAATGACCTGAATATGAATAATTTCACGCGTCATGGTGACTTTGATCGGCTTTGGCGTTTTTAGGCGTAACAGCGTTAAGGTAATAGGGGTGTTGGGTTTCCCACGCATTTTATCAACGGCTGTATTTAATGGCGTTCCATCAATATTCTTTCCGTCAATGGCAATAATATAGTCGCCAGCTTTGATCCCAGCACGAGCAGCAGGGGTTCCGTCAATAGGGGAAACCACTTTGATATGACCGTCTTCTTCTTGAACCTCCAGTCCTAATCCACCAAATTCGCCTTTGGTCTGGATTTCCATATTATGATATTGTTTTTCAGTCATATAAGAACTGTGCGGGTCAAGACCTGTTAACATACCATTCAGTGCATTGGTAATTAAATCACGATCAGAAACAGGTTCTACATAATTTGCGCGAACACGTTCGAATACATCCCCAAATAGAGTTAATAAACGGTATGTTTCGGCACTTTTATCAGCGTTAGTTTGATCTTTTTTTACTTCTTCAGCAAGCGCTTGCACCACTAAACTATGATTAGAAAAAGAAGACCATTGACTAAGCTGGGAACCAAGCCCAACACCAGCGATTAAAAAAGCAGTACCTACAAGCAGCCCTTTACGGAACTTCATGCTGATTTTCTCCTGACAATCTATCCCTTATGGGGGGAGCATTAAAGTAAATGACAAAAAGTAAAAATATCATTCTAATCTTTGTTTATAATTTTTCTAGTATAAAAATAGAAAAAAAGCGATCTATAAAAATGGGGAAGGGTTGATCGTGCGTTCCCCACGGCGCAATTGAACGAATAAGGTTGGACGTCCTGCACCAGAGGAGCCTGACCATGCGGGCATACGTCCAATCATCACGCCTTTACTGACATTTTGTCCTGCATCCACATTCAATGCACCCATTCCTGCTAAAACAAAGCGGTAGTTTTTCCCACAATTTAGGATAACCATCTGACCATATCCACGAAAAGAACTGGCGAATTCCACTTGCCCACTACAAGGTGCACGGACGGAAGCCATGGATTGTGGGGCATAGGTTGTTCCTTGTGCGGGTCCAGTATCGGTTGTGCTGCCCCACAAGGAAACGATACGACCAGCAACGGGCGCACCTTTGCTGCTTGATGTGCTGAGACCTGGACCATCATTGTTTTGGGTCACTGTTTTAATTTCTTTTTTAGCAGCCTCTGCTTTGGCTTGATTGCGTGCACGTTCTGCCGCGAGGGCTTCTGCTTTTAATCGTTTTTCAGCGGCTATTTTCGAAGCGGTAATCTTTTGAATCGCATCATTAATGTTATTGGCTTTGGCAGCCGCTTTGGCAGCATCTTGAGAGATTTTAAATGCTGTTGATGCTGAACGTTGTTGAATGGCTCTGGCTTCTTTGGTCGCATTGGCAAGCTGGTCTCTTTGCTTTTCTTGCTCTTTATGCAAATTCTCTAATTGTGTGGTTTTATCAGCTAATTTTGTTTGTAAATCATTCAGCTCTTTTTTGTGTTGTTGAATAATTTTTGCCTTTTGTTCTAGCTGAGCTGAGATCCCTTTAATAATGGACAAACCAAGCGTTGAACGAGAAGAGTTAATCGGTGCCGCAAGCAATGTATCAGTTGGATACAAAGAAAGTCGTTCAATAACAGGCAAGAATTTAGAAAAATGTTTAGACTCTTCTTGAAGTTTTTGATTTAAAACCTCTACTTGTTTCTTTAATTGTTCAATTTGTTCTGCCAGCTTTTCTGATTTTGTTTCTGTTTCTTGTAACGCGCGGGTTGCTTTGAGCATTTCATTATTAAGGCTTTCTGCTTTTTTTCGATCTTCAGCAGCCTTTTTAATAGCGCTTTCTTTTTGTTGTTTTAAATCTCTTAATACTGTTGTGGCTTGTTGCTTTTGTTGCTGTAATCGTTTTTGAGCCTCTTTTGCTTGTTGTAAGGCTTCTTTGGCTGATGTGGGTTTTTCTGCTTGAGCAGTAGAATTATTAAAAGTAAATATAATCGAGGAAAAGAAAAAGACGCAGATCCCCCTTAAAACGATTTTAGAAAATCGTTTGGAATAGAAAAGGGGATGTTGCGTCGACTTTTTCAGAAAATCCTCGTTTTAGTCTTTAATTAATATTTTGCCTGTCATTTCTTCGGGTTGAGGCAAATTCAACAAGTGTAATACAGTAGGTGCCAAGTCAGCTAATCTTCCATCACGTAATTCCACCCCAGGAACGCCTGCAAGGATCACTGGAACTTTGTCAAGTGTGTGTTGTGTATGCGGTTCGCCGGTGACTGGATCAACCATAATTTCACAGTTACCATGATCTGCTGTAATAATCAAAGCACCGTTTTGTTGTTTGATGGCTTTGACGACTTCACCTAATGCTTTATCGATGGCTTCTACAGCTTTGATGGCGGCATCAAGCATTCCTGTGTGACCGACCATGTCTGGGTTTGCAAAATTGACAACGATCAAGTCATACTTTTGACTATTAATAGCATCAACAATTTTAGAGGTCAGCTCTGGAGCTGACATTTCAGGTTGTAAGTCATATGTGGCGACTTTGGGAGAATTGACCAAAATACGATCTTCGCCAGGGAACGGTTCTTCACGACCACCATTTAAGAAATAGGTAACATGAGGATATTTTTCTGTTTCAGCAGAACGAAGTTGTTTTAATCCAGCTTTGGAAACCACTTCACCCAAGACATTATTTATGGATTCTGGTGGAAATAAAACCCCCATATAGTTTGCAAGCACGTCACTATATTGGGTCATTCCCAAAACTTTGGAGAATTTAACTATTTTTGAGCGGATAAATCCGTCAAAATCAGGAAACAGGAATGCATCCATTAATTGACGAATACGATCTGCGCGGAAATTAAAGGATAAAATACCGTCACCATCTTGCATTCCTTGGTAATCACCAATAACAGTCGGTACAATAAATTCATCAGTGATTTTTTCGTTATAAGAATCTGTTATGGTGGATAATGCATCTGTTTTGTGTGGACCCTCAGCTGAAATCAACGCATCATAGGCTTTTTTTACACGATCCCAACGTTTGTCACGATCCATTGCGTAATAGCGTCCAGAAACGGTTGCAATTTTTACTGCTTGAGGAAGTTCTTTCAAAGCCTCTGTAACAAATTCTTTGGCTGATTCAGGGGGTGTATCTCGACCATCGGTAAAGATATGTAATGCAACTTTGATGCCTGCTGCGTGTAAAGATTTCGCCAAACCAACAGCATGATCTTGATGCGCATGAACCCCACCAGGAGAGAATAGTCCTAGCAAATGGCATGTGCCGCCATTTTTCTTTAAGGTTTCGATAAAATCGATCATGAGTGGTTTTTGAAGAATGGAACCTTCTTTAATGGCTTTGCCAATTTTTGGTAGATCTTGCATAATGATACGACCCGCACCAATACCCATATGACCGACTTCTGAATTACCCATTTGCCCCTCAGGCAAACCGACATCTTCGCCACTTGCTTCAAGTAAAGCATGGGGGCATTCTTTTAATAAATAATTTAAATTAGGAGTATTTGCATTTGCAATCGCATTATTTTTGTGTTCTGGATTATATCCAAACCCGTCAAGAATGGTTAACATGACTGGGCGATATTTGTTTTGAGTCATTTTTATATCCTATTTCTTTGAAACAAGTAAAAAATCAAATAAATGTTTTATAATGTGCATTGTAGAATGAACTAATAAGAATATTATGGATACGACTATAACATAATAATAGACATTGCTTGTGAATTTTTTCTGTAAAATGAAGAAATGTTTTTATGAGTTGGTAAGGTGAATTTTAACATTCAAAATAACATTAAGGTAAATGGCAATGGTGCAGCAATCAAAAAAAGAGTTTTTATGGGTCTCTAATTTATCGTCTGAACAATTAAGGGTAATGCGCGATCACGGAACGGAACCACCTGGTAGCAGTCCACTCAATTATGAAACACGTTCAGGAACGTATTTTTGTGCAGGGTGTCATACGTCATTATTTCATGGAAATATGAAATATGATAGCGGTTGTGGTTGGCCAGCGTTTTTTACCGTCATTGATGGCGCTATTGAAACAGAAATAGATCACAGTCATCATATGGTCAGGACAGAGGTTCATTGTGCAAATTGCAAAGCCCATTTGGGGCATGTTTTTCCTGATGGTCCAAAACCAACAGGCGAGCGATATTGTATTAACGGGGTTTCTTTGAAATTTAAAAAAGAAGATGTGTAAGGGTTAGGATATTTTCAAAGAGGATTTGGATTGATTAGCAATCAGCCAGAAACTCAATCCAATCATGGCGATTAATTCTTACAGATTATGATTGTGATTATTGGTGAACATCGTGATGAATTGACTTTTGGAATATCTAGCCAAAGATGTCAAAAGTGGCGTAATACAATTTATGAAATATGCTCTCGATATAAGAGTATATTTTGGTCAAATAACGAGTTTCTACCGACATTAATTGTCCCCCTATCAGACCCCGATGAGTTTAAGTTACCATCTTTAATAGAAGAGTGCGCTGAAGTAATGTCGCTCTCTTTTGAGGCTGTATATAACTCTGGAATATACGACAAATATACCGATTATGACGATGATGAATTATTAACCATTGTGCATTGTGCAGATTTGTTAATTGATTTTTGGGCAGAAATTTGATAAATGTAATGTTGTTTCTGTTAAAGATGCTTTAAAAAGCAATTTACTCATGGATGATTAATTGAACTTAAAAACAAAAAAACAAAAAAGAAATAGCGGCTAGTTGGAAAAAAAATTATAAATATTTAAATTTACTTTATAAAATCACTGAAAAATACTTCGTAATATTTGGTTGGTTTATAATAATATCTACACTATTAGCGTTACAAGAACATCATAATAGCAATATTCTTAAAATCATTATTTTAATATCAACAGTCATGCTAGTAGGTTGTTTATTACCCATAATTACAATGATTATAGATATCATTGTAATTGTATGTGATAATATGTAAGTTAACCAAAACAGAAATAGTAATGGCTGGAGTTGTTTTTTCTTTTATTATCACAGTAATAATTATATATTTCTTATCAAGATTTATCCTTTTTATATTAAGCGAATATATAAAATTTTTGTAGTTAAACCTTTATTCTTTTTCAATTAAATCTTCTGAAAAGACTTTTTCACTAGCGTTTTTTATAGGTGTAACATCTAAAGAGGGTTTAGTGACAAATGTTAAATTTAAATTATAATGTAACATACCGCTGGTCATGATATAGCCCAAAAAATCGTAATTGCTAGGGCGGCTCATTGTTTCTGTATTTACGACGATCTGACGTTTATTTTGTTTATTAATGACGTTCATCTTCATGCCTTTACAACTGACATTTCCCTCGATACAATCATTTAGTAAAAAGAATTTATACGTTTTTGATTCATAAACATCACTTTTATCATAATTCCACTTACCATTCTCTTGTAAAACCGTTTTTGGTGCAGCATTTTTGCTTTCTTGAATAATGGTTAACGTCCAAGTATCTAGATTTTTTGGATCAGTTGAAGGGGATAGGGTATATGTGTAGTTTTTATTAATAAAAGAATACCCTTTGAAATTATATGAAGGGCTGTCATTGAGTGTGTTACCTTTTATTACAATTTTTTGTTGGTTTTTCTTATTAATACCAGTGTAAATCACATTGTCACAAATATTGGCATATAAAGGGCAGGAATCTTCTATATAGATTTTAAATTTTTCTGTTTCAAAAAAAGGCGTTTTGAACTGAGTTGCCTGAGCTTTTGCTTGCAAAGGTATCATGCAAGTTATGGATAAAATTATGAGGGTATAACTAAAAATATTTTTAAATAACATTGCGTGCTATCATATAAAATATAGAGCTGTTTATAAGTTAACAACTCTATTTATTTGAATAAATCAAACTCTTTCGACTTTATATTTGGCTTGCAAACATTCAACAATTTCTTGGGAATGTTCGGCACTACGTGCTTCAATCATAATTTCTAAAACGGCTGATTGGACGCTGGAGGTAGTAAAAAGCCGTTGGTGAGAAACTTCGATAATATTACCGTTCAGTTCTATACCAATAATATGCGATATATCCGCTAACACACCAGGGCGATCAGGAATAAAAAAGCGTAATCTTAATAAGCGACCTTCACGTAACAAAGTACGCAACAATGTATTAGCTAAAATACGGGTATCGATATTGGCACCACTGATAGGGAAAGCAATATTCTTGTTTTTAAACCGTTCTGGATAAGTCAAAATGGCAGCCAAAGCGTTGGCTCCAGAACCCTCAGTTACTTGTTTTGCATGTTCAGCGGTTAACGTGATGGCATCTTCAATGGCTTGTTCAGGAACAGAGATAATATCATGCACATGCTTTTTGATAACTTCGAACGGATAATGTCCTAGCTTGCGAACCGCAGTACCTTCGGCAATGGTGGCACCTCCTAAAACAGGCAAGTCCTTATTTTGTGTCATTGAATAGGAAAAAAATTGTTCACTTTGTACACCAATGACTTTGGTATAAGGACGTAGCGCAGCCGCTGCAATCGCAAATCCCGCAATTAATCCACCACCACCAACGGGAACAAGCAAATAGTCAAATTCACCAGCATCTTCAAAGATTTCCAATGCTGCGGTTCCTTGTCCAGCCATGACGGCTGGATCATCGTAAGGATGTACAAAAATACGTCCCTCTTTGGCAGCCAGTTCATCAGCAAATAAAGAGGCTTGGGCAAAATCATCGCCTTCTAGAATAATTCTTGCGCCCCATGCAGCAGTACGGTTGACTTTAGCAACAGGGGTAAATTTGGGCATGACAATAATGGCATCAATGCCCATTAATTGTGAATGACGAGCAACCCCTTGAGCATGATTTCCAGCAGAAACGGTGATAACACCACGATTTTTCTCTTCTTCAGTCAACAAAGCCAATCGATTGGCAGCACCGCGCTCTTTAAAAGATCCTACAGATTGCAAGTTCTCAAGTTTAAGTGTGAGGTTTGCACCAACTCTTTTTGACAAAGATTGACAAGCAATTGTAGGCGTACGTGTAACGTGACCTTTGATTCGTTCTGCGGCGGCATAGATATCATTAATAGAAAGCATTATTTTAAACCAGACCTAGGCACCATAAGTTATATCAAGGATTTCGTAAGAGCGGTCTCCACCTGGTGCAGGAACGGAAACGGTTGATCCTTTTTCTTTTCCAATCAAGGCTTTTGCCAATGGGGATGAAATAGAAAGTAAGCCTTGTTTAATGTCTGCTTCGTGAACGCCGACAATTTGGTAGGTCATTTCTTTGTCAGTTTCTTCATCAACCAATAACACTTTGGCACCAAATTTGACAGAATTCCCAGAAAGTGTTGATGGATCAATGACTTGTGCAGAAGAGATGATTTGCTCAAGTTCTAAAATACGTCCTTCAGTAAAAGATTGACGATCACGAGCAGCGTCATATTCTGCATTTTCAGATAAATCACCATGGCTGCGTGCTTCTGCGATTGCACGAATAATTTCAGGGCGCTCTTTATCTTTAAGGCGACGAAGCTCTTCTTCCAGACGTTGAAGCCCTTGTGCCGTCATTGGAAATTTTTGCAAGATTAACTATCCTTTAAAAAACGAACAAGAAGATACTATAGCGAAAATCAGTATAATAATAAATAACTTTCTACTGAAACAAAGTATTGAGTATCAAAATATTATTTAATCTGCTTTAATATACACTCATGTCACACGTTAATATAAGAATCCATCAGATAGATAACTAGAAAACTGCCTGTAACTGCTGCTCTATGCACACAAAATAGTCCGCATATAACTCCCCCTACACAGCCACCAGTATACCAACCGCTCCTGCTCCATACGACATTAATTCACGTTCAGTCGCAGCAATCTGATTATCCTCAGTTATAATATTATAAAGGGAAACCAAAAGAAAAACACAGAGCATATATTTTCTTATAGCATCTAATGTTTGAATTTTTGATTCAAATAATTTGTGATCTTTAAGAGCTTTTAATTATTTTGGATCGGGATTCCCTGATGTTTGCAATATTTTTTGTCGCTATTTTTATATTAAGTGTGCAATAAATATGAAATATATTTTTAAAAATAGATAAAAGAGCGGAATTATAAAAGATGCAGCATATAAGATTGATGGGACTTATTGGTTTGGGAATAGGGTTTGGTTCATTTGCTTATGCTGATGGGATCACATACCCAATTTTTGAGTATAAAGACTGGCAAATTGTGTGTGATAATACGCGTACCTGTCGTGCCGCAGGGTATTCTGTTGAAGATGCTTTGAATCGTGTGAGTGTTTTGTTAACCAGAAAGGCTGGTATGGGGCAAGAGGTAACAGCCAAAGTGAAATTTTCAGATATTTCCTATGATGGTGATGCTATTAATGAACCTGATATCATTACTTTGAATATAGATAATCATTCTTATGGTGCAATTGGCAAAGTGGTTGATGAAAAAATTAGTGTTCATTCATTGAATAAATTCCAAACAGAGGCTTTAATTAAAGCGCTCAAAGGGACTTCGAAAATTACTTTTGTTGGTGGGAATAAGGAGTGGGTCTTGTCTGGTAATGGAGCAGCAGCAACCTTATTAAAAATGGATGATGTGCAAGGACGTGTTGGAACCTCATCTGCCTTAATAAAAAAAGGAATAAAATCAGAGGAGGATGTTTTACCAGCCTTGCCTATGCCTATTATCCATCAACAACCTATCCCAACAGAAAACCCTAAGTTGTGGCAGAGCAAACTTGATTGGGATGCCGTAAAAAAAGAACTCCCTAGTGGTAAAAAGCTAGGAGATGATAATTATTGTCAATTATTAACTGAAGGGGATACGGATTTAGGGAAATTTGAACCTCAAGTTGTTGCTGTATTATCTCATAAACGCCTGTTGGTCAGCGGATTATGTTGGCGAGCTGCTTATAATGAAGGATATGGTTATTGGATTATTCAACAACAACAGCCTTATAAACCTCAATTAATAACGACTTTGGGGGATATGACACTGAAAAACGGTTTCAAAAAGAGCAACATCATTGAGTCTTATATGAAGGGTAGAGGGCTTGGCGATTGTATATCTCGTATATCGTGGGTATGGGATGGCGAAAATTTTGTTAAAACATATGATGGCAACTCAGGAATGTGTCGCATGATTACTCTAGGTGGTACATGGGATTTGCCAAGTTATGTTGCTAAATTAAAATGAGATTTTCGTAATGACCCAACTAACTTGGCATACATACTCCCAGTCATCAAATCGGTTTTCTGATATAGAGCTTGACTGGTTATTCAATCAAGGTTCTTTGACCGAACGCCTAATACAACTTAGTCAAAATGCTTTTTCTCTTGAAATCGTGTCCGAGACCTTACAAATGTTAAGACAAGATGAATATAACTATTTAAATATATCTTCTTTACAAAAACAGTGGGTCAGGGAAGTGATCTTGAAAGGGAATGATATCCCTTGGGTTTATGCACGAAGTATTATTCTTTGTAATAAAAATAATCAAAGCAATATGAACGCATTAACCAATATTGGCACAAAATCTCTTGGTTCGATATTGTTTGAGCAAGATTGTTTTAATCGATCTGAGATAGAAGTGACACAATATCCGATAAAACTTTTACCTTTTCAACAGTTTTGCGATAACTTGTGGGCAAGGCGCTCAAGATTCTATAACGATACGTACATGGTCGTGGTGCAGGAAATATTTTTACCCCATTTTTGGCAAACTATACAATCTACAAAATAACAATTATTTTATCATCATCTTGTAGATTGAGGGGGGGGGTAATATTAAATTAAATTATTTGGAAAATCTGCTGGTAATTCATCAGAGGCACAATTAATAACTTCTTCGTTATTAATGCCACGATCTTTTGTGAAAGTGATGTTGGCAAACTCATTAATAATTTCAATTGGATAAGTTGGACCAGCTTCACGATAAAATTCCATCAAAGGGAGTTGATCGTTTTGAAAGCCCCTGGTCCTTTCTGGATGATTTAAAATCCAACGTGGAAAGAATATGGTTCCTTGATACAAATTGTCTTTGAGATTGATAACAATACTGACATTGGTTCCCGTTGGTTCCGTCCAAGAGAGTTTACATATTTCTGCAGCAATCCTAGCAATATGCACGGGTTGGTTTTTAACCCATTTTTGCCCGATAAGACCATTATGAATGCGATAATCGACGATGTTTTCGTTTTTGATATAAAGTTCATAATTCCAACCATTGTCATAAGTAAAAATAAATTGCTTACCCAGAAAATGTGTGAGATCTTTTCTATCAAAATTAGGCATGGAAATTTCCTTTTAATATTCTCAGATCAAAATATATAAATAGAGCTAGCCATTAGATTGTGTAATCATATCTAAATTGCAATAGTTTATACAGTAAAATATTATGTGTGGTAGCGTATTTCTAAGGCGGATACAAAATGATGTGTTGCAAGCAAAGTAATGAAAGAATAACATCTGTTATATAAAGCGATAGATGTTATTCTTTCATATATTCTAATGTTTAAAATATGATTGTAAAGGGGCTACGTCTAATTGTCCAGCACGTAATGCGGAAATTGCATGAACCGCAGCCATTGCACCAGCCATTGTCGTATAATAAGGGATAGCATGCGTTAACGCGGAATGGCGAATATCAAAACTATCTGCGGTGGCTTGTGCCCCTTGAACTGTATTGATAATCAGTTGAACTTCTCCTGAAAGGATGGCGTCAATACAATGAGGACGACCCTCAAGCACTTTATTGACGATTTTTGCTTCAATTCCAGCTTGTTTTAAAGTTTCTGCTGTGCCTCTGGTTGCGAGGATGGTAAAGCCCATCTCGGTTAGTTTACGTCCTATTGAAGGTAAAGAAACACGATCATTATGACGAACAGAAAGGAATACGTTGCCAGATAATGGCAAGGTAACGCCAGCACCTAATTGAGATTTGGCAAAAGCGCGTTCAAAGGATGTATCAATACCCATTACTTCACCCGTAGAGCGCATTTCTGGACCCAAAATAATATCAACATTCGGGAAACGTGCAAATGGGAAAACGGCTTCTTTGACAGCCACATGACCAGAAGAAGAGTGTTCTTTGAGATTAAAAGATTTTAGCTTCTCGCCCGCCATGACTCTTGCACCAATTTTTGCAACTGGAACACCCGTAGCTTTGGCTACAAAAGGAACCGTTCTGGACGCACGAGGATTGACTTCTAAGATGAAGATTTCATTGTTTTTTATGGCATATTGAACATTCATCAATCCAACGATGCCCAAGGCTTTGGCTAAGGTCGATGTTTGTGCTTTAAGCTCAGTGACAACTGAAGGAGCCAAAGTATAGGGAGGAATAGAGCAAGCACTGTCCCCAGAATGGATGCCGGCTTGTTCAATATGTTCCATAACACCAGCGACATACACATCCTCACCATCAGCCAGACAATCGACATCGGTTTCAATAGCATCGCTAAGATACTGATCGATCAATAATGGACCAGAGGTAACATCAATACCAGCAGATTGCAGCACATCGCGTAAATAACGATGTAAGCTCGTTTTATCATAAACGATTTCCATTGCCCGTCCACCCAAGACATAAGAGGGGCGAATAACAACGGGATAACCAATTTGCTCGGCAATTTTCTCAGCTTCTTCGCCATTACGAGCAATACCATTTGAAGGTTGGCGTAATCCAAGCTTTTGTAATAATACTTGGAAACGTTCGCGGTCTTCGGCTAAATCAATCGCATCAGCAGGTGTGCCTAATAAAGGTATGCCTGCATCTTCCAATGCTTTGGAAAGTTTTAATGGGGTTTGTCCGCCATATTGAACGATACATCCTTTGACTTTACCATTTTCTTGTTCGCGTCTGATTAAAGCAATCACGTCTTCATTGGTTAATGGTTCAAAATATAAACGATCAGAAGTATCATAATCTGTTGAGACAGTCTCAGGATTACAATTGACCATGATCGTTTCATAGCCAGCCTCTCTGAGCGCATAAGAAGCATGCACACAACAATAATCGAATTCAATGCCTTGTCCGATACGATTAGGACCACCACCTAAGATAATGATTTTTTCACGATCGGTTGGGTTGCTTTCACAGACTGGTGCATTGAAGCTGCCTTCATAAGTAGAATACATATAAGAGGTAGAAGAAGCAAACTCACCAGCACAAGTATCAATGCGTCTATAAACTGGTGCAACATTAAGGGTGTTACGATGGTGTGCGACTTCGATTTCAGTTTTATTGGTTAATAGAGCGAGCTGTTTATCAGAGAACCCAAGTGCTTTAATTGCTCTTAATTGATAGGTATCGTTTGGTAAACCATTGGTTTGAATTTCGTTCTCAACCTGAATGATTTTTTCAAGCTCACGCAAGAACCATAAATCTAAACGACAGGCTTCATGAATATTTTCCAAGGAGATGCCTGCACGAATGGCTTGTGCTGCCATTAAAATACGGTTCGGGCGTGGTTGAGAAAGGGCACCACGGAATGAATCAATATCGCCATCCCCAGGGATTTCAACAGGATCAAGCCCAGAAAGCCCGATTTCCATTGAACGAAGCCCTTTTTGTAACGCTTCTGGGAAAGAACGACCAATTGCCATTGCTTCTCCAACAGATTTCATGCTGGTGCTAAGTAATGCAGGTGTGCCAGGGAATTTTTCAAAAGTGAAACGAGGGATCTTTACAACAACATAATCGATCGTAGGTTCGAAAGATGCAGGGGTTGTTTTGGTAATATCATTTTTTAATTCGTCGAGTGTATAGCCAATAGCAAGTTTTGCTGCAATTTTAGCAATTGGGAAGCCCGTTGCTTTGGAAGCCAATGCAGAAGAACGAGATACACGAGGATTCATCTCAATAACAACCATACGACCATCAACAGGGTTTAACCCGAATTGCACGTTTGATCCACCTGTATCCACTCCAATGGCACGTAAACAAGCAATCGATGCATCACGCATACGTTGATATTCTTTGTCAGTTAACGTCAATGCAGGGGCAACGGTAATTGAATCTCCTGTATGAATTCCCATTGGATCAATATTTTCTATAGAACAAATAATGATACAATTATCCGCACTGTCGCGGACAACTTCCATTTCGAATTCTTTCCAACCTAAAATACTTTCTTCAATCAGAACTTCTGTTGTAGGAGATGCGTCTAGACCAGAGGTAACAATTTGCTCAAACTCATCTTTGTTATAAGCAATACCACCACCTGAACCACCTAGGGTAAAAGAAGGGCGAATGACAGCGGGAAGCCCTGTGAATTTTAATGCTTCTCTAGCTTCTTCAATCGTATGAGCAATGGTGCTACGGGGGCTTTCAATCCCAATTTTTTCCATTGTTTCGCGGAATTTTAAACGATCTTCAGCACGATCAATAACATCTGCTTTGGCACCAATTAACTCAACATTATGTTTTATTAGGAATCCAGATTTGTCCAACGCCATGGCTGTATTCAAAGCAGTTTGCCCACCCATTGTTGGTAGGATTGCATCGGGTTTTTCTTTAAGAATAATTTTCTCAACGGTTTCTGGGGTAATCGGTTCGATATAAGTCGCATCGGCCATGTCAGGGTCAGTCATGATTGTGGCTGGATTAGAATTGACCAAAATCACACGATAGCCTTCTTCTCTCAATGCTTTACAAGCCTGAGCACCAGAATAATCGAATTCACATGCCTGACCGATCACAATCGGTCCAGCACCAATAATCATAATAGAGGATATGTCTGTCCGTTTAGGCATAGGAACACCTTATTGTTTTTTGTTAGGAGAGTGTTGATCCATTAATTCCGCAAAACGTTGGAATAAATAATGGCTATCGGTGGGACCGGGGCTGGCCTCGGGATGGTATTGCACAGAAAATACAGGATATTTATCCGAGGCAATGCCTTCATTAGACCCATCAAATAAATTAATATGTGTCTCATGAGCATCAGAAGGTAAGCTCTTGGGGTCAACAGCAAAACCATGATTTTGGCTGGTAATTTCAACTTTGCCTGTTTTTAAATCTTTAACGGGTTGATTGGCACCGCGCTGTCCTTGATCCATTTTGTAAGTTTTACCGCCTAAAGCATGGGCAAGAAGCTGATGTCCAAGACAAATTCCAAAAATAGGAATGCGTTTTTCTAATAATTCTTTTAAGACAGGCACGGTATAATGTGCGGTTGCCGCTGGATCAGCAGGACCATTGGATAAAAAGACACCATCAGGATTATGGCTTAGGATTTCCGCAGTGGAAGCCGTGGCAGGAACAATGGTAAGGTTGCAGCCAACTTCAACAAGGTTACGGAAAATATTATGTTTGGCACCATAATCAATCGCAACGACATTATATGTTTTGCTAGGTTTAGGTGAGGTTTCATCACCCCAATGCCAAACACCTTTTTTCCATTGATGAGATTCTGAGCAAGTGACTTCTTGAGCTAAATCCATCCCTTGTAATCCAGGCCATGCCTTTACTTGTTCTTGTAAGAACGGAATATCAAAGATGCCATCTTCTGGGAAATATAATAAAGCATTTTGTGGGCCTTGGTCACGAATGCGCAAGGTCAAACTGCGGGTATCAATACCACAGATCCCAGAGATATGTTGTTGTTTTAACCAGTCTTGTAATGGACTGGTTGATCGCCAACTGGCTGGTTGCGTAATTTGTTGCTTAACAATCAGTCCTTTGGCGACAATTTTATTGGCTTCGTTATCGTCAATATTTGTGCCAACATTACCTATATGAGGAAAAGTAAAGGTAATGAGTTGCCCAGCAAAAGAGGGATCAGTTAATGTTTCTTGATATCCAGTCATGCTGGTGGAAAAGCAGATTTCGCCAATAGAAAGATTATCTTTGGAGGAAAATGCCCCAAATCCGATTCCCCATAAAAAAGTACCGTCCTCTAATAGAAGGACGGCATTTGCACCTGCGGGGCAGGTATGAGGAGTAGAATCGGAAAGTTCATTTGGTTGTAAATCAGACAATGTTAGACCCGTTTCTTGAATAATAGTTGCCCAATGTTTGGATGGAATGGCACGGGCTTGTTTCCACTTGCGGATAGCCTCGGTGCTGACTTTGGTAATGCGGGCGGCGTTTTCAATCCCCCCAAGACGAGAAATAATTGTATCAATATCCATCATGTCCTTATGTCCTTTGCTGGACGAATGTCGTATACTATATATAAAGTATTGGGAAAAAAATTCCCAGAGTATTTATAAAATTTTATTGTGGGAATTTTATTCCTGATTAAAGTCATGCTATAAAATCTTTTAATTATTATTGGAGGAATATTGTGGATTTACGCGAGCGTTTTAAAGAAGAGCTTAAAGTGGCAATGAAAGCCAAAGAAGCTGAAAAAGTATCAACATTACGAATGATTGGTGCCAAATTGAAAGATTTGGATATTAATGCGCGTCCAAAAGGGATTGACGCTGTCGGGGAAGATGAAATCATTGCAATGTTAAAAGGCATGATTAAATCTCGTCGCGAATCAGTGGAAATGTATAAACAAGCAGACCGCCAAGAATTAGCAGAAAAAGAAGAAAGTGAAATCGCAGTGATTGAATCTTTCCTTCCAGCTCAACTTGATGATGCCGCCATTGCAAAGGTTGTGGATGAAGCGATTGAGAAAACAGGGGCTTCTTCTGTTAAAGAAATGGGTAAAGTCATGGCGTTCTTAAAAGAATATTATGGTACGGTACTAGATTTTTCTAAAGTAGGTCCATTAATTAAAGCTAAATTTTCTTAATTAACAGGTGATTTGTGGCGTTTGATCAGCGTTTTCTTGAGGAGCTGCGGCAACGTATCCCTTTACATAGTATTATATCAAGAAAAGTAAAAGTTACCCGATCAGGTCGCCATTGGAAGGCGTGTTGCCCTTTTCATGGGGAAAAGACGCCTTCATTTTATATTTATGACGATCATTTTCATTGTTATGGTTGTGGTGTGCATGGAGATGTCATTTCTTTTGTGATGCAAAGTGAAGGGCGCACTTTTAACGAAGCCATCACAGAACTTGCTTCTTTGGCAGGAATAGAAGTGCCAGAGCAAACGCCTCAACAAAAACAACGTCAAGAACAACGACATAATTTATATGAACTTATGGCAGTGGCACATGAGTATTATTTATCTGAATTTCAAACCAATAGAGCCCAAATAGCTCGAGAGTATCTCTTGAATCGGGGGATTGCCAAGCAAACAATTCATCATTTTGGTTTATGTTGGTCTGGTGATGGACGTGGTGGGCTCATTCAGCATCTTAAAGCTAAGAATTACCCCTTGGAAATGATTGGCGAGGCTGGTTTGTTAAGAAGGCAAGCAGATGGTCAATGGGGAGGAGAGCTCTTTTTTAATCGTGTTATGTATCCGATTTGTGATCGCAGAGGGCGTGTGATTGCGTTTGGTGGGCGTATTGTTGGAGAAGGTCAACCTAAATATTTAAACAGTCCAGAAACACCGTTATTTGCAAAACGCCGTGTGTTATTTGGACTGAATAATTTGACGTCTGTATTTTCGCGTAAAGAGATTGATCCACTTTTTAATACCATATTGGTCGTTGAAGGCTATATGGATGTTATTGCTTTGTATCAAGCAGGGTTTCATGGTGCGGTCGCACCATTGGGAACCGCTCTAACCCAAGATCAATTGGCTTTATTATGGCGAGCAAGTCCTCAACCTGTTTTATCATTTGATGGTGATGGGGCGGGGCGCAGGGCAATGTTACACGCTGCTGAAGAAGCATTGCCGATTTTGACCCCTGAACAAACGTTGAATTTTATTACGTTCCCAGATGGTGAAGATCCAGATAGTTTTATTCAAAATAAAGGGGTAGAGGCTTTTTTAGAGATTATACGTCATCGGCAAAGTCTTAGTGATATGTTGTATAATTTGTCTGTTGAAGCAATGACGAATCGTTCTCCAGAGCAAAGGGCAGCATTAAGGCAGCGATTAACATCGGTTGCTGAACAGATCAAAGATAAAAATTTGGCTCGGGAATATCGAAAAGTGTTGTTGGATCGGTTTTATGAGCAGTTTTACTCTAAAAACAAACCATCAAATCATCAATCGGCTTATGAAAAAAAGCAAAACCATCAGTTCAATACGCAGTTAGTGCGCCCAGCATTGCAGAAAGATCAGGTTGAATACCAACGAATGTGTATTCTAATTGCCTTATTAATATATTGTCCAAAAATTATCTCACGTGTTGAAGATGCGCTGTGTCGCCTGAATTTACCAGAAGAACTATCGATTTTAAGGGAAGTTTTATTGGATTTTCCCCTTGATTGCGATGATATTCATTCATATTTAAAAGAGAGAAATGTAATCGATTTAACAAAAAAAATCGTTCGCCATTCCAATTTAATCTTGTTAAACCAGAATAATTTCGATATAATTAATGATTTTGGACAGTTTGAAAAGCGATGGTGGCATTTTTATGGATGGTTAAATATTCATGAATTGGAAAACCAAGTTACACAAGCGCAACAAGATTGGATTAATTGTCCGGACGAGGAACATCAACGGACATTAATTGCTAGACTCAATGCTTTGGATGCTGTTAAACGTGGGGAGATTGATACATAAGAACAAATTAAAAAAGTTTAAGAATAATTTTGATATAACTCTTGATTTATTTTAATAAAACACCATTTGTAATAACAAATTATTTTTGGCTATAAAGTTGTTCCGCTAACCCTGCGTAAATTCAAGAAAGTGATTAAGGGTCTTTAAGAAAGTCAATTTTAAGAGAGTCTATATAGGTTTGTGTTATTTATTTATGGTGATTTGTTAATATTTAGAAATAGTGCTATTTGGTAGTAAGCTATTTATTCTTTGAGGCGGAAAATGGTTATAAAAGCAGCAGGTAAAAGTGAAGGAAATGCAAATGATCGTGATAATGACACCAGTTTGTTAGATGTCAGATCTGCAGATGTTAAAAAATTAATTAGTAAAGGGAAGGAAAGAGGGTATGTAACCCTTGACGAATTGAATGCAATCCTTCCACAAGATAAGATGTCTTCCGAACAAATCGAAGATGTAATGGCTGCTTTCTCAGAAATGAGTATTCAGATTATTGAATCTGAAGAAAGTGAAGAAGATACAAGTGAAGAAGATACAGAAAACAATATCTCCGAAGGGGAAGCTGCCGAGAGCGATGATGAAGAAGTTGCGGTAGCTGCGACAGAATCAACCGCCGGAAGAACGGATGACCCTGTTCGTATGTATTTGCGTGAAATGGGCGCTGTTGAGCTTTTGTCGCGTGAAGGCGAAATTGCCATAGCCAAACGTATCGAAGCGGGGCGCAATCAAATGATTGGTGGGCTTTGTGAAAGTCCATTGACATTTAAAGCAATTATTGGCTGGCATGAACAATTAAAAGCAGGCGATATATTACTAAGAGATATTGTAGATTTAGAGGCAACACAAACAGAATATGATCAAGCTGATTTGCCTGATATGGGCAGTGCCTTAAGCACCTCTGACGATGATGATGAAGATACTGACGAAAACGAAGGTGATGAAGATAGTGATGAAAATGGAGAAGGTTCTAACGAAGAAAATAACCTCTCTCTCTCAGCACTAGAAGAAAAATATAAAGACGAAGTTTTAAGTCATTTTGCTGAAATTGAAACAATTTATACGAAACTTTATCAATTACAAGTTCAACGTTTGGATGTTATTCAAGCGGGTGAAAAATTAACACCAGCTTTTGAAACAGAATATGAAGACTTAAGAAATAAGCTAATCATCGAAGTTCAACAAGTTCATTTGCAAAGCAATAAAATTGAATTTTTGGTTGAACAACTCAAAGAAGTTTCAAAAAAATTAGCAACCCTAGAGGGTGGTCTTTTAAGAATGGCAGAGAAATGTAAAATTTCTCGTGATGATTTCTTGTCTAAATATCATGGCTATGAATTAAATCCTGATTGGATTGATGCCGTTCGTGCTTTACCAGGAAAATATTGGAAGCTATTTGTCGAGCGGTATGAAGAAGATATTAATAAATGTCGCGATGAAATAGCTGAACTTTCTCAAAAGGTTGGGTTGCCTATTGGTGAATTCCGTCGTGTTTTCTCAACCGTTTCTTATGGTGAACGTGATTCTTCGCGTGCTAAGAAAGAAATGATTGAGGCGAATTTGCGGTTGGTTATTTCTATTGCTAAGAAATATACGAATTGCGGATTGCAATTCTTGGATTTGATCCAAGAAGGCAATATCGGTTTGATGAAGGCCGTTGATAAATTTGAATATCGTCGTGGTTACAAATTCTCAACCTATGCGACTTGGTGGATTCGACAAGCCATTACCCGTTCTATTGCTGACCAAGCCAGAACCATTCGTATTCCAGTGCATATGATTGAAACAATTAACAAATTGGTTCGTACATCCCGCCAAATGCTGCATGAAATTGGTAGAGAGCCAACACCAGAAGAGCTTGCTGAAAAGTTGGGCATGCCTTTGGAAAAGGTCAGAAAGGTTCTAAAAATCGCAAAAGAACCGATTTCTTTGGAAATCCCAGTTGGCGATGAAGAAGATAGTCATTTAGGTGATTTTATCGAAGATAAGAGTGCGGTTATTCCTTTGGATGCTGCTATTCAAACCAATCTTCGTGAAGCAACAACGCGTGTTTTGGCATCGCTAACCCCACGAGAAGAACGTGTGTTAAGAATGCGTTTTGGTATTGGAATGAACACAGACCATACGTTGGAAGAGGTTGGACAACAATTTAATGTAACACGCGAACGTATTCGTCAGATTGAAGCCAAAGCGTTACGTAAATTGAAACATCCAAGCCGTAGTCGTAAATTGCGTTCTTTCTTGGACGATAATTGATTGTGTTGTAATTTTTGATAGATTTAGGGAAGAAGAGGGTGTTATTGCCTTCTTCTTTTTTTTATTGTCCGATATGTCTGTGTTAAATAATATTCATCCCTCAACACCGGTAACGGTTTCCATTACTTTTTTACGAATGGACCATTTTCCAACACAAAAATTGTTGGATTTACCTGTAGGCTATTCTTTGGAAAAATTGTCTTTTGTTCCTGTGCCATTATATCGATATATTTATGGGAGTGTTGGAAGAAGCTGTTGTTGGTGGATGCGCAGGGTGCTTTCCGATCAGTATTTGGAGCAGTTATTTTCTGATCCATTAATTGAAGTATATATTTTAAAAGATTCAGAAAATGTTATTTCTGGTTTTTTTGAACTCGATTGTACGTTGTCTACCAGTGTAAATATTGCGTATTTTGGATTAATGCCGCATTTAGTAGGGCAAGGAATGGGAACAGCTTTTTTCCATCAAGCCGTTCGTCATGCTTGGCAGAAGAACCCAAGTTGTTTGCGTATTAACACGTGTAATTTGGATCATCCACGAGCAATTCAAATTTATAAAAAGACTGGTTTCGAGCCATTCAAAGTTGAAACAGAGCTTTGGAATATTCCAGATGCTTTAAGCTTACCTATTCCTAAAAAATTTAAAAAAAAATAGGATAAGCCCTTGCTTTTTTTATAGGTTTATGGTTTTAAAAGAGTTCTTCCCTGCCAAGGTTTTACGGCTATGCCTTGGCTATACCCAAAAGATGGAAGAATAATCAGGTTTATACTGATTTTATTGGGTTGAAGTCAGCCGAAGGGAGATAATATGCCATTATACGAATGCGTGTTTATTGCACGTAATGATGTCACTCAACAACAAGTTGAAGATATCGCTAATGGAGTTGCTTCTTTGATCGAAAGTGAAGAAGGCTCTGTACAAAAGCGTGAATATTGGGGATTACGTAACTTAGCATACCGTGTTAAGAAAAACCGTAAAGGCCATTATATGCTATTGGGTGTTGATGCAAAATCAACAACAATCAAAGAAATTGAACGTCAATTGAACTTGAATGAAGATGTTCTTCGTTTCATGACATTGCGTATTGAAGCGATTGATGAAGCACCATCTGCAATTCTTTCTCGTAAAGGGGATGATAGCAGAGATCGTTCAGATCGTTCTTCAAACAATCGCTCTTCTAAATCATCTGGACGTTACGACAGTGGTCGTAAAACCATAGAAGAAGATGATCTTAGCTCTGACAACAGTGATTTCTCTGTTGATCATGCTGATGATGAAGTGGAGGTCTAATTCATGTCAGAAACAGCTCAAGTAAATCCAGCTGCACGTCGTATTGCTGTGGGGGCTCGTCGTCCTTTTCATCGCAGACGTAAAACATGTCCTTTTTCATCTGCAAATGCACCAAAGATCGATTATAAGGATATTCGTTTATTGTCTCGTTTTCTTTCAGAAAGAGGCAAAATCGTTCCTAGTCGTATCACAGCAGTTTCTGCAAAGAAACAACGTGAATTGGCACAGGCAATCAAACGTGCTCGCTTTTTAGCATTATTGCCTTACGTTCAAGACTGAGGGAGAAGAGATTATGGCTGCAACTGAAGTTATTCTACTTCAAAGAGTAGAAAAACTGGGTCAAATGGGTGATGTCGTTAAGGTAAAACCTGGTTTTGCTCGTAACTACTTGCTTCCTCAAGGTAAAGCAATCCGTGCGACGGCTGCTAATCGTGAACGTTTCGAAAGAGAACGTAGTCAATTAGAAGCACATAACGTAAAACGTCGTGAAGAGGCAGAACGTCTCTTGGAACGTTTACATGGTTTATCAGTGGTTATTATTCGTCAAGCTGGCGAAAGTGGAAACCTTTATGGTTCTGTAACTGCTCGTGATATTTCCGAAGCTGCTGCAAAAGAAGGTGTATCTTTCTCTCGTCAGCAAGTTGAAATCGGACATCCGATTAAATCATTAGGTTTGTATCAAGTAAAAATTCAACTTCATCCAGAAGTTCATTTGGATGCAAAAGTGAATGTCGCTCGTTCAGTCGAAGAAGCTGAACGTCAAGAACAAGGTGAAGCAACACAAGTTGAAACCGCACATACGCATGTTGATGCGGGTGCTGTTGAACAAGCAAATGCTGAAATGTTGGAAAATGCACCTGTTGTAGAAGAAGCTGCTGACAAAGCAGAATAAGCACAATAAGCATTTTTGATATTATCGAAGAAAAACGAGGGTATGATGCCCTCGTTTTTTTATGGTTTTTACCTTATAATTTTTAAATTTTTATTAAATTATCATAACTTATTTGAAATTTTTGATAAAACATAAGATACTTATACAAAGAATTACGGTTGAATATTTTTATATATTTAAAGGCTTTATGTATTAGGAGTTATGTATGTCTGGATTATTAGATTCGATTCTAAAAAAACTTATTAAAAAAGGTCGTTTAGAAGTTATTTTTCCAGATAAAAGACGAAGAATATATGGGGATATGAATGCCAAAGATGTTGCTGCGATGGAGATTTTAACAGCAGATACATATCGTCATTTGTTAATCAATCCCAGTCTTGCTTTTGGTGAGGGATATATGAATGAAACGATTAAACCCATTAATTGTTCAATCTATGATGTCTTAAACATAATCTTGCAAAATGATCTTGCTGCTGGTCATTTTGGTGAAAAAATTGTTTCTGCTTTACGTTTTGGAAAGCGGTTTTGGTCACAATTAAATGGCTTGAAAACTTCACGTAAAAATGTGGCGCATCACTATGATCTCAATGGTGCTTTATACAATTTGTTTTTAGATAAAGATCAACAATATTCTTGTGCTTATTTCCCAACAGGTAGTGAAACTTTGGAAGAAGCCCAGCTAGCAAAGAAACGTCATATTGCATCTAAGTTAAAATTAGATCGCTCAGGACTTTATATTTTAGATATTGGCTGTGGTTGGGGAGGAATGGCTTTATCTCTTGCCAAAGAATTCGATGCCAATGTGACGGGGATTACCTTATCACAAGAACAGCTCCACGTTGCTACAAAACGTGCCAAAGAAGAAGGGTTAGAGCATCGAGTTCATTTTGAATTAAGAGATTATCGATTAGTAAAGGAAAAATATGATCGTATTGTTTCTGTTGGAATGTTCGAGCATGTTGGAGTGAATTATTACGATCAATTTTTTCAAGATATTAAAAAAATTCTTAAATCTGATGGTGTTATGCTTTTACATTCCATCGGACGTTCCGATGGTCCTGGTTCCACAAATGCGTGGATTAATAAATATATTTTTCCAGGAGGATATTCCCCTTCTTTAAGTGAGGCGTTTGCAGCTGTTGAAAAAAGTGGTCTATGGGTGACTGATTGTGAAATCTTAAGATTACATTATGCCAAGACATTAAAATTATGGCGCGAAAGGGTAGAGGCACAAAAAAAAATTATTATAAAAATGTATGATGAACGTTTCTATCGGATGTTTGATTTTTATTTATCCTCTTGCGAGCTTTCTTTTTACTATCATAATCACATGAATTTCCAGTTACAGATCAGCCCGACCATAGACAATCTGCCGATAACTAGGGATTATATGTTTCAAGCCGAAAAGGAATTATCTCGTTAAGCGTTGATCCTATGGTGCAAGCGAGCCAGTTGATCAAACTCTGCTATTGTTAGTGTTTCAGCTCTTCTTGTGCCATCAATATTGGCTGAAGCAAGTAATTGTTCCCCACCAATATTTTTGAGTGCGCCTTTTAACATTTTACGTCTTTGTCCAAAAGCAGCAGCAGTAACGTGTTCCATTGCTTTAAAAAGTTCTGGAGTGGGTTGCTCTGCTTTAGGGATAATATTAATGACAGCTGAATAAACTTTTGGTGGTGGCGCAAATGCACCTGGAGGAATACGCTTGACAATTACACATTCAGCAACCCATTGTGCAATGACAGATAAACGTCCGTAATATTCTGTATTAGGGGCTGCGCATATACGTTCCGCAACTTCTTGTTGGAACATTAACGTCATGCGTTTCCATTGCTGCCCTTGCTTTAACCAACCTAATAGTAAAGAAGTTCCAATATTATAAGGAAGATTAGCAATAATTTGACGAGGAGCCTCACAAAGAGTAGTCAGATCTAGTTTTAACGCATCATGTTGCATAACTTGTAAGCGATCAGGATAAAATTCCTGTAACTCATGAAGTAATTGTAAAGCACGCTGATCGACTTCGACCCCGATGATTTTACGAGCAGTACTATCCAACAAAGCTCTTGTCAAACCACCAGGACCAGGTCCAACTTCAATCACATTTTTATTGGTTAGATCTCCAGCCAAAGCAATAATTTGCTGGTTTATCATCGGGTCTAATAGAAAATGTTGACCCAATGATTTTTTTGCATGGAGATTATACTTATTTATGCTTTCTTTTAGGCTGGGAAGTGGGTTTTGTTGTTGAGTCATTGGACGTATTATGCATTTCAATAATGGCTTGACGATGTAAGTCGCGGTCTAACTGTTGAGAAATTTGCTCAACACGTTGGCTTAAAAGTTGGTTTGCAATTTCACTGGCTGAAATATCGGCAATATTTTTCTTTTCTTTAGTACAAACCATAATCAAGGCAATTCCATCAATAGAAACCAATGGTTTGCTGACTTGTCCTGGTTGTAATCCTTGTAAAACATTTGCCATTTCTGGATTCATGCGCTCTAGTTGCATTGGACCAGGATCAGAAGGGCGGGTACTTCCTGCTTTTTGGTTTGCTTCTTCAACTTGTTGGCAGGTATGTAAAGAGTTTTTTAATTGGTTGGCTTGATTTAATATGCTGATTTGCTGCGGGGTCGGACTCTTTGGATTTAATTTTGATGAGAATGGAAGAAACACCTGTCGAATCGTCATTAACGTTCCTATTTCATTACCAATAGTACGTTTACCACTAAGCATTGCAATAATATAACCACCAGCAACCTGAATAGGATTAGAAATTGCGCCAATAGGCATTTTGCTGACTAATGAAGCCACTTCTGGGTCAAGATTATCTTTTTGTACCCATCCCAAAGCTCCCCCTTGTAAAGCACTTTGTGCTTGAGAGAATTGAGCTGCAACAATGGGGAAGGGCGCGCCATTTCTAAGTTGTTGAATGATTGTTTTGGTGAATTGTAACTCTTGTTCTGGATGACGTGCATTTTCAACAGGAATAAAGATTTCGTTAAGAAGATATTCTGGTTGTCCAACTTCTTGTTTGAGGGCTTTTTGTCTTTGTTCTACTTCTTGGGCTGTAATTCGGCTTTGGCTTCCAAGCTCTTGCTGAAGCACTCTACTCCATCCTAATTGTAATCGAATTTGGTCGATTAATGTACTCATCGATACACCATCAGACGAGAGTTGGTTTCTTAAAGCATTAGGATGCATGCCATTCCGTTTTTCAATATCTGCAATTGCTTCTGCAATTTGTTCAGGGGGGATATTGATATTTCTTCTGAGCATCTCTTGAGTATGCAAGCGTTCAGTAATCAGTTGTTTGATTAATTGTGGGCGCATCCGTTGCAAAACATCAGGGGTTAAACGGATGCCTGCGGTCAATTGGAATAATTGTTCCCTGTTATTCACATCTCTTTGGGTTAAAAGATTACCGTTAATAATTGCGATAATCTTGCTTTCGGCATTGTCTTGAGCATTAGAGATAGAGTAATCTTTGCCCATAGCTTGGGAGTTGACACTGGAGGAGGAAGGATAATTTTTATGTTCTGACGCCATTGCAATAGGAGCTATTGAAATTAACAGCGTACCAACCATCGTTAAGCAAATATTTGATTTATATTGAGAGAATATAGAAGAAAATCTATGCGCTTTATACATTATCCGTTAATCCCAAAAGTTCCAAGTGTTTTAAAGGTAAGCATGAATAAAACGGTATCGCTATTTTGATCACCATTAATCATTGTATATTGTTTAAGATAGATGACATCCATGCTGAAGCAATCGTTTCTATAACCAGCATTTCCACCGATTGAGACATTTTGTTTTCTTGATAGGCTGCGTCGTCCGAAAGCAGATGCATGCCAATGCTCCCAATCTGTAGAAGCACCTAAGGTTAGCTCACTTGTTTTACGATCATATAAACTTGATGGACCTTGTGCAGTAAAAGGATTTCCGAAATAATAATAATATGGCGTAATAGGTTCATAAATATATCCACCATTAATCCCAAAATGTTTGAAACCGGCGTTAAAGATTCCTTCACCATAGGTAATATCCCCACTATATGGGTCTATGCGTGTTCTGGCTGTTGTTGCGAAATATTGTGTTGGTGCAAATCTTAAACGAGCAATAACATCAGACATATGGCGGTTCACCCCTGAATTTCTCGGGAGGTTTTTGGTCACATGTTCTTGATAACTTTGACCAACTAGGAAATCAACTTGCTTACCATTCCATGCCCAATTGCCGTGAATACCAACATTTGCTCTGGCGCCACCATCCAAACGATCTGTTCCTTGGAAACGATTTAACGCAAAAAGGGTTGTATCAGAAAATTCATATGCCAAGCTATCCTCATTTGGCATTGCCCAATTTCGTCCACCTTTGGAATGAGGGGCAGCAATCAGTTGAACAATAGGTTCAATAACTTGTGTTCCTGTTGTGTCGCCTAATTTGAACTGTCTTAGGAATGGCCAATTCATTTTGACTGCTAATGTTGGTAATGCTTGTCCAGCAAAGTTCGTGCCATTTTTATCTAAATAAAGAGGTTGTTGATAGAGATGCGTCGATCTGTAAATATTGGAATCGACATGCAACGTTACCAACCATTTTTGACCGATATTGGTATCAAAAGGCCTGTCCCAATTTAAAGAGGCTTGACCTCTTTGGTCATTTGTACCAGTAGGACGGTAAACAACAAAATTTGTTGTATCAAAAGAGAAACGACCACCAAGTGCATCTGGTTGACCAAAATAACTATATGTATATCGAGGTAACACAAAAGGTAAGTCAGAATCGTTAATAACACCACGATTTAGCCCTTGGTAACCCTGCATGGTAACTTTAGAATAAGCACCTTCTCCAAAACCTTCTAAATAAAGATTAGAGTTTAAGGTATCCTGTCCATACCCATTAATACGATAGTCACGCATATAATCAGCAGACGTTGCAATATTGATATTGGCACCATAACGCCAATTCTCATTTAATGCCCATTCTGTTTTTAAGAATAAATACCCTTGGGCTCCGTGGCCATTACTTTTGACTTTATCTCCCCAAGCATTTGTCCAGTCGTGTTTGTTGGCAGTATCATCTGCAACACCACCTTCAACGCGTAACATACCTTGATTGAAGCGTGCTCTATAGACCGCGCTCAGTTGAGGACCTGTTTTGGTTGCAAATAAAGGACTTAAGGTCAAATCTGACCATTGATTCATGGCCCAATAATAAGGAATTGTTGTATAAGCACCGATATATTTACTGTTAAAATTAATACTAGGAATTAAGAAACCACTTTGACGCTTTACCGAAGGATCAACAATAGAGAAAAACGGCATATAGAAAACGGGAATACCAAAGAAATCGATAAATGTATCAGAGAAATCAATACGTTGATTTTCCATATCGCGAATAGCTTGATAAGAGCGTAATTGCCAGAAAGGTGCTTTTTTAGGATTTTTCTCACAAATAGGACATGAGGTATAAACAGATCGGCTGAAATCATGTACTTTGCCACCTGTACGTCGTGCACCATTTGCAGCAAGCTTACCGTTATCCGCAAGCAATGCATAAACTTGATCCATTACCCCTTCACGCATATTTTCGCCAAGTTGCACGTGTTGGGTAAATAATATTTCCCCATCAGGTTCAACCATAGATACATTACCACTGGCTGTTGCAATATTGGTGGTGCGGTTGTAGGTGACTTTGTCAGCACGCAAGACATGGTCATTTTGCCATATATGAACATCTCCAGCCCATGTGACCTCTCCAGTTTTGGAATTATAAGAAACATTATCAGCTTGGAAAGTAATAGGATCCTTTTCTGAAAAAGGCGCACCACTCGATTTACCAATGTTAGATTTGGCAATTTGTATTTGCTGTTGTGCAAATACATTTTGGTCTACAAGTAAACCGATAGTTCCAATCGAACCGCTAAAAAAGCTGATTAATAACAAGGTTTTATGCTTGTTTTTACGAGCAATCTTTCTTGTTAATTTTTTAAAGAGTGAAGGTGAAGAATAATTACGCATCAGCCGTCTTCCAAATGAATAAGAAGAGATATAGCCAAACAAAGCCCAGCAGCCGTCGGAGCCCATGCAGCAATAAGGGCTGGTAAAGCACCAGACTCCCCAAATTGTTCAGCGACTTTTGAAATGGTAAACAAGGCAAAACCAGCAGCCACTCCTGAGCCGATCATTTTTGCAACGCCACCTCTGCGTGTTGAACGTGTTGCAAAGCCTGCTGCAACCAAAGCCATTGTGCTGGCTAATAAAGGTTGTGCCAATAAGGATTGAAAGCGCAGACGATGACTGATCGATGAAAAGCCAGATTCGTTTAACAGATGTATGAACTCTGGCAGTGACCAAAAGGACAACGTGTCAGGGGATGAAAAGCTTTCTTCTATATTTGATAGTGACAGATTTGTTGACAATTTAATCGTTCCTAAATTGACAGGTAATTTGTCTGGTTTAATAGATCGTGCATTGTTCAAGACCCAATAATGTTGATGTTCCAAATATCCCGAAGGCGATTCAATACGAACCAGTAAATGGTCATTATCGTCAAGTCTGAAAATGCTGATTCCTGTCATATGCAGGACATTTTTCTCCACTTTCACTGATTGCGCATGTAAAATTGCAACACCTTTATAATCCAAACCTTGATCTGATTGTCGAACCCATAAGGAGCCGCTTGAAAGGTTCGATAATTTTCCACCACTTGTGTTTAAATAAGTTTGATCAAGGATTTCTGCTTTGCGAAACAAGCTCGAAGAGATAGGAGAAATTATCATAATAGAAAATAATCCTAGCCCAAAAGCACACACTACCGGTGCAGTTAAGAATTGCCAAGCAGAAATCCCTGCTGCACGGGTTACGATTAACTCGGAAGATCGGGTCAATCTCCAAAAGCAAATAATCCCTCCTAAAAGGATACCAAATGGCAAAATTTGCATACAAAAATTGGGGATATGATAAAGCGCGATAGAGGTTGCTACACTGGTCGATACGTGGGGTTTGGTCGCAACCCGGCGCAATAAATCGATAAAGTCAAACAAGGATACCAATGCCGTTAAAGCAAGGATCATGGATATCGACGCAAAAGAGAATTGTTTTGCAATATAAATTGAAATTGTGCGTGCAGAAAACATATTTTACCTGCCTCTTTGTAAAGAAGATAAGGGGACAGGTTTGTTATCTTTCGTTTTAAATTCCGGTATAAAGAGAACACAAGATGCAATAATTCCTGGGGCAATTGCTACAACCCATATGAATGGAATAAAGATCATATTTCTTGTTGCAACATTTTGAATAATTAAAATCAAAGACATTAATCCAACAATGGTAAAAATGGCACTAAGCGGACGCAAAATATTACCATATCGCGCGAAACTTCCTCTTAATACACTGACCAACGCAATCATGGTAAAAGAGAAGATCGTTAATGGTGAGGTTAATCGTCGATGTGCTTCGACCGCTAATTTTCCATAATCACGATCAAAGACTTCTTGAGCATTGGGATGAAGTAATTCGTGCAAAGACATTTCGGTGGCATCTTTAAGGCGAGCAGTTTGTTCTTTGTTTGAAGATAAATCAATCGTATTGCGTTCAAAATTCAATACATTTAAACGACCAGTCTTTTTATCAATGACTTCACGAGAGCCATTTGACAAAACAACTTGGGGTTTATCATTGATAATAACGATATTTCCGCTTTCAGCGAGAATGGTGGCTTTATTATCTGGTTGTCGAGCATCCTCTACTAAAATGCCTTTTAAGACACCATTATGGTCTTTTGAACGGATATAAACGGTTAAATTATTTGAAATATTGGTAAAAACACCTTCTTGTAACATGAAGGCTGCCATTTTATTTCGGATTTTAAATTCATTTTTCCGAAAAGAGTGATAGGCAGCAGGAACAATCCATATATTGAGCAAATAGCACATAATTGTTGTAATCAGCGCACAGATCATTCCTGGTTTAGCCAAAGCAAATGATGACATTCCCGCTGCCCTCATGACAACGATTTCTCTGTCCCCAGCCAAACGGTGATAAATAAATTGCACGACAACAAAAGTCGTAATAGGTAAAATAACCGCAACGAAAGAGGGGATTAATAGTCCAGTGAGCTCAAGGAATACCCCTAAAGACAGACCTCTATCAACCACAAGCGACACAAATCGTAACGATTGCGTAAGCCAAATGAGTGCTGCCAACCCTCCTGTTGTGGCCACTAACGCAATCAATAATTGATGTAAAATATAGCGGTCAAACATAGGGAGACGCAAGGAAGCCAATAAACGCATTTGAAATTACCCCACTTTGTTCCCTAGATATTTCTTCTTTACTATTAATATGGTTCAAAAGACAATAAGAATTGTAAATTAAGTAACGAAATAGAGAGTTTTTACCATCAGGTTGTTATATCAATGGTAAAAACTTTTCATTTTAAAGAAACCAATTATACATGATATATCATATATCTTTTAGATTAAGACATTATTATGATTATGTTTTAGTTCGGAAAAATCTTGCCAGGATTTAAAATATTTTTAGGGTCTAGGCTTTGTTTAATTTTTTTCATAAGCGCTAGCTCTGCGCCACCACGCCAAGAAGGCATCATATAATTTTTCAACTGTCCAATCCCATGTTCCGCAGAAAAAGAACCTTCTAAATCATAAACAACTGCACAAACAGCATCCATTAACTCATGGCTTTTGTCCATAAAGGCTTTACCATCCCCATTCTCTGGCTGTACCAAGTTAAAATGAATATTTCCATCCCCTAGATGCCCAAATGGTGCAACTTGTATTCCGGGATATAAATCTTCACATGCTTGGGTTGCACGTTCAATAAATTCAGGAATAGAAGGAATGGGAACAGAGACATCGTTTTTAATATTCGCTCCTGAAAGTTTTTGTGATTCAGACTGTTCTTCTCTAAACCGCCATAGATTGAGCCTTTGTGTTTCGCTTTCGGCAAGAACAGCATCAAGGATAATTTCTTCTTCAAAAGCTTTTTCTAAGACAGTTTCGAAGAGTTCTCTTAATCCATCGCCTTGTGCGGGAATAGCTAGCTCTACGACAATATAGACGGGTGCTTTTGTTTCAAGTGGGAAATGGAGTTCAGGAAAATGTTGACAAACCAGATCCATGCCTTTTTGTGAAATATATTCAAATGCTTGTAACGCAGCAGGATTATAATTGTTAAATAGATGCAATAAGCGTAAGGCATGTTGTAAATCTGGAACTGCACATAAAGCAACTTCGGTAGAGCGGGGGTAAGGATGTAAATGTAGAACAGCAGCCGTAATAATGCCCAGCGTTCCTTCTGATCCTATAAAGATTTGCTTTAATGCATAGCCTGTATTATCTTTTCTGAGGCGACGTAAATTGTGTAAGATTTGACCATCAGCGGTAACGACTTCTAAACCCAAAACAAATTCTCTGGCATTGCCATATCGAAGAGTATTATTGCCACCAGCATTGGTTGCAATAACCCCTCCAATTTGGGCAGAACCTTGAGACGCAATCACAATCGGTAAATATAATCCTGCGTTTTTAGCAGCGTTTTGCGCCTCTTCTAAAATAACACCCGCTTCCACAGTCATAGTAGAATCAATCGTATCAATAGTACGGATTTTATTCATACGGCTTAGGCTTAATACGATTTGATTGCCTTGTTCTGATGGGGTGGCACCGCCGACAAGGCTTGTATTTCCCCCTTGTGGAACAATGGCAACATCATATTGGGCGCATAACTTAACAATATCTGCGACTTCTTGAGTGTTTTGTGGTCTTAATACAGCAATACTATTCCCCTGAAAGATTTGTCGCCAATCAGTGTTATAGGTTTCGGTATCTTTGGGATTGGTGATAATTCCTTGTGAACCGACAATAGAGGTCAGGTCATGAATAAAGCTGTTAATATCCATAAAATTAATCCATTAATGAAGGTAAGTTGTATTATCAGGTTGATAAGGTTGATACATAGCAGAATTAACAACCAAAGTCCCCGCAATTCCAAAAAATAAACCGCATAACACAGAAATAATAATCGTCGCTGTTTTAAAAGGAAATCTGTCCGACTTAGTATGAAGTTCAGTTTGCAATTCGGCTCTTGAACGTTGTGTGAGTAATAATTCTGATTTCAAGGCTTCGTTTTGTCTTCTTAAAGCACGAATAGCAATATCGAGTTGCGTGATATTATGGGTCAGGTTTGCAACGTGAGAACGAGCCTTTATCAACTCAATAGAATCTGCATAACTTTTATTTTGAAAATCGTTGGTATTATTTTGAGAAGGGGGATCGTTGGCGATATGTTTAAATAGATTTTTTAATGCCCCACCAGTAATCGTATCTTTTTTTGCTCTTTTTTTAATTGCCTCTAGCGCATTTGCAGATTGTCCAGGTTGATCTTCTAAAACCAATGCCAAGATATCTGCAAGGACTTTTAACTCTTTTGGATCTATTTTTGCGTTCATTTTAATGATATTGTTCTGGGTGCTGCAGCACGGGTTAACCTGTCACAAATCGCCAATCCTAATCCAACTTGGGGAATGGGCATGACGGCAATTCCTTTTAATCCTAATGCTTGTCCTTTTGCATCTAATTCACGTAAATATGCAAACAAATTCTGTGCAGCCTCTTCTAAATTAGCAGTGATACTCAAGTTTTTAGACAAGCTAGTATGTTCTATTGGGGAACCAAAAGCAAGCAATGCTTCATCAGGTGCAACATGGTTACAATTTAAACGAACGGGTAGAGAAGGCGCATAATGCGAACTGAGCTGTCCAGGCGCAATGATTTTAGTTTCTATGGGATGGCTGATCTCTATTGTTCCACATATAGAAGTTAAATGTTCCAACGCAATACCCCCTGGACGTAACAGGGTTGGGGTATCATGGCTTAAATCAAGAATAGTGCTTTCGACACCGACTTGACATGGACCAGAATCAATAATGGCATCAATTTTATGGTTCAGCTCTTGGAATACATGTTGAGCTGTAGAGGGACTGATTTTCCCAGAGCTATTGGCAGAAGGTGCTGCAATTGGTTTTTTACTAAACTTGATGAGCTGTCTTGCTACATTTGTATTTGGAATGCGCACTGCCATGGTTGATAAATTAGCAGTCGCGACAGGACTGATTTTAATGGGATTATTTGTTTTTTGGTTTAAGACCAATGTCAAAGCACCTGGCCAGAATTTTAATGCAAGTTCATAAGCAAGTTCAGTCTTTTCAACAAATTGAAGCACATGCTCCAAATCAGCGAAGTGAATAATCAGAGGGTTAAAACTGGGACGACCTTTGGCATGGTAAATTTTTTCTACAGCCTGTGTATTGGTTGCATCGGCTCCTAATCCGTAAACAGTTTCTGTGCCAAATGCCACCACACCACCATGATTAATAATGGTGGCTGCGCGTTGAATGTCAGAAAGTGAATCAGAAAATAAAAAAGTCATCAGAAATTAATCACTCAAATTACTTAAATAATTATTAATCAATGTACCAGAACAAAAGAAAGGGGGAATACGTGATCCCTCTTTGCCATATTGTAAAGGTCGGTTATCAAAATCTCGTAAATATCCGCCAGCCGCTTCAAGGATTGCTTGAGGTGCAGCCGTGTCCCATTCCATAATAGAATTAAAGCGAAAATGCAAATCGGCTTTTCCCTCGGCAATGCGTAGAATTTTTGCAGCAGACCCCATTGCGTTGATCGAACAGGTTGGAAATCCTTGCAATGCTTTGCTTAGTTGAGGGTCATTTACGTGATTATGCGAGGTAATAATACGAAAACCATTCGTAGGAATAGTGCTGACATGTATAGGTGTTTTTCCATTTTTATCTATTCGCCAAGCTCCTTTACCAACAATACCACAAAAAATCTCTTGATAAGCGGGCAGAGCAACCACACCCAAGACAGGTTTATGATTACGAACAAGACCAATATTAATGGTAAAATTCTTGCTGCCTCGGATAAAGCCTTTGGTGCCATCCAAAGGGTCAACCAGCCAAAATTCAGAGCCAATATGCGTGTGAATACCTTCGGATGCTTCTTCTTCGGCAATAATGGGGATAGAGGGAACAGCCTTGCGTAAGCCCTGTAAAATAAGTGTTTCCGAAGCTTGATCTGCTTGCGTTACTGGGCTGAGGTCTGATTTTGTGGAAATAATTAACCCTTTTTCACGGATTTCATTGATAAGAATTGTGGCTTGTTTTGCCAAGTCAATTGCCAATTCCATTAATTGTTGGTCAGAAAAAGGGTGCATTGTAAAATTTGAGCCTAAATGAAGAACATTTGATTGAGCGTCAAGATGAGAAATTTGGTCACATGTAAAGTGGATTCTATTTTTATAATTCAATTAGCATTTAGAGAATATATCAAAAATATCACTGTGAGTAGATATTTATAGGATGCAACAAAGTTAAATAACTTTTCTGCATAGATATTATTGCTAGATGTGAAATCTGTTTATATAAAGAAACTGCATTTGATTAGGTTACTATTATAAATGAATATTAGATTAGGTGAAGCTGTTGTCTTCTCTCGTGCACGTGGATTTTCCATCTGTGTATGTGAATATAAGTTTGTAGGCGTATAAATGCTTCAAATTGGTTATATAGTTCGTTGGTAGAACGCTAAATTTAAAATTTAGAAATAGCAGGTTCGATATTTTTGTTTTGCTTAAAAATATAAATAAAATGATAATATAAATAAATGTATTTTCAATAAAAATTACAGGGAAGTGGGTTAATGACGGATAATGATATGGTTTATTGTAGAGGTTGTGGAAAACAAATTTACGAAAGTGATTCTTTTTGCCCTCATTGCGGTGCAGCACAAAAAGTAATAAGCAATAATGTCAATCCAAATGTTACTTCAAACTCTAATCCTAGCAATATAAATGTGAATACGAATCCCAATATCGCAGGAATGTCGCAAAAAAGATTGGCAGCTGCTTTGTTTGCTTTTTTCTTGGGAGGTCTTGGTATTCATAAATTTTATTTAGGACAAGTGGGGTTGGGGATTTTGTATTTACTGTTTTGTTGGACTGGTATTCCGTTGATTGTGGGATTCATCGAAGGCATTATTTACATCAGTATGTCTGATGCTGACTTTACAGCTAAATATGGTGTATAAGTTCATTTGATCTTATGATTTTATATGATTTTTATGACGTAAAACTACCATTTTATAATGGTAGTTTTTTATATGACCGATCTTGTTTCAATATTGGACGATTAAAAGAAAGGTAATTTTTTTTGCTCTTTAATTTCCATGTTGGATATTTTTGTTATAGTGGGCATAATCGATATTAATTTAATCAAGTATATTTTTTAAAAATAAAGGAATTATAATGATGATACCAACAGTTAGCTTTGCCAGTTTAAAGAAACCCGAAAAAGGGGATATTGTTCTTTTTACGTTTGAAAATGGTGAACAAAGTGATTCTTTTCGTGTGATAAACAAAGCGTTGGGTGATGCATTAACACGTGCGATCGCAGCAGAGGAATATAAAGGGAAGTTAGGGCAAGTTTGTAAATTGGTTGCCCCAGGTGCAGAATATAGCCATGTTGTGATTGTTGGTTTGGGCGAGCAAGGTGATTTCTCTATTGCCAAAGCGCGTCAAGCTGGCGGTGTGGCAGCAAAAACATTGCAACATAAAACCACTGCTTTAACAATGATGACCGATTGGGATTTTACTGAATATTCGACTTATTTTGCTTTGGGTGCATTATTAAGCGTGTATGAATTTAATAAATATTGCACTGAAAAAAATAAAAAGACCGATGCAAAACATTTAAAAGAAATTCAAATATTAACCTCTGATTTTGAGGCAGCGCAAAAAGATTGGAGTAATATTTCTGCGGTGGCAGAAGGATCTTATTTAACCAGAAATTTGGTGAATGAACCTGCTAATCATTTAACACCTCCTGAATTTGCTAAACGTATTAAAGAGTTAGAAGCCTTAGGTGTCTCTATTGAAATCCTAAATAGAGCGAAAATGGAAGAGCTAGGTTTTGGTGCATTATTAGGTGTGGCTCAGGGCAGTGATGCTGAACCTCAAACCGTTATTATGCAATGGAAAGGTAATCCAGAAGATAAAGAGGCTCCAGTAGCATTCTTAGGAAAAGGGGTTACTTTTGATTCTGGTGGAATTTCTATTAAGCCAGCAGGCGGTATGGAAGACATGAAGATGGATATGGCTGGAGCTGCGACAGTTGTTGGGTTAATGAAAACCTTGGCGACACGTAAAGCCAAAGCGAATGTTATTGGGGTTGTTGGTTTGGTTGAAAATATGTTGTCTGGCAACGCACAACGTCCAGGCGATATTGTCACCAGTGCTTCTGGTCAAACGATTGAAGTGTTAAATACAGATGCCGAAGGACGTTTGGTATTGGCAGATATTCTTTGGTATACTCAAGATCGTTTCAAACCTCGCTTTATGATTAATCTTGCAACATTGACTGGTGCGATTGTTGTGGCATTAGGATATGAATATGCTGGTTTATTCTCTAATAATGACGAGCTTTCAGAACGCCTATCAACCATTGGGAATGATATTGGTGAGAAAGTATGGCGTATGCCAATGGGACCAGCTTATGATAAAGCTCTTGATGCACAATTCGCAGATATGCAAAATATAGGTGGTCGTGATGGTGGTTCTATTACCGCAGCTCAATTCTTACAACGCTTTGTAAATAAAACTCCTTGGGTGCATTTGGATATTGCTGGCACAGCTTATACTGGCAAAGGAACAGATAATGGTCCCAAAGGTGCAACCTCTTTTGGTGTATGTTTGTTAAACCAATTGATTAAAGAACATTACGAAGCCTAAGGATTATTAATATGGCCTCTGTTGGCTTTTATCATTTAACCAAGACCAGTGTGGAACAAGCATTACCTGCTTTGTTAACACGTACGATGCAGGTGAAAGAGCATGGGTTGGTGTTGTGTAAAGATGACCAACAGATTAAAAACCTAACAGAGGCTTTATGGCGTATTACGCATCCTGTGTGGCTGCCGCATGGGTGTCAAACTTCTAGACATCAAGATATTTCTCCTGAGTGGCAACCAATATGGTTAACGGTGTCCGAAGAAAATCTTAATGAAGCTGCTTTTTTATTTATTGTAAAAGGGCAGTCCTCTATTTCACTATCTTCTTTTAAACGTGTTTTTGATTTATTTGATGGTAATGACGAACACGCAGTGCAACAAGCACGAGAGCGGTGGCGGTTTTTAAAGCAAGAAGGTCATGAGCTGACCTATTGGAAGCAAACCGATAAAGGATGGGAACAAGGCGGAAAATAGTATTTTGTGCTTTTTTGTTTCTTTCTTTGGTATTTTACGCTAGTGAATAAACACTTCATTTTATATTTATATCAAATTATCGCTTATCCATGATAAAGGAATAAGATCCTGTCAATTTTTATTCTTTGTTTATTATTGTTAATCGTCATGTTGATGGGATTACAGGGTGGGATCGCCGCTAAACGATATTATCGAGGGTATTCTTTAACAGGTTTAGAGAATGTTCCTTTGATAGGATCTTTTGTGGGTTGTATCCTTACTTTTATTTATTCAGTTTTTTATTTATCCACAACAAATTTATCTTTGCCAATTATTAATAAAATATTTGGTTTTAGTTTTTATCTTGATTCATTAAATTCTTTTTGTTTATTTTGCCTTTTTTTATGCGGTGGATTGTTTGTTTTTTTTAGGCGAGAGCTAGGCGTTTCTCATTATTTTCTGTTGCCTTATGTGAATACGTTATTGTTGCTGTTAACAGGAAATCTATATTTATTTATAGGTCTTTTATCCATTTTAATGATGATGACTTATGGTCTTTCAATAGGGAAAACCATTGTTCCTTTTATTGGACTAGCCAGTTTATGTATTGTAATTGTTTTATTGCCTGTGCAAGTAGGAGTACAGGGGAATTTTGTTTATTTATCCTTTGAAATATTACGACAGATTAGCTTCCCCCCTATTATATTATTTTTTGTATTATTAGTAGGTAGCGTTTTTATGGGATTTGCCCCTTTGAGCCAGTGGCGTATGAATGTTGCGCGGCAAGGAAAAGGAGATGTCGTTTATAATTTTATGCATCTGTTATTATCGATGGCAGGGATGTATTTATTATTACGATTTTATATTGATTTAGGTAGAAAAAGTGAAACTTTTTGGTTATCCTTTCTTGTAATAATGATGGGCGTTATTGCAGCCTGTTATGCTGGGTGGCAAAGTTTGGTTGTCAAAAGTTTGCAAGAACGTATTAGCTGTTTATACATATTGGGTAATGCTGTTCTTGTGCAAACCGTCGGAATTATCACGTCTTTTATGGTTCCTGGACAACAACAATGGATTCCATTTTCTAATGATGTGCTGTATTTTGGCTTATTTATTCAGTTTATAGGATTTAGTTTTGTTTTTTTATTATCGGGTTTTTTAAAAGATTATCAAAGAACACAGTTGGAAAAACAATCTATTCCTTCATCAATTTTGATCTCTTTATTACTTTTAAGTTTTTTGTTATCAGGTTTTCCTCCATTTGCTGGTTTTGCAATATTGTGGGGCAATCTGCAATTATTATTAACCATGCCAGCAGGGCATCATTTAACGAATACGCTATTAACAACAGGTATTCTTGGGTTAAATGCCGTTATATTAATTGTTTCTTTATTGGGATGGATACGATTAATTTTAACAGGTGGTGTGCAGTCTTTACAAAAATCTTTATTGGAATTATCAAATTATTTTTCATTAAAATCGTTTGCAGAGATAAAAATAGGTATTGCTGCTTTATTTATGATTTCGTTACTACCAGGCTGCGTTTTTATCTTGGCACGTTCTGTTGTAAGCAATGTCATGGGTGTCTCTGAGGCATCTGATAATTTTTTTACTTTCACGATTTCTACATCCCATATTTCATTCACGCCTTGGCTGGTTGCAGGGGTATTTATTGGTATTGTATTAATGATAGGGTGGGTTGCACGTAAAGAAAGAAGAAAAGCACCAACCTTATTATTAAGGGATTCTAATTCACGACCTAATATAAATCGTCCCATTATTGTAGAGGAAACGAGTTTTTCATTTGGACAAGCAAGTTTTCAAGCAATGTTAGAAAGACGTTTTTTATTTATACATTACTTTTCTGTTATTAATTATACAATTTGTAAAAACTGGCTACGATTAAAGAAAATTTGTTTGAGACGTGTGCATCATATTAATCTTTTTGTTTGGCAATATCAAAATATGTTTATGTTGATGATGATCGCAATTATTCTTATTTCTATTGGTATGATTGCACGGTGATTACAATGATGTTTTGGTTATTAACTTTTGTTGTCACTTTGTTGCATTTATTGATGGTTTTATTTTTGGCTCCCTCGGTAATGGGGTTTCAAAAATGGTTAGAGGCAAAGATACAAGGGTTGCCTGTTGTTCCTTTTTGGTTTTATTGGGGTGAAATCTATTCTGTTAATATCAAACGTTTATCCAGTTTTTTAACCATTACTTATTCATACACTTCTTTATTACCTTTTATAGCGCTAGGGGCAGTGATTATTGCAGCTTTGATGGTGCCTACTTTTACGGTAGGGATGGTAACTGCTTCTTTTTCTGATTTTTTATTAATTATTGCTTTATTAATGATGATCCCTGTATCCTTTTTCTTAGTGTCTTTGCGATATGATTCTTTGAAGAGCTTGAAATTATTACAAACAACGCTGGTTGATAATTTATTATTTCTTCCCGTGTTGTTTTTTGTTTTAACGATTATTCGTTTTATTACAGGCAGCACATTTTTGGATGTTGTGGTGATCTTTTTCCATCAATTTGGTGAAATTCCTTTGATGGCGTATTGTCCCTTGCTGGTTGTGGCTTTTTCTTTGTTATTTGTTGTTTGGGATATGCCTAATTTTTCCCAAAGAGAAGGGATGGATGGATTTGGTGGTGCAGATAGAGGATTGCTGCTTTATACGAATGATGTGCAATTTTTGGTTTGGTTATCCTTAATAGCACTATTTCTATGGCCACAAAGTTTGGCTATTTTGCAATTTGGCGATCATTATTTTGAGAATTGGTTGCGTGCCGTTCCTTTTGGATTTCTAGCTTGGGTTACTAAAATTGTTGCTGAGTGTTTTGTATTGGCAATGATGCGTAGCTTATTGCTGTTTTCAAGTGGTATTTATCGTGTTGGTATTGCAGTTGTCTTAAGTTTCTTGGCTATTATTTTATATTTTGCTGGTTTAAGTGGAGAGTAAACATGTGGCTTTCCTTATTTATAAGTATTTTATTACTGGCAACAATTGGTGGCGTATCTCATCCTTCTGCTCAAAGTTTTTCTCACGCAATATTAACGATTTTTTGCTTATTGGCAGGAAAAGAAAACGCGCTTGATCCCCAAATTACTCTAGGATGTATGGTCTTATCATTTGTGTCTGGAGTTGTTTTAAGTATTATTTTAAGGCGACAATCTTTTCCTCGCTCTTTTAAAGAGTTATTTGCAGGGCTGTTTTTTGTTATTTTAATGGTTTCATTGATTGTATATATTTTACCTCCGTCTTTACCACGGTTGGAATATGGTATTGTTTTATCCATTATTTTAATAGGTATGGTGTATAGTGTTTTAGGGAAAACAGTTGGTGGACAAATTATGGGAGTAGCATGTGCATTAAATGCATTATCTTTGGTTGTTGGTTTGAATGGACAAGGAATGGCTTTTATTGCATTGGCTCTGTTTTACAGTGTTTTTTTACTAATGTCTTGTATTGTTGTTTCTAGATTAGGGCGGTTCTAATTGTGGAAACAATAAATGATCTTGCAAAATTATTATATTGGGGTTGCGTCATTTGGCCTTTGGTTGGAATGGCGGGTATTTTTGCATGTGAAGGTCAAGCTACTAGAGCAAAATGCCATTTTGTTATTTCAATTATTTTAGTTTTTATCACAGCAGCTTCGGCTTGCTTGGTAGATGATTTTTTCCTATCTGTTGTTTGGAGCAGTGACGGGTTAACTCGCTTTTTACGTTTTATTATTGCGATTGGTGCTGGGATATCAACGATTTTATTAAAATTTTGGGCACCCAGAAGTCTTTTCTTTGCCAAAGAAGATAAAAGATCATTGTGGAATTTATTATTATTCCATTCGTTAATTGCGGTCTCGATGTTAGCAGTTGGGGTTAATAATCTTTTTATTGCTTTATTGTTCATTGTCGTATTGGCAGCGTTGTTAATGTTGGGATGTATGCTGATACAAGGTGGCAGCAGCGTCAAAGCAGGTTGGGGATATTTTCGTTTAGTATTATTATTTGCAATGATGGCTGTGGTTTCAGCATTTTTACTTGCGTCGGTTCCAATTGATAATGCACCTTATTTGGCACAATTTAGCAGTGTCTTATTAAGTTTAAGCCTTGTTTTGATTGCAGGCTTATTTCCAATGTCTATGTTTTTTCTAGGGTTGACTATGGAACTGCCTTTGATCTTGGGAGGCATTGGGTCTTTTATTCTTTCTGTGTCAACGATTGCTACTTTTTTAAGATTATATCAGCTTCCTAATTATCAACCTTCTGCAAATTTGTTAATTATTTTAGTAGTCATTAGTTTATGTTTCGTAATCATTAATGAACAAAACCGTCAACGATCTTCTTTGTGCCTTAGTTCTATATTCTTAATTGCCATGAGTATTTTAGGAGGTATTTTTGCTAATCATGTTGAGGGGTTTTACAGCGCTTGCTTATTTATGATGGCATTGGTTATTTTTGCACCGTTGGGATATATGATGAGCCAAAAGCAAAGAAATAATCAGGAAGCATGTGAGGGGTGGGTAATGTTGGCATTATCTGGATTGCCTCCTATTGGTATTTTTTTGGCTTGTGTGGTGTTATTTGCTTATTTAATGCAAACGATGCCAGTTGTTGGGGTAATTATTATTGGGTTGTTTTTGATCAGAGGATATATTTTGTTTCAAAAAGGCAGAACTATATTTTTTTCTCCAGAAATGTTTAATAAAGAAATACAATTAATTCTGAGCATTATTATTGTGCAAACATTGATACTTCCTTTCTTGACATCAAGTTGGCTTTATCAAATTTCGTTTGAATTTATCAAACATCATGGTGGGTTATGAGTGAATCTGATCCACCGTTAATGACGCATACCAAAGCTGCGGATTTAATTAAAAAGCACAAAAGAGAGAGTAAATTTTTTTTTCGAGTAGAAGAAGATGAATGGAGGGAAGTTGTTTTAAAACTCCCACTGGATCGTTTAATTTTCCTTGCGATGTGGTGCAGTGGTAATGATATCAATATTTTGTTTCTTGAGAATGGGTTTCGTCCTTTGGGGGTCAGGGTTGCTTTTTCAATCGATCGTTATTTAGCAATCTCTCAAATTCGCCCAGCAGCGATTATTTATGAACGTATGATTTGGGAATTATGGGGCAAAGAAGCAATGAATGCAGTTGATTTGCGTCCATGGTTAGATCGTGGAATGTGGAAACATACTTGGCCGTTATCTTCTAAACATGCCCCAACAAGTTGGCCACCAGAGCAATATGATTACGAGCTGCCGACTGATATTATTGAACAAGGTGGAGAATTTGCAACGATTGATCCTTCTTCCTGTCATGGTTTTTCACCGTCTTTGTGGCGTTTTGCAATGATGGGTGAAAAAATTATAAAAGCAGAATCTTTATATGGTTATACCCATCGTAGTATTTTATCCAATTTGATTAATAAAAATGTCTTGGATGTTTTACCGCAAATTAGTCGTATTAACGCGGTCGATAGTATCGCACATCAAATTGCATTTGCACATGCTATTGAAGATATGGCACAATTTATGCCAACAGTCAGGGTATTACGCAAACGGGTAATTTTATCAGAGCTTTCTAAAATCCTTGCATATTTGCTCTATTTATCTCAATTATTTCGTCAATTAGGTATTGGAATAATTGCATCTCGATGTGAGATTGCACGCGAATTATTAATGCGTTGGAGTGCGCATTATTATGGGCATCGGTGGTTAATGGATTGTGTATTTCCTGGTGCAGTTCGTTCGATTGATGAGATGGAGGGCGAAGCAGCAGAAACCTTGCCACAAAAAGTGAAATATTTATGCAATGAAGCGCATAAATTGATGCATGGTTTTCCAGGATTAATAGAGAGCTTGCAAGATGTTGGAGTATTAAGTACAGAACAAGCCATTCAGTTTAATATTGGCGGGGTTATCGGTCGTGCGTCTGGGCGTGATGTCGATATTCGTCGATATATGCCTGAATATCGTTTGGAATGGTTGTCGCCTCGTACTTTTACCAGTGGGGATGTTTATGCACGCATGCAATTACGTTTTCAAGAAATTGATAATGCCTTACAAATTATTGAAACCATTCTGCAAGATGTTGAAGAAGATGTTCCTGTTCAAGATAAGCACATCATTGTTGAAACATTATATGGTGAGGGAATAGGAGTATGCGAAGGTGTGCAAGGGGATTTGTGGTACTATATCAAAGTAGAGGCTGGGATTATTAAGGATATATTTATTCGTGATCCAGCTGCTAATCAAGCCTATGTATTACAAAATATTTTGCAAGATGAACTCTGGGAAAACCAATCTATTATTCGATCCTCTTTTGGGATTTTATCAACGGGTGTTGATCTATAAAAGGTTAAGAAATGGCTGTTATACGTGCATTATTTGACTCTGTTTTTGGAAAAATAAAACCTTTAGATCAAAAAACAGGTCATACCAATCAGATTTTACATCTTTTTCCGGTGCCTTGTGGGGATTGTAATGGTTGTATTCTAGAGATAAATGCACTACGAGGGGCAGCATTTGATATTTCAGCCAGCGGACTAGCCTTTGTCGATCATCCAGCCATTGCGAATATTTTATTGATTACTGGTGTGTTAACCCGTTCTATGATCCCGTATTTAGAGAAAAATTGGGAATTAATGCCAGAGCCAAAAGCAATTGTTACGGTTGGTGCTTGTGCAATGAATAGGAATGTGTTTAAAGAAAATTATACGGTTTTAAAAGAAAGTACTGGAGGGGAAGATTGTATCTTGAAAATCGAAGGTTGCCCCCCAGCACCTCAACAGATTATGGTGGGGTTATTGGGGGTGTTGGGGCTTCGTCCGCAGTCTGAGTCGAATCTTCCTCGTCCTCCTCACTCGCCTCTTTATGAAGAGCCTCGGCATCCGCCCTTAATAGACGAAAACTCCGATAGCTCAAAGGGATAGTGCATAAATAGAGTAAGCCACTAAATGCAAAAGTACCCCACGGGTCTGCAACCAATACGGTTGCATAAATTGATGTTCCCAAGAATAATGGTAAGACATAGGCTGTGGGAACTTTGAAATTCTTAAATGACCAAATAGGAATGGTCGAAATCAATAAGAAAGAAGTGGTGACCAGCATAATAATGGTTAAGATTTCAGAATGTGCAATATGAATCAAAAAATCCCATTGCAGCTTATTTGCCTCAAGCCCGAGGAATACAGGGAATAAAACAATTCCAGCACCCGCAGGTGCAGGGACACCTGTGAAAAAATTACTGGCATATTTTGGATTGTCTTTGTCTTCCAAGGATGCATTGAAACGAGCCAGTCTTAATGCCATACAAGCGGCAAACATTGCACAAGGGACAAAAGCATAACCACTTTTTATATCTTGTAATGCCCACATATATAAAATAAAGCAAGGCGAGATACCAAAAGATAAAAAGTCAGCTAAACTGTCCAGCTCTGCACCAAAGCGACTGGTTCCTCGTAATAAACGCGCGATACGCCCATCTAAACCATCAAAGCAAGCAGCGATTACAATAGCAATGACCGCTTTGTCAAAATCGCCATGAATCGCACTGCGGATACCAATTAGACCTGCGCATAATCCCAGCATTGTCAAAAGGTTAGGAATGATACGGTTAAAGGATATTCCTTTGACTCTGGGGCGTATTTTTTGACGTAATATTAAATTACGTCGCGCACGTAGAGATAATGATTTGGGTGTTTTAGAATTTAGAGACAATGGTTTCACCACCAATCATAGTTTGCCCAACTTGCACGGTTGGTATGCAGTTTTCAGGTAAATATAAATCAACACGAGATCCAAAACGGATTAACCCATAAATTTCGCCTGCTTCATATTGGTTTTCAACATTGGCATTACAAACGATTCGACGTGCGATAAGCCCTGCAATTTGAACAACAATTAATTGTTGACCATTCGGTAATGTCATACAAATAGCATTACGCTCGTTATGTTCAGATGCTTTGTCCAAAGAGGCATTGAAAAATTTCCCCTTGATATATACCCGGCTAGTCACGGTGCCTTTGGCTGGAATACGTTGTAAATGTACGTTTAATACAGATAAGAAAATAGAAACACGCCAAACAGGCTTTTCCGGCATTCCCAGATTCGCAGGGGGCATGATACAATCGATTGCTGATACAGTACCATCCGCAGGGGATATAATTACATTTTCTTCGGTAGGGATGACCCGCTTTGGATTACGGAAAAAATACCAAACAAATCCAAAACAAAGTAAGCCAAGCTTACCAATGAAACGGGTAAGGCGCCATTTTGTCAAACGACCCAAGATAGATACAGTGGCTGCTATGATGAGGAAAGGGTGGCTGGCAGGATGTGGTTTGCACATACTGGATTGAATCGATTTTAAAATAGACATGTAAACGTAACCTTTTGGACGTGATATTCTTAAATCAGTTAGAAGTTTTTAAATTCAAACTGGATTTCGATGATTTGCTTTGTAGTATATAGTTTTTTTTCAAAGGTGCCACTGTAATTGGTGCATAAAGATTTTTTTCAATTTCAATCAAATGATACCCCCCCAAGAAAGGAACAAAGAATAATCCTGTAAATTCAAGTATTTTGTTTGTTCTTAACGAAACAGAATTCATTATTTTAGGGGGGAAATATAAAACACGTTCATAATGATTAATACGAAACATATGTTGTTTTAAGACAATATTTAATTTTTGAACAAAAAAAGCATTTCTGTATCGAAAAGAAATATTATCAATAACCGACCACCATCCAAGTTTATTTGGTAAGAGTAATATAATCTTTCCATGATCTTCCAAGGTTTCCCAGCATGAGCGCAGGAGCAAACCAAACTGTTCCTTGGACATTCTGGCATCATGTACATACAAAATACGGTTGATACTGCATGCTTGTAAAGGAAACGAATCAATAGATAAATGACATATATTTTGATTTTGATTATATAGAGATTTTAAATTCTTAGAGGGAAAAGAATCTAATATCCCATGAATATGATACTGAGGATACCAAGCATTCGTTGGGATCAAAGAGGGGGTTTGTCCCAATGTAAAGAGGGATAAGCCATATAAATTAGGCCATAATAGAGATAATTTGTATTGAAGATAGATTGCAATTCCTTGTTTTTTTTGACATGGATCGGTTAGAATAGAATTAAAGTCGTAGGTCATTGCAACCTTTTCCTGAAGAGTGAATTTTAGTTTAAAAAAGGATAATGGTTAAAATAAGGAGAAAGCATGTCTATTATTATTGAACCCATTTCTTTCTATGAGTCAAATTATGCATGGTTGATGATTGATGAAAAGAGCAAAAAAGCAATTGTTGTTGATCCAGGCGATGCAAATCCTGTTTTAAAATTTTTGCAAGAGCGAGATTTATCGTTACAAGCGATTTTAATTACCCATTTTCACGACGATCATATTGGCGGCATTGCGGCGTTAAAAGATAAGTACCACTGTAAAATATATGCCCCTTTGAAAGAGGTCAGTAAAATACCAAATGTCGATCGAACGGTCCAAGACGGAGACGTTATTTCTTTGGATGGGATAGATGACATTCGGGTTATAGAAACCCCCGGTCACACACTGGGTTCAATTTGTTATTATATTCCTGATTTAAAAGTGATATTCACAGGTGATACATTATTTAGTATGGGATGTGGACGCTTATTCGAGGGAAGCCCTCAACAAATGTATCATAGTCTGGCAAAGTTGGTGAATTTACCAGAGGATACTTTGGTATATTGTGCGCATGAATATACTGCTGATAATGGACGTTTTGCGACCTCAGTGATCTCTGAAAACATAGCGTTGAAAAATAGGGTAGAGAAGGTAAAACAACTCAGATCTCAATATTTGCCTACATTACCCATCTCGCTGTTGGAAGAAAAGAAAACGAATCCCTTTTTATTGGCAAAAAATGTTGATGAATTTACGATGTTTCGTAAGGCAAAAGATCATTTTGTATAATGGTCGATGAGCATCTTTAGATCATTATACCAATTTGCATGTAAAGGAATGGCTCCCAGATACAACACACCATCACGAATCAAGAGTGTTAAATGAATTTGTGATGGGAGTGAAGTTTGGGAGAGTTCTTGTTGTAATTTAGCACAACATTTTAAAAAGGATAATTGTTCGTAAATTGCTTGATTAATGCCATTTAAATAAAGTGATAACTCCCCCGTTGGAAGGATTTGAGGTAAGGGTAAATAGAATTTTCCTGTGGAATTGATGGATAAATGATTCCAACTTAAATCAGCATTTTGAACAAGTAATTTGTATAAATGATTGGATTCTTGAACAAGTGCTGCTTGAATATGCGTATTTTGCAGTTTTTGTGAGGGTAAGTTGGTAATAGTTGCAGTAATTTCTTGAATATCAAGTGTTAAGAAAGCCAGACTTTCTTGAGGTGTCGTTTGAACATTCCAATGCAACTGGGATCGTAAATTTTTAAATTGTAGAGATTGAATTATTTCTGAGGATAATGAGGGGCTGGTGTAAAAGATGTCATCACATTGTAAGGAAAATGAACTTTGTGAACTCTTTCCTAAGATAGGTGTATAGATATTCCAAGTCGTACTATGAATTTGAAAACATTGGTTTGAATTATCAAAGGTGCAAATAAGCTGTTCTCCATCAAGATGGATTGAAATGCTTGAAGGATGTAATAAAGAATATGAAATATTTGCTTGTCTGGCTTGCCAAAGAATTGGTGGCGAAGGGGAGGAAATATCTTTTTGTATCGTTGGATAATCAATCATTACTTGTGGCCATATTGTCCATTTAGAGACAGTGGCAGGCTGAAACTTCAATAATAATCCTCGTTTTTTTAAAATATTTTGTTGATCGATTAAATATTGGTTTATTGTTTGTTTTAAATAGGTTTGTAAAGATACATATGTAAATAAAAAGAAAAGAGATATTATCCCCAGAAAAAACAGTTTTCTATAGAATGTTTTTTTATGGATGAATAAATGTCGTTTACTGTGATTAATCATATGAAATTCAAAATTTTATAAATAATAGATTCGATCTTTTAAAAAATCCACAAGAGAGATTCGTAAAAAATCAAGAAAATAAATAAATATTTTTTTTTGTTGACTGTTGTAAAATGAGAGAAAATCAAGGGTTGTATAGAATCGATTGAATTAGCCGACGACTCTGAGTTTCAGAATCTTTATTAAAAGACCCACAAAGTTATCCACAGGGTTACTCACTGCGATTCCAACCTAGACCAACTGCGTTCAATAGCAGCCAACGTTTCTTTACGATTGCTTGTATCGGTAATGGCGGGATGAATGACAATGTGGATTGTTCCTGGATATTTAAAAAATGAATTTCTTGGCCAGCAATAACCTGAGTCAAGACTGACAGGAACAATTTTTAAATTTAATTGGTTTGCGATTGCAACGGTGCCTGCGTGTAGTTTTACTTTTTCACCAACGGCGGTGCGGGTTCCTTCTGGAAAGATGATGATTTGTCTGAAATCATTAACAGCTTTTTGGCAATCTTGGATTAAGTTTTTTAAAGCCTTGACGCCACCTTGTCGATCCAGCGGGATCATTCCCGATAACAATAACATCGGACCCACCAAAGGAATACGAGTGAGTTCTCTTTTCATAATATATGCGGGGCGGTCTAGCAGATTCATCCATATAAATGTATCAAATGCTGATTGATGTTGAGAGGCGATCAAAAAGGATTTGTCCTGGGGAAGGTTTTCTCGACCTATAATTTGAGTGGAAATCTTACAGATTTTTTCCAGTCCGCCCAAAGAAAGGCGTGTCCATAATTGAGCATACACCAACGCATGTCTCTTTGCTATAAAACGAATAGCAAAAGCAATAATGCCCATGAAAATGGTTAATGTGATAAAATAGATAGAAAAAAGAAAAGAACGAATTAAAATCATCAAAAATCAGCTTTTTATGGAGTATTTTTCAAGAAATCTTCTTTGGGACGTGTTGTATGTATCAGACCTGTATAGGCAGCAAGAAATTTATTATATTCAAGAAATAGTAATCTCATAGAGTGTAGGTGAGATAAAGTTTCTTTTTTATCATTGCGAGCAACATAAGGATATAGTTTAACATTTTCTAATAAACTTTGCATTTCTACGATTGCACGGCGAATATGATAGCTAGAGGTTACAATAATAAGAGAATCGAGATGGTAATAATGCGCCCAAGCTGCGGTTTCAATTGCATTCCCCATCGTAGAGGTCGCATTATGTCCCAATGTAATGTGATCGCGGTCATGTTGCGTTAAAGAGAACGGCAGGATTCTCTCTATATCATCCAGATGGGTCGTGGGGGGTACCCCAGATATTAATAAATATTTGCCATGGTTGGATTGTAATAATTTAATTGCGTTTTCAATGCGTTTTGCCCCACCAGTTAAGACAACGATTCCTTGTGCATTGGGGATAGAAGGATTATACGTCAATGTATCAATCACAAAAACAATAAAACCAAAGCCCCAGACAAGAAAAATTCCTACGATTCCCCATACAATAATCCATTTTGATTGCAAGCGTGGCTTATCCATGTTTTACGTTAAACGCCTTAGCCAAAAGTAAACGATCATAGTAGTGGTCATCCATCCGATCAAATAATTGCATATTGGCAGTAGAATAAAAAGCCCAAAAAGTTGAAAAGGTGTTGTGATTAGAAAATAAAACCAACTGGCATTGGATAGGGCTTGCCAATTGGGATCACTGCTAAAAGGTAAACATAGATAGGTTAAAAATAACAATAAAGGAACAGAGAAAAGGCTGCCTATTGTTCCACCAACACTCGCCAAAAAAGCACTTCTATTTGCAAATCGAAAAGAAATATAAGCATCTGATGCGCCAAGATTATGCAGAATTTCAATGGTTTGTTTACATTGCATCAATCCAGTTTTGGTCGATAATGCAATGACCGTTGCTGCGACTGAAATAACAATGATTAAGGATAAAAAAGCACTTGTTTGTAAACTGTTAGCCAAAGCATTTAATCGTTGGTTCCAAAAATTACTTTGCTCGATTGAAATATCAGGAACAGTTTGTTTTAAAGTTTGTTCCAATTTGGGTGATAGCGGGGGATCATGTTTTAAATGCAGTTCAATAATTGCTGGAATAGGCAAAGCAAATGATTGAATAGTTTCGTGTAACCAAGGGGCGAGTAATTCATCAATTTCTTTGTCAGTCATTTGATGAAATGAATTAAGTTCTTTAGAGGTTGATAATAATGCAAGAATGCTTTGTATTTTCGTCTTTGCTGCGAGTGCGGGTTGTGGGGGTATTTGATCGCTAGAAGATAAAGATAATGCCTCATTTGGCATTGGTATTTGTAAAATAATCGTCGATGCTGCTCCAGCACTCCATCTTTTGGCAAGCTGTTGGCTGGCATATGCCCCAGCGATCGATAAAGCCGCAAGGAAAGTCATTGCCGCAACTAGGGGAATTAAAAATTGACCTGGCAATGCACGGTGCAGCTTTAAGCCATCTGATGTTTTATATTTAAACAGCATCACTGATCCATAATTGTCCATTTTCCAATTTCAAACGTGTCGCAGGAAATTGGCGAATTAATGCGTCATTGTGGGTTGCCATGATAATTGTGCACCCTAAATCATTCAAATCATAAAACAGATCCATAAGACGCTTGACTTGGTACTCATCCAAAGCGTTTGTGGGTTCGTCAGCAAGCAATAAATCAGGTCTATGGATGACAGCCCGCGCAATCGCAACGCGTTGCTGTTCGCCCCCTGATAACGTTTTGGGATAGGTGTATTTTTTATGTTCTAGCCCAATCCATTCTAATATGCGCGCATTTGAACGTTGGACAGTATTTTCATTGATATTTTGTAAGCGTAGAGGCAGTGCGATATTATCAAAAACCGTTAAATTCGGAATAAGTCTAAAATCTTGATAGACTATCCCGATGCGTTGCTTTAACCGACAGATTGTTGATCTGCGTGCATGATTAGTGGGCGTGTCCAAAATTGTTACCAGACCTGCATTTGGTTTTTTTTCAAGGTGCAACAACCGTAGCAAGGTCGATTTTCCAACCCCTGATGGACCTGTCAGCCAGCAGAAACCCCCCTGAGGAATATGTAAATCAACATTATCCAACAAAGTAATATCGTTTTTATAGTTTAAACTGACGCCATCAAGTTGAATCATTCGCTATGCTTTAATTTTCTTTTTGTTTTAAGATCAGAGAACTTATAAACGTCTTCCCAAAAAGGCTGTAATGGTTGCACAAAGTGCAGTCAAACCAATAAGCAAAAAACCATCAAAAATCAAAGAGGATGCAGAAATTGTATGACCTGCAACGGTTAAGGAGGATGGGATCAATTCTGTGCCGCGCCCAACCATATCCCGTATTTGGGGGTCTGCTGCATCGACCATGCCAACCGCAGAGCGCAGCAAGCTGGGTAATATTTTCCAGACAATACCGATGAGGAGCAAAAGAGGGGCAAAAATTTCAGCGACTTGTTGGATAAAGAAGAAAGCAAAATGGCATATTGCCCATATAATTGTTAAAAATAATTTGGATATGGGCATTCCAGAGGATGGATATTTTTTTGTATAATGCTGTTCAGGCATAGATGTGCTGAGACGTTCGTTTGTACGAGTGGTATCTGTGGGTATATTCACGAAATAATCCTCAAATAGACAATAAATTAGACTAATTATCTTTCTGTTTTCAGTAATATGCAACCCTATAAAAAGCAATATTTTTATGTAATTACTGTAATGCTACAATATGATTTTAGGTTTATGAGGAGCTCAGTTGGTTTTTATCATCAGTATTGAGCATAAAAAAATGACATAATTCTAAATAATTATTTGATAGGTCACTGAATTCAGATACAAACATTTGATACTCATTAAAGTTCGTTAAAATGTTAAGGAGAACGAGCAATGGATGCGCTTCCGGCCATTTTGGTTGTGGATGATGACCCTAAAATTCTGCAAGAGATCAAGCAGATGTTAGAGGATCAGTTTTGCGTATATATTACACAATCTCCACATTGTGCATTGGATATGATTAAAAGAGGGACTCATTTCTCTGCTATCTTATATAATTATTGCATGCCTGAAATGTATGGAAACGTGTTTTTTGCGCGTGTAAGAAATATCACAGTTGCAACGCGTATCCTTTTATCCTCTAAAGATCGAACTGACTTTCTTATTTCAGCTTTGAATCAAGGAGGGATATCTTTTTTTATTCCAAAACCGCTTGTTCCTTTCGAAGTCAAAGAAATCGTACATCGTGCGGTTGCACGCTCTCAATATCGTCGACAATTACGGCACGAACAGATTTTGCTAAAAGGGTTATTGGATCATTTGCCTTATGGATTGGCGTTTAAAGATGAGCAAGGCAAATTCACAAAAATGAACGAATTGGCAGCGATAAGAAGAGGCTTAACCGTTCAAGAATGTTTAGGAAAAACCGAAGAAGAAATAGAGCCTTCATTTAAACCCCAAGAGTTGTCGGCGTTTAAAGAGCGGTTACAAAAAGAAGAACGCTTTGTTGCAACATTAGAGGTGCCGTCTGCTGATATTCACCATTCTTCGCAATGGTTTTTAATTACGCGGTTGTTATTGGGCAGAGTCAAAGGTGAGATTGCGCATTCTTCTGTTATTATGGAACTAGATATTACCGAGCAAAAAATGCTGGAAGCCAAGTTGCAACATGCTGAAAAATTACAAGCCTTGGGAACCATGGCGGGCAGTATTGCTCATGATTTTAATAATCTTTTGACAACAATGATGGGGTCGCTAGAGCTATCAGAACAATTATTAATGCAAGATCAGTTGCAAGAAAAGCAAATTGTCTCAATCAAACGATTATTGGTAAATACCCTGGCAGCGGCACAGAAAGGTGCTGTTCTTACGGAAAGATTGTTGAGTTTTAGTCGTCGCAAGAAGTTGTCTTTGCAAGAAGTCGATGTGGCGAAACAGGTAAAAGAAAATTATGAACTTTTATCGCAAACATTATCGATGCGTCATGCTTCTCGATTAAAAGGAGATAAAAACGCTGAAATTAAAGAAAGTATTTATCTAGATGTTCGGTGTCAGATTCCAATGGGGGTTTGCGTTAAAACAGACCCGTCACAACTCGAGCTGGCAGTGATGAATTTATGTATTAACTCTGCTGATGCCATGCCACATGGTGGCAAAATTATGGTAATATTACACAAAGAATCTATTACAGAGTCTGTAACCTATAATCATCAACTTGGGTGCGGAGAGTATGTGGTAATCACAGTAAAAGATGAAGGTGATGGCATGTCACCAGAAACGATTGCGCATATTTTTGAACCTTTTTTTACAACAAAAGAAGCAGGATGGGGAACAGGTTTGGGGCTAGCAATGGTTTATGGATTTGCTCAACAATCTGGCGGTGATGTGATGGTGAAAAGTCAAGTTGGTATTGGAACTGCAATTAGTATCTATTTACCGATCTTGCCAAATTAATTGAGTGAGTTGCAAGCTGATGAAAGAAGAATCTTATTTTGCTTTAGAAGATTCCAAGGATGAGAATGGGAATAATTATTATGTCATTCCTCCCCAATTTCTAAATTGTAAAATAGATTCGTATAAATATCATTATTCAGAATTTAAAAATGTAATATCTTATTCTTTTGACGATATTTATCAGGTTAAGATTAAAGCATCCCAATTAACTGCTGATCTTTTTGTTCAAAGCAATTGGGTATCAAAAGAATTTATATAAATAGTCAATAATATTATTGGCTAATAAAATAGACTCTGTTTGGTTTTTTGGCACAGTGACGTTAACATAGGGAACGCAAAATTACATAATAACGTGATAATAACAGAATAGTACAGAATTTTAAAATCATTATATATCAACATGTTAATTTATATTTTTTTGTATTTCAGATGGATTTTTATAATTGTTAAGAAAGCTATTCAAAAGTTGATTGAAACCATACTATCCTAATATTCATTTTGTATTATTTTATATAAAACAAATTTAGTATATTTTTTAAGGTATAATTAAGATTAAGATGCTTATAAACTCTAATGTAAAAATCAATTATCTTTTTTGTTCAAAGGGTTATATTTCATGGCAATAGAACAAATTGATAAGAAATTAATCTTAGTTGTAGAAGATGATTCTGTTTTGCGTCCATTGTTGGTCGAATTATTAAGTGATATGGAGTTTGAAGTCATTGTTGCAGAAGATGGTCAAACAGCATTGTCTTTGTTACAAAATTTAAATAACAATAAAAGTAATATAGATTTATTGCTTACTGATATTGGTCTTCCTGGTATGAATGGTAGTGATTTGGCAAAAATGGCGCGTAAAATGTGGCCAGATTTATCAATATTATTTATTACTGGTTACTCTCATGGGGTTGGAAAGCTGCCGGCTGATGATAATATAAAGCTGATTACAAAACCTTTTTCTTTGGGTGTTTTCACAAAGAGAGTTGAAGAGCTCGTCGCAAGAGAATAAGGTGGATAGGACTTATTTCAGTAAAAAGGCTATTTAATACATATGCAAAATCATATTTCATCTTCACATGATCCGATACAATGGCATGGGACAACAATTTTATGTGTACGACGTGATGGTCAGGTAACAATGGCTGGTGATGGTCAAGTCACATTGGGTCACACTGTTGTAAAAGGAAATGCCAAAAAAGTCAGAAGAATAGGGGCAGGTGGTACTATTCTTGCTGGTTTTGCAGGGGCAACTGCGGATGCATTTACTTTACTAGAAAGATTAGAAAAGAAATTAGAACGTTATCCAAATCAATTGGAACGTGCTTGCGTAGAGTTGGCTCAAGATTGGCGTACGGATCGTTATCTTCGTAGATTGGAAGCCATGCTATTGGTTGCCGACAAACATCATTCCTATACATTAACAGGGAATGGTGACGTTCTAGAGCCAGAAGACGGTGTCGTTGCGATTGGTTCAGGTGGCAATTATGCGCTGGCTGCTGCCCGTGCTTTGTTAGGGGTTGAAGGATTAACATCCGAAGAAACAGCACGTCGTGCCATGGCGATTGCTGGTGAAATTTGTATTTATACAAATTCTTCCCTTACCATAGAGACATTGTCAGCTGAAGGTTAATGATTATGAGTAATAATATTCCAACTTATTCCCCAAAAGAGATCGTTGCAGAACTTGACCGTTTTATCGTTGGTCAAAATGATGCAAAGCGTGCAGTATCCATTGCGTTGCGTAATCGTTGGAGACGCGCAAAATTAGAGGATGGTATTCGTGAAGAGGTTGTTCCCAAAAATATCCTCATGATTGGTCCAACGGGTTGTGGTAAAACTGAAATTGCTAGGCGTTTGGCTCGTTTATCACAAGCCCCATTCTTGAAAATTGAAGCAACAAAATTCACCGAAGTAGGTTATGTCGGTCGTGATGTCGAAAGTATTATCAGAGATTTAGTCGAAGCCTCTTTGGTAATGTTACGTGATATTAAACGTCGTGATGTCAAGGAAAAGGCAAAAGACGAAGCCAATCAGCGTTTGGTCGTTGCCTTGGTCGGTGAAAGTGCTTCGGCAGAAACCAAAAATAAATTCCTGCAAATGTTGCTGAATGGTGAGCTAGAAGACAAGGAAATTGAAATTAGCCTTGCGGATACGTCTTCTCCTGTTAATCAATTTGATATTCCTGGAATGCCTTCAGCCCAAGTCATCAATTTTACCGATATGATGAAAGGGTTAATGAATAAATCTGAAAAAACACGCCGTTTAACGGTTGCGAAGGCAAGAGAAGCATTGATTAAAGAAGAATCTGACAAAATGTTGGATAATGATTCGTTGGTACAAGAAGCAATTAATCGCACTCAGAATCATGGTATTGTCTTCTTGGATGAAATCGATAAAGTCTGTGCGCGTTCTTATGAAGGCAGTGGTGGTCGCGGTGGTGCGGATGTATCTCGTGAAGGGGTACAACGTGATTTGCTACCGTTGATTGAAGGGACGACTGTTTCTACAAAATACGGATTGGTTAAAACAGATCATATTTTATTTATTGCTTCTGGCGCGTTCCATTTGGCTAAACCTTCTGATTTATTGCCAGAGTTGCAAGGACGTTTGCCTATTCGTGTTGAGTTGTCTCCACTGACTTGTGAAGATATGCGCCGTATTTTAACAGAGCCAGAGCATTCTTTATTAAAGCAATATATTGCCTTAATGGAAACCGAAGGGGTGAAATTAGAATTTACAGAAGACGCCATTGACGCTATTGCAGAACTTGCCATAGATATTAATGAACGGGTTGAAAATATTGGGGCGCGTCGTTTGGCAACAGTGATGGAACGGTTGCTAGAGGAAGTTTCTTTTTCAGCTTCTGATAAAGCAGGGGAAACCATTGAAATCACACGTCAAGATGTTCATGAACGTGTTGGTTCCTTGGCAAATAAAAGTGACCTCAGTCGCTTTATTCTCTAATTAATATTTGCCTGACTGACCATATACCATACGAGATTGATAGAATAATGTCTGATCCTTTTATTGTTCCAGAAGAAGATAGTGCTGCAGAAGCTATTGAAGCCATTCGTGATGAATTAGAATTGTTCGATGATTGGATGCAACGTTATCGGTATTTGATTGATTTAGGTGAAAAATTGCCTGAATTTCCCATCGAATGGCAAACTGATCAATTTCGTGTGGTGGGTTGTCAGAGCCAAGTTTGGCTCAATTTCTGTGAAAAAGATGGTAAATTATTTTTTGCAGGGAGTTCAGACGCGGTGATCGTCAAAGGATTAATTGCGTTGTTATTACGCATTTATTCAGGGCGAGACGCTGTTGAAATCGTGAGAGTTGACCCTATTTTCATAACCGATCTGGGGCTGGCGGGGGCATTATCTGCCAATCGCAGTAACGGCGTTGCGTCAATGGTCAAAGCAATACAAACAATATCACAAAATTATTTATAGTTTTTAATTTTTATAAATAGTAAACGAACAATTCCGATCTATATAAGCGCGGAATTGTGATTTTCTTTTGCTTTCTGACTAGAGTAAAAACAAATACAAAATTAACATCTTCATTTTATTAAAAAGAAAATATTAGAGAGGTCTATATGAAAATGACTATAGGGGATTTCTTACTTGATAGATTATCCCAAATTGGTATCAAAGATATCCTTGGTGTTCCTGGAGATTACAATCTTCAATTTTTAATCCAAACAGAAAGAAGAAACGATATTAAATTCGTTGGGACGCGTAATGAGCTGAATGGTGCTTATGCCGCAGATGGTTACGCCCGATTGAATGGGATCTCTGCTTTGTTGACCACATATGGGGTTGGTGATCTCAGTGCGATTAATGGGATTGCGGGGGCATATGCAGAGTATGTTCCAATTGTTTGTATTACGGGTGCACCTCCTTTAAATAGTATGTATCGTCGACGTTCTTTGCACCATACAACAGCTGAGGGCAATTTCGAGGATGTGATGAGCTGCTATCGTCCTTTTACTGTGGCTCAGGCAAGAATTACCCCACAAAATGCTGTTGAAGAAATTGACCGTGTTTTACGTGCTTGTGTTCGTAAGAAACGTCCTGTTTATCTACAAATACCATCTGATATTACTTTTTTTGAAATTGACGTTTATAACGAAAAATTATCTTTGCGTCAGCAAACCAGCGATTTACAACAATTAAATGCTGTTGTTGAATCCATTGAGGAAAAACTGGCTAAGGCAGAGAATCCTTCTGCTTTATTAGGGATGGCGTTGGATCGCTTTGGTTTGCGTGATTTAAGCCAATCCATGATCGAAAATCTTCAAATTCCATTTGCAACGTTATCTGCGGCACAATGTGTATTGGATGGCGATCACCCTCAATGGATTGGCGGATACAGTGGGTGTTCTTCTTCTGATACAGTCAAAGCGGCGATTGAACAATCAGATTGCTTATTTGGGTTAAATGTTAAGTTTACAGATAGTAACTCTAGCTATTTTACCCAACATGTTCCAGAAAATATGATTAATATTCGCCCTTTTAGAACAATTATTGGTCATGAAGTGTATGAAGGTGTTTCAGCGATTGAATTATTGGAACGCTTATCAAAAATTACGCCTCCTAAGAAATATAAAAATTGGCAATCCAGTTCCCCAAAAGGCAAAGAGGTTTGGAAGCCAGTCAAAGATGAAAAATTAATTCAAAATCGTTTCTGGCAACGTGTTGAGAGCTTTATTAAACCACATGACGTGGTTGTAACCGAAGCGGGTACTTCAATGCGTGGTGTGAAGATTTTAGATATGCCTTCTGGTATTACGATCATCAGCCAACCTTTGTGGTTATCGATCGGATATTCATTACCGGCATTATTTGGTTCTTTGATGGCAAAGCCTGACCGTCGTCAAGTGATCTTTATTGGTGATGGGTCTTTTCAATTAACAGCACAAGAAGTTTCTTCGTTCTTTGAGCACGACTTAAAACCTATTATTTTCTTGATTAATAATAGAGGCTATACAATCGAACGGGCGATTATGGGCTTTCATTCTAAATATAATGATGTTCCTAATTGGAATTATCTCCAGTTATTTGATGCGTTTAGTGATGGAAAAGAATTCTTCTATCGTCAGGTCAATACCGAAGAAGAGTTTGAAAATGCATTAAATGATGCAGATCAAGTCGCAGGTCAGGAATTATGTTTGATCGAAGTTATGTTTGATCCGTTGGATATTCCAAAAGCAGTTCAATCGTCTGCAAACATGGTTGCAGCATTTAATTATGGACCCAGAGGCTTGAAAGAGCTTGATAAAAATATAGACGACTAGGATCGTAACGGCATAATAAAAATAAAAAAGCCAGATAACTTATTGTTTATCTGGCTTTATATTTCAAGGAAGTATGTGGCTCATGCAATTAAGTATTAGACTGATTTTGCTGAGGGACTTCAATATCAATTTCCAGCGTAGAGAAATCATTTCCTCTATCGACCTTAACATGGATTTTTTCTTGATCGATGGAAATATGTTTTTGAATGACTTCCATAATTTCTTTTTGTAGTTTTTGTAAAAGATCAGAGTTGCCCGTTCTTGAAGAACGTTCATGAGCTAAAAGAATTTGCAATCGATCCTTGGCAACTGGGGCTGTATTTTTTTTAGCAAAGAAATTTGAAAAAAAGCTCATGATTTATTCCTTCCGATTAACCAGTCAAAGAATCCTTTCTTATCAGTAGGGACGGTGACTTCAATTTTTTCACCTTGTAAACGTTTCACAGCCTCTGAATATGCACGCGCTGCAGGGGAGTTGGGTGCAGATAACGTGATTGGCGATCCAAGGTTAGATGCTTTTAAAACATCTTCACTTTCTGGAATAATACCAATTAAAGGAATAGAGAGAATCTCTAGAATATCATCTGTATTTAACATATCACCACGACTAGCACGGCTGGCGGCATAACGAGTGATTAAAAGATGTTTAGGAATCTTTTCCCCTCTTTGTGCTTTGTCTGTTGTGCTGTCTAAAATACCAATAATACGATCGCTATCGCGTACCGATGATACTTCTGGATTGGTAATAATAATGGCTTCATCGGCAAAATGCATTGCCATTTTAGCACCGCGTTCAATGCCTGCGGGACTGTCACAAATAATCCAATCGAATTTTTCTTTTAACTCTGCGATGACTTTTCCAACACCTTCTTCGGTTAAGGCATCTTTGTCACGTGTTTGGGACGCTGCGAGGATATAAAGTGTTTCTACACGTTTATCTTTGATTAATGCTTGAGATAATGCGGCTTCGCCTTGGATAACGTTGACAAAATCAAAAACAACACGTCGTTCAGCACCCATAACAAGGTCAAGATTTCTAAGCCCAACGTCGAAATCAATAACAACGACATTTTGTCCTGTTTGTGCCAAGGCTGCACCGATTGCAGCAGTCGATGTTGTTTTTCCAACGCCACCTTTTCCAGAGGTAACAACAATTACCTTTGCCATATTATTTCCCTTATTATTTGCGGTTTAGAAACATTTTATTATATATTGTAGAATTATAATAGAGACTAACAATTAAATTGTGATATCATTTTATTTTTAATAGAGGTGCGACCGTCATAACATCCTTATCCAAATATACTTGTGCGGCTTTCATACTAAAATGGCTCTCTATTTCTTCGGCTGTCATATAATATCCATCAATCGCCATTAATTCTGCCTCTAGTTGATAAGCAAAAATTCTGGCCTTAGGTTGCCCACTAATTCCTGCAATGGCTCTGCCACGCAAAGCACCATAGACATGAATAGATCCCCCTGCAACAATCTCTGTACCAGAAGCCACAGAACTCGTGATGATTACATCCCCCTCTGGAAATAAAACGCTTTGCCCTGATCGAATTTGTTCATCAATAATCAGACATGGGGTGGGTGTATTGGGTGCCTGTGGGTTTGCTGGCATATCGAGATTATCGATATTTTTTCCATTGCCAAAAATAAATGTTTTTGGCCAGTTTTTTAATTTTTCCCATGTTGAGGAACCCCCTTCAACACTGATAATCTGGATATTTCTTTGTGACAACGCCAGATGTAAATTTTCCAGCCCTTCTTCTTGACCAGAAAGAAGTTCAAGATTTAGAATCACAGGTTTGCCTAAGAAAAAGAATGAAGAACGTTCAAGTTGTTTATCCAAGCTGGCAAGCCAATTTGGCAAAGGGCTCTCTGGTGTAAGAACCAAGGATAAAAAAGATCGACCTCTGATGCGTATTTGAGGAAGAGATGGGGAAGTGTCTGACACGAATAATAATTCCTATTATACAAGCAGAAAAAGAAATAAAAATAACTTATAATATTTTTTGGTAGATAAAAATTAAAATTAATCTTTATATTCATTTTATATTTTTTTGTCACTTAATTATCTATAATTTTACAAATTACAAGAAATAGACGGTTTTTAACCGTTGATATTTTGCAAGTTTCAAGTTGAAGGAAATATTTTATTGGATTACTGGTGGTAATAGTGATAGAAAGATTAAATTTCAGAGTGAAATTCAATATTCTCGTTTGTTCATGATATTCTAGAAAAAATGGCTCAGTTATATGCGTATATTATATCATCTACCTCTTTGCCCTTTTAGTCGTAAAATTCGTCTTATCATGGCGGAAAAGCGTTTATCTTTTGAACTCATGACAGAAATGGTTTGGAAAAGAAGACCAGAATTTATTGCCATTAATCCTGCTGGAATGGTGCCTGTTTTGGTTGAGGAAACAGGGTTGACGATTCCTGACTCTTATGCAATTTGTGAATATTTAGAAGAAGCCTATCCTGATACTTCATTAATGGGGCGTACGCTTGCTGAACGTGTCGAAGCTCGTCGTTTGACAGCGTGGTTTGATTGTAAATTTAACCGTGAAGTGACCCATAATTTATTATATGAAAAAACATTCAAACGTTTCTTTGGTAATAATAATCCTAATGCACAAGCATTAAGAGAAGGTTATGAAAATATTAAGTTTCATTTAAACTATATAGCGTTACTTACAGAAAATAGAGTGTGGTTGGCTGGTAGTAATTTGTCTATGGCTGATTTTGCTGCTGCGGCGCATTTGTCTGCGTTAGATTATATTGGTGATGTGAATTGGGAAAAAAATCCTGCGGTAAAAGATTGGTATGCAAGGATCAAGTCACGTCCTAGTTTTCGTGCGTTATTAAATGACCGTGTCAGTGGTGTCATCCCCCCTAAACATTATGCTGACTTAGATTTCTAGGCTATTCGGATCGATGTATGATGTTTGATAAACCTGTTATTTTACAAGTTTTACCTGCGTTAAACACAGGTGGGGTCGAACGAGGTACTATTGAAATTGCACAAGCCATCTTGAATGCGGGTGGTGTTGCACTTGTTGCAAGTGCTGATGGGGTTTGGAAACAATCATTAGAGCGTATGGGGGCAATCCATATTCGATTACCTTTGAATTCAAAAAATCCTTTGGTGATTTGGAAAAACCAATTTGCAATCAAAAAAATTATCAACGAATATAAAGTTGATATTGTTCACGTCAGGTCAAGAGCGCCTGCATGGTCGGTTTGGTTGGCTGTTAAAAATACGAAAATACATTTTATAACGACTTGGCATGGTGTTTTCAGTGAAACATGGCGCGGTAAACGCTGGTATAATCAAGTGATGACAAAGGGTGAACGTGTTATTGCGATCAGTCATTATGTTGCAGAGCGACTGAAAAACCATTATGGAGTACAAGAACAGATTTTAAGGGTAATTCCTCGGGGAGTTGATTTGAAGATTTTTGATCCAGAGCTTTTTTTTGGTGATAGAGTGACGGATCTTGCTGAGAAATGGCAAATTCCTACAACAAAAAAAATTATATTATTACCTGGGCGTTTAACCGCTTGGAAAGGGCATGAGTTACTTGTTCGTGCGATGGCAAGGATTCAGCAATATCATAAAGATTGGATTTGTGTTTGTGTAGGACCATCAAAACATAAAGATCAATTTATACAAAGGTTATTAGCATTGGCGGATCAACTGCAAGTTCGAGAACAGCTATATTTTGTTGGAAATTGTCAGGATATGCCAGCAGCCTTTATGTTAACGAATATTGTTGTGGTTCCTTCATTAAAACCAGAACCTTTTGGTAGGGTAGTAATAGAGGCACAAGCGATGGAAAAGCCAGTTATCGTTGCTAATCATGGTGGTGCGGCCGAAACAGTAACAGACAAAAAAACAGGATATGTTTTCGAGCCTGGAAATGTAGAAGCATTGACGCAAATATTACAAGAGTTGGTTGAATCTTCAGAGGATGCGTTACAATGGACGGGTCGTTTAGCCAGAGAAGATGTGCAATCTCATTATGCGCTTACACAGATGCAAGCGGCGACATTAAAAGTCTATAATGAGGTTCTGCCTAAAGCCAAACAATTACAGATATGATGACCAAAAGACCCTTGAAGATTTTGGTGATACGTTTGGGTGCTTTGGGCGATTTTATGCAAAGTTTCCATCCTTTTGCGGCTATTCGTCAACATCACCAGCACGATGAAATTACATTATTGACGACAGCCCCTTTTGTAGAGTTGGCACAGCATAGCCCTTGGTTTGATCGTGTTATCATTGATGATAAACCTCATTTATTGAATTTGGTTGGATGGTTGAAATTAAAGCAAAAGTTACAAGGTTATGATTTCGTATATGATTTGCAAACCTCTAGACGTTCCAGCAGATATTTCAAATGGGCGGGAAGGCCAAAATGGTCTGGAATTGCTAAGGGTGCTTCTCATTTTCATGATAATCCCAAACGAAATGATATGCATACCATTGACCGTCAACATGATCAGTTGTTAAAAACAGGACTTACTGATTTTCCACATCCTGATTTATCGTGGTTATTGTCAGAGTCTATTGAAATGCCTAAACCTTATGTTATCTTGATTCCTGGTTGTTCTGTGAAACGTCCTGAAAAAAAATGGCCTATTGAATATTATGGTCAGATTGCACAATATTTAATGGAAAAGGGTTTGCAACCTGTGATTGTTGGTGGGCAATCAGAGGAAAATATGGTTGCAGTTATAAAAGAGCATTGCCCCCAAATAATTAGTTTAATTGGGCAAACAAGTTTGTTACAATTAGGCGCTGTTATGAAGCATGCTGAATTTGCATTGGGTAATGATACAGGTCCGATGCATTTGGCTGCGATGGTAGGGTGTCCTTGTGTAGTATTGTTCTCATCAGGCAGTGATCCGTCTTTAACTGCTCCTCGTGGGGATGATGTAAAAATAATATATCAGGAAAATTTAAAAGATCTTTCTGTAAAAAGGGTTGCACAAGAGCTGAAGTGGGTTCATTAGTTTTTGTGGTTTAAATATCATATTTGATTTATTTGTTCTGGAGATTTGATTATGCTTTCTATTACTTTGCCTGATGGTTCCATTCGACAATATGAGGGAACGGTAACAGGCTTAACGATTGCACAATCGATTGGGGCAGGGCTGGCAAAAGCAGCTTTGGCAATGGAAGTTGATGGTAAGCTGGTTGATTTGTCTTTGGAAATTACAGAGGACTCATCGGTCAAGTTTGTGACCAGAAAGGATGAAGCAGCCCTTGAATTAATTCGCCATGATGCTGCACATATTTTGGCTCAGGCTGTACAAGAGCTTTATCCTGGAACACAAGTAACTATTGGACCAGCCATTGAAAATGGTTTTTATTATGATTTCGCACGAGAAGAACCCTTCAAACCAGAAGATTTAGAAGGTATCGAGCGCCGTATGCATGAAATTGTAACGCGTAACGAGGCTTTTATTCGTCAAGTTATGCCCCGTGATGAAGCTATTCAGTATTTTGAAAAAATTGGTGAGCATTATAAAGCAGAGTTGATTCGCGATCTTCCAGAAACAGAAACAATTTCTGTTTATCAGCAAGGACCATGGTTAGACCTATGCCGTGGTCCACATATGCGTACGACGGCGGATGTTGGTGGTGCGTTTAAATTAACCAAGGTTGCGGGTGCTTATTGGCGTGGGGATTCTAAAAATGCGATGTTGTCTCGTATTTATGGTACGGCATGGCGTGATAAAAAAGAACTGGATGCTTATTTAACCCAAATTGAAGAGGCTGCAAAACGGGATCATCGTCGTATTGGCAAAGAAATGGACTTATTTCATTTGCAAGAGGATGCGGCGGGCTCCATTTTTTGGCATCCAAAAGGATGGCAGCTTTATACGAATCTACAAAATTATATTCAAAGAATCCAACGCCGTTATGGGTATGTAGAGGTTCGTACTCCACAACTTTTAGATCGTTCTTTGTGGGAAGCCTCTGGTCACTGGGAAAAATTCAGAGAGAATATGTTCATTGCTACAGTTGAAGATGAAGAACGTACATATGCATTGAAACCAATGAACTGTCCTTGTCATATCCAGATTTTTAATCATACGTTGCGTTCCTATCGTGAATTACCATTGCGTATGGCTGAATTTGGTGCATGTCATCGTTATGAGCCTTCTGGTGCGTTGCATGGGATTATGCGGGTTCGCTCTTTTGTCCAAGATGACGCGCATATTTTCTGTAGTGAAGATCAAATTACTTCTGAAACAGCTTTGTTTGTGCATATGTTATCTGAAGTTTATAAAGATCTTGGGTTTGAAAGTTTTCGCGTTAAATTCTCTGATCGTCCTGAAAAGCGTGCTGGGGACGATTCTACTTGGGATAAAGCCGAAAATAGTTTGAAAGATGCATGTAAACAGGTTGGCGTTGAATTCGAATTGAATCAAGGAGAGGGAGCTTTTTATGGTCCAAAACTCGAATTTGTTTTACGGGATGCTATTGGTCGTGATTGGCAATGTGGTACATTGCAAGTAGATTACGTTCTGCCTGAACGCTTAAAAGCCTCTTATATTGGTGAAGATAGCGCCAGACATCGCCCTGTTATGTTACATCGTGCGATTGTTGGATCATTTGAAAGATTCTTGGGTATTTTGATTGAACAATATGCGGGGTCTTTTCCTTTGTGGTTGGCACCAGTCCAAGTTGTGGTTGCAACCATTGTGAATGATGCCGAAGACTATGCTCAAGAAGTGGTTGAGTTGCTCCAATCAAAGGGAATGAATGTAGAGCTTGATTCCAGAAATGAGAAAATTAATGCAAAAATTCGTGAACACAGCCTGCAACATGTGCCAGTTATCTTGGTTGTTGGACGTAAAGAGGTTGAAGAGCGTCAAGTCGCTGTTCGTAGGTTAGGCGGTGCAGCTCAGCAAGTTCTTGATTTAGATGAAGCAATCACGCTTTTGGGTAAAGAAGCAACACCTCCAGATTATAATCGTACTCCGATTGTAAAACAAAAGCTAAAACTTGAATGTGAAGGCTAGATCGTTCGAGAAAAATAGATTATAATAGTCACCAAATCAGTTTTAATACCTTTAGAAAGCGTATCGTTCAATATCAATGTGCATTTATTGCCAAATAGGGTTATGTCTTTCTAAGGTAAATAATTAGAAGGAAAACTAACCATAGTAGTAAAGACAACGACACCCCCCACAACAAACCGCGAAGGTCCGCTTGTTGATGAGGAGATTCGTGCACCTCAGGTTCGTCTTGTTGGTGCTGAAGGCGAAATGTTAGGCATTGTTGCCACTCGTGACGCTTTGAAAATGGCGCATGCAGTCGGGTTAAATTTATTAGAAGTTAGCCCTAATGCTGAGCCTCCTGTAGCTAAGATTCTTGATTACGGTAAGTTCAAATACGAACAACAGAAAAAGAAAAACGAAGCGCGTAAAAAACAAAAAGTCATCGAAATTAAAGAGCTCAAAGTGCGTCCAAATATCGATGAAAACGACTATCAAGTAAAATTAAATGCTGCAAAGCGTTTTATTGGTAGTGGTGATAAAGTAAAATTAACGCTGCGTTTCCGTGGTCGAGAAATGGCTCACCAAGAATTGGGTGTTCAACTTTTAGAACGATTCCGCTTGGATTTAGAAGCTGATACCAAAGTAGAACAGCTGCCAAAGCTTGAAAATCGTCAAATGGTTATGGTTTTGGCTCCACGTTAAAAAAGAAAAGGTATGTAAGAAATTACATACCTTTTTTATATTTATATTTTTAAAAAAATCTCGCTTTTCTTAGTCTCATCGATTAAATTTCTTTTATCATTTTGATGTTTAAAAATACTTCATGAATATAAAGGATAGTTCCTGATGACAATGCGGTCTCGGTTTACAGGTTTTTGTCAAGAAATTAAAGATGGGATCATTGTTGGATGGGCAATTAATGCATCTTCTCCGCAAGACTGTGTAACCGTGTCTGTTTTTATTGATGAACAGCAGATAACAGAAATTAAATGTGATCAAGATAGAAAAGATGTTCAAGAAAAGATTAATTTTTTACGGAGTGATATTGGTTTTCAATTTGTAATTCCAAATGAATTCAGAGATGGAAAACCTCATAAACTTTCTTTTCGATTTCCAGATCATAACTTAATTTCTATTTTAACCAGAAAAAACCCAGAAGGGATTACGGTACATTCTTTCCAATATACAGAGCAATTACAAACAAAAGTAAAAATATTGTCTTGTATGGATGGATGGAAAAATGGTGCCATCCATGGCTGGGTTTTAAAACAAGAGCCATCTACAGGAAAATATTCAGGTAAATGTCAAGTAATGGTCACGATGGATGGTCGTCATTTGAAAACCGTAGAAGCGAACCAGTTTCGTGGCGATGTGGCGAGTGCTGTGAATGCAGATGCACGTTGTGGGTTTGCTGTTGTTGTTCCCAGAATATTACGCAAAAGAGTAAGGTCTGTATTTCGTGTTTATGTGATGCCAGAAGAAATAGAGTTGCAAGGCAGTCCTTATGAAACGACGTTAATTGATGATTTGTTAGAGCAGCAATTGTTGGTTGTGAATAATCAAATTGATTTTTTATATAAAGAAATGGCGACATTGCGTAATCAGCTCAAACGTTTAGTGAGTGGCTCGGAGTATGTCATTAATGAATATGGGGTTTGGGCAAAGAAATATTATTCTTTATTGCCTAAACGTTTAGAAAAGTTACATTTAGAGCTGGCAATAAAAAATATTGAGTTTCAAACACCATTAATTTCTATTATTTGTCCAGTTTATCAACCTGAAATGAAGTTTTTTAAAGATGCAGTAGCGTCCATTTTAAAGCAAACTTATCAAAACTGGGAATTAATTCTTGTTGATGATGGGGGAAAGTCTACCGATATTCAAAAAGAAATTAAGCAGCTGGTTAAACAAGATTCCCGTATTCAATCTGTTATTTTAAAAACAAATAAAGGAATTTCAGAAGCAACAAATGCGGGGATCAAAAAAGCAACAGGTGAATGGATTGCTTTTTTCGATCATGATGATGTGTTGGTTCCTCAAGCGCTAGAGATCATGATTGGTTTTGCACAGCTATATCCAGCACAAATGTTGTATTCTGATGAGGACAAAGTCGATGATTCTGGGGCATTTGTTGAACCGCACTTTAAACCGGATTTTAACTATCGTTATTTGTTAGGGCTAAATTATATTTGTCATTTTGTGATGGTTCATGCTGATGCGGTTAAACAAGCGGGGATATTACATTCAAAATATGATGGGGCTCAAGATCATGATTTTTTATTGCGACTAACAGAAGTGATTCCTTATCAACAGATTTATCACGTGCCTGAAGTATTATATCATTGGCGTAAAACAGCGGGTTCCACGGCGGAAACTGTGGAAAATAAAGATTATGCGATTCATGCTGGGGTTGCTTGTGTTCAAGATCATCTGAAACGGATCAAAAAATCGGCTAAAGTATCTTCTATCAAAGGATTTACCGCCTATCAAATTGAATGGAAAAAAGCGCAATCTGATTTAGTGACGATTATTATTCCCTTTAAAGATCAAGTGCAGACAACAAAGGAATGCGTTGATCGATTATTGGAGTATACGAAATATAAAAACTATCAAATTATATTGGTTGATAATGCGTCTCGGGAAGCTGAAACATTAGAATTTTTAGAAGAATATTCTCAGTATGATGGGATTGAAATTCTACCAATTCATGAAGAATTTAACTTCTCTCGTTTGAATAATCTTGCAACGCAACAATTTGAAAGTGATTTTTATTTATTTTTAAATAATGATGTCTTTGTTAATGATCCTAATTGGCTGCATATTTTAGTTAATGAAGCGTTATTGTCCGAGGATGTTGGGATTGTTGGTGCAAAATTATTATATCCAGATGGTCGGGTACAGCATGGAGGCGTTGTTGTGGGTCCCGACGTAATCGGTGATCATATGAATAGAGGGTTGGAAACAGAAGAGTTCGGTTATGCTTGCCGTTCTGTTTTATCTCAGGAGTTAACGGCAGTTACAGCCGCAATGATGCTGATTAAAGCGAGTGTATTTGAAAAGTTAAACGGCTTTAATGAAAATCATCTAAAAATTGCATTTAATGATGTTGATTTATGTCTGCGTGCCAGAGAAGCTGGATATAAAGTCATCTTTAGTGCAGATTGTATGGCTGTACATCATGAAAGTCTTTCACGAGGAACTGATGATTGTCCAGAGCATGAAGAACGTTTTTCTTATGAAAAAGAATATATGAATAACAGCTGGGGGCGAAAGGCGATTTATACCTGTGATCCTGCATATTCACCTAATTTTGTAGTAAGACCTCCGCTTTTTTATGAATTAAGTAATCCAGAAAAAACGGAGGCTACAGAGAAATAAATTATTTCTCTATTTGATTGAAATCAGCGATCAGGCTAGCAGCTTGGTCGATTTGAGAAAGTAATTTTAAACGATTACTGCGAATGGCAGGGTTTTCGTCATTAATCGTTACGTTTTCAAAGAATAGATCCAAGGTGCCTTTTAATGTTGCAATGTTATTCATCGCTTCATTAAATTGCTCTTGTTGTAAGGTGGTATTAATCTCAGCAATTGCTTTTTCCAAAGCAGTAGCAAGATTTTTTTCCTCATCTTGGGTAAATAGGTTTTGATCCGATTTTCCTTGATGGGGTCCATCTTTCTTATCTTCAATTCGTAGGATATTGCTGGCACGTTTTACCGCAGCAAGTAAGTCTTTGCCATCTGTCGTTTCCAAGAAGGAGGTAATGGCTTCTACTTTCTTTAACAATTCCACAAGATCAGTAAATTGTTTTGTTGGTGCTATAGCAGAGAGAATATCATAACGAGATCCTTCACTGCGCAATTGAACATAAAGACGCTCATAAATAAATTCTACCAAAGCATTGAGATCACCTGATGCTTGTAAAGCCTTAGGTAAACCAGCAATAGCAAATTCAAAGAGTGCTTTGATATTTAAACGCAGGTGATTTTCACGAATGATACGAATAATGCCTAAAGCCGCACGACGAAGTGCATAAGGATCGCCTGAACCGCTAGGTTTTTCGCCGATCGCAAAGAATGCTGTTAATAAATCAACTTTGTCTGCTAGGGCTGTGATAATAGAAATAGGAGCTGTGGGGACGTTATCACTTGGACCAGCAGGCTTATAATGCTCAGAAATAGCCAAAGCAACTTTAGCGTCTTCTTTGTCATGTTTGGCGTAATACCCACCCATAATCCCTTGAACTTCAGGGAATTCACCAACCATACCTGTGGTTAAATCCGCTTTACAGAGTAAGGAGGCACGTTTGGCTAGTATTTCATCATCATTTAATTGTTGTGCAAGATAGCCTGCTAATCGTTCCAAACGTTGAATACGTTCATACTGGTTGCCAATTTTTGCATGGAAAATGACGTTTTGAAGCAGTTGGTTGCGTTGTTCCAAAGGTGTTTTACGATCTTGATCCCAGAAATAACGTGCATCCGCAAAACGAGCTCGTAAAACACGTTCATTGCCTGCAATGATAAGTTTCCCATCATCGTCTGGAATAATATTGGCAATAAATGCAAAAGCATTGGCAGGAGAGCCGTCATTATTTTTTAAAGCAAAGTAACGTTGGTTGACGCGCATAGAAACTTGCATAACTTCAGGGGGTAAATCCATGAAAACTTCGTCAATTTTGCCTAATAAAGGTATAGGCCACTCCACTAATCCAGTTACTTCGTTTAATAATCCTTCATCAGGGACAAGTTGTAGATTAGATTTTTCAGTCAATGCTGTAATTTCACTGAGAATTTTTTCACGGCGTTTATCGACATCAGCAATCACAAATTGAGAAAGTAGTTTTTCTTCCCATTGTTGAGCATTGTGAATATCAAAAACTTGCGGTGCGAGGAAACGATGCCCTTCGCTTTTATTATCACAAACCAAACCATGCGCATCATCTTCAGCAATGGCAAGGTTTAATGGAATGATTTTTCCATCCAGTAAACAAGTAATATAATGTAAAGGTCTTACCCATGTAAATTGGCTGCCATTGCCCCAACGTTGAGATTTAGGCCAAGGGAATTTCCATAAGATCTGAGGAAAAATTTGTGCAATAAACTCTGCTGCTGACACTTCAGCAATTTTCTTTTGTAAAACCCAGAACCCGTTTTCTTCGATGAGATCAGATTGCTGTGCTTGATGTTTACGTAAGAACCCTTCCAATGCTTTTTCTGGTGCAGTCGTTCGTGGTCCACGTTCTTGCACGTTTTGAGCAGGGATGGTGTTTTGAATATCTAAACGAATCGCAATACGACGAGGTGTGCTGAAGGTTTTAATATTTTCAGGGGATAGGTTGCCCAGAGCATCACAAAGCAAACGTTGTAAATTCTCTGTAGCTTGGCGTTGCATGCGTGCAGGAATTTCTTCGGAAAAGAGCTCGATAAAAAGTTCTGACATTTTATTTCTCCTCCGCTAACCAAGTTTCACAGCAATGTTTGGCCAAGTTACGAATGCGACCAATGTAAGAGGCCCTTTCATTGACACTGATTACTCCACGAGCATCTAATAAATTAAATAAATGGCTGGCTTTTAAACAGTAATCATAGGCAGGTTGCGCAAGTTTTTGATTAGCTAAAGCTTCGGATTCTTTTTCAGCGTCCTTGAAATGACTAAAGAGGATTTCTGTATCTGCATATTCAAAATTAAAACGAGAATAATCTTGTTCAGCTCTGAGGAACACTTCACCATAGGTTAATCCATGATTGTTAAAAGCAAGATCATAGACATTTTCAATACCTTGGATATACATTGCCAAGCGTTCCAAACCATAGGTTAATTCGGTTGATGGAATACTGGTAGTAATTCCCCCGACTTGTTGGAAATAGGTAAATTGAGTCACTTCCATACCATCGCACCAAACTTCCCATCCCAATCCCCACGCACCAATGGTTGGATTTTCCCAGTCGTCTTCAACAAAACGAATATCATGTTTTTTAGGATCAATGCCAATGGCTTTATAGCTTTCCAAAAGGAGTTCTTGACTGTCTTTTGGAGAGGGTTTTAATAAAACTTGATATTGATAATAATGTTGCAAGCGGTTTGGGTTTTCCCCATAACGTCCATCAGTCGGTCTGCGGCATGGTTGCACATAAGCTGCTTTCCAAGGTTTATTACCTAAAGCACGTAAGGTTGTATGAGGGGATAAGGTTCCCGCACCAATTTCAAGATCATAAGGTTGTAAAATCGCACATCCTTTTGAGTCCCAAAATTCATGAAGTTTTAAAATAAGCCCTTGAAAAGATAACGCACCCTTTGCGGATGGTGGAGAATTTGTGTTTGAAGGCATAAAAAATAGTGTCCTCAGAAAACAGGATAAAAATTAAAACGTATTTTATAATGTTTTATTAAAAAAAATAAGAGCAATCTGTTATTTAAAACAGCAATAAGTGAAAATATTAAAAAGGATAGAGTAATTTTGAATATATTCATATCGATATAGAAATATCATATCAACATGAAATAGACTTATTCTATATTTATCGTGATATATTATAGAAAAAACTTGTTAAACGGCTGTTAAAAATTACATAATGTTTAAAAGTTTATTGTTTTATAAAAGGATTATAAACAAATGAATAATGAAGAACGTGAGCTTATTAATAAATTTTTTGATAGGGTCGGGGGCAATGCTTCATCCCAATCTGGTTCCGTTCCAACAACGAATCAGATGGCACCTATCGATCAAGAAGCAGATCGTCTTATCAAAGATAATTTACAAAAATATCCTGAGGCAGGATATCGCATGACTCAGATGGCAGTTGTGCAAGAAGCCGCCTTGGCAGAGGCTCAAAATCGTATTCGTCAACTTGAATGGCAATTGCAACAAGCCTCTCAGCAAGTCCAGCAAATGCAACAGCAAACACAAAACCAACAACAATCCTCATCTGGTGGTTTCCTAGGAGGGTTATTTGGTGGAAATCGTCAGACCAATCAAGCAACACAGCAAAATCAGACGCTACCTCCTGGATGGGGTGCGCCGAATCAGCAACAACAGTTCCAAGGACAACAAGGTCGTCAATATCCTGGACAACAAAATGCGTATGGTGCGCCACCTCCTCAAAATTATCCGCCTGGCTATCAACAAGGAATGTTTAACCGTGGTGGCGGTGGTTTTCTGGGCAGTGCCTTAACTACCGCAGCAGGGGTTGCTGGTGGTATGTTTGCGTATAATGCGTTAAGTGGTTTATTTGGTGGCAGTCATGCTGGTGCTGCTGCATCTGATCCAACTGCAGGCGCTGCAGATCCTTTTGCCGGGGGTGCCGATCCATTTGCTGGCACGGGTACTGGTGTTGATTCTGGCTTTGATGCAGGCGTTGGTAATGACGCTGGCTGGGGGGCTGGAGATAATTCAGGCTGGGCAGATAATAGCGGTCAAGACGATAGTGGCTGGGGTGACAGCGGTGGTGATGACGGCAATTGGGGGGATAGTTTCTAGGGTATTGAGAGGGTAATGGATACAGGGCAATGATCTGACAATTGATTTTGTTGGGCATAGTCCTGTTCTTGATACCTCAATACTCTAAGAGAGTTCGGAATAAACCATTGGGCTGCATTTTGATCTAAAATGAAGCCATCGATGAAATAACCCCCTCCCCAACAGGGACTAGCTTGATACGCAGTTGGAAAGGTTGGGGTCGTCATTTTTTCTGATAATGATTGAAAAAAGAAATCATTTGGAGAAATAATTCGATTAAAATCTCCTAAAATAATAAAAGCCTGCTTTTTCTCTAAACGTTTTTGCACCCATTCTTGCAAGATGGGTAATTGCTTTTTAAGCAGTCTACAGGCAGCTTTTAGATTCTTATGAGTTAAAGGATAATCCTGACACCCTGATTTTAAATGGAGAACAAGTATCCTGAGGCTGTTATGTCCTCTTGTATATAAAGTCACATCTAAACCACTACGCAAAGGATGTGATTCGTTGAGAGTACTCAATGCGGTTAAATCTGTATTTTGTTCTATATGCTCAATCATATTTTTTCGCACAGCAAGCGCTGTATGTTGCGCAATAAAATCTTTTGAGATAAAGAATACATAGTCATTGGCAGGAAAAATCGAATTCAACGTTTCCAAAGAACCGATTTCTTGTAATGCGATAATGTCTGAGTGTAATTTAATTACATATCGCTGTAAAATACCAAAATCATCAGATTTCCTGAGATTTACATTATGCGGAATAGGGGTGTTTTGAATATCTTTTTCTGAAACTAACCACTCTATATTCCAAGTGGTTAGCTTAATCGTTGCAGCTTGTACTGCGTCAGTCGTAAAAAATAATAATGTATAAAAAATACAAAAACAGATTTTTTTATACATTTTTTAAAGATTATTCTTGTAAACGGCGTTCGTCGATTTGATTTTGTAAAATATCAATGGCTTGACTGACCGTCATATCATGGCGAGTTTCTTCATTTAGAATATATACTTGCCCATTGGGAATATCGTAATACCATCCTTGAAGCGCAATCTCATTACGTGCCAATGCTGCCGCAATAGAAGGGTGCGTGCGTAGATGTTGTAGTTGCAACAAAACATTATGCTCTGTCAAAGTTTGAATATTTTCAGGTCCAACGTCTGATGCTGTCAGCGCATCGGTTACAGCGTGTGCTGTGGCTGCGAATTTTAACCAACTTTTAACAGCAGGCATTGAATCTGTTTTTTCTGGGTGAATCAGCGCATCCATCGCACCGCAATTTGAATGTCCACAAACAATAATAGTGGATACTTTCAATGCACATACGGCATATTCAATTGCCGAGGTTACCCCTCCCATAGCATTTCCGTATGCTGGAATAATATTACCAATATTTCTTAATACAAATAAATTTCCAGGGTCTTGATCTGTTAAAAGCTCTGGATGGATACGACTATCTGCGCAGGTAATAAAAAGAGTTTTAGGCTCTTGACCATTTGCCAGTTTATTAAAAAGTTCTTTGCGTTCAGGGAATTTGTCTGTTTTAAAACGTTTCACACCGTGCAAAATGTTTAATAAAGTCTGTTTAGGATTTAAGTCTGGCATGTGATTTCTTTCATTTATGTAAAACCAAGAAGCTGTTAATCAGCAAGAAGATAATAATATTGTAGATAGATCAGAATATATTGCAATTTAATTTTATATAAATTTTCAACAATAAAAAAATAGCAGGCTATAAAACCTGCTATTTTATCATTTTATGAAGAAAGTTTTTTTATTTCTTGTAGGATATTATCAAAAGCTTTTTGATAATCGCTTGCATTGGGTCCTCCTGCCTGAGCCATATCAGGTCGTCCGCCACCCCCTTTGCCACCAACGGCATCGCTGGCAATTTGAACTAAGTGAACTGCGCTGATGGTTTCAGAGAGTTCTTTACTGACCGCAACCACAAAGGAAGCTTTGTCTCCAAAAGAAGAAAAGACAACTGCAACGCCGTTATCCATTTTTCTGACTAATCCTTCGGCCAAAGATTTTAGTTCTTTTGGGGCTACATCGCCCAAATTACGCATGATATACTCAATATTACCAATTTTCTCTGCGTTATTTTGCTCGCTCCCTCCAACAGCAATCTGATGTTGAAGTTTGGAAACTTGTTGTTTCAGAGATTTACGTTCTTCAAGTAATTGTTGTAACCGTTCAATAAGTTGTGTTGATGGCGTATTTAATAAAGAAGCAGTTTCATGTAACGTTGCTTCATTTTGTTTAAAATAAGCTTCTGCAGCCGTTCCAGCAACCGCTTCGATACGGCGAATACCCGCAGCCACACCCGTTTCCGAAATAATATGGAATAAACCAATCTCCGCTGTGCGGGTGACATGGGTGCCACCACAAAGCTCAATGGACCATGCTTGTAGCTTTTCTTTGTCATTACCCATGGCAACAACGCGGACTTCATCACCATATTTCTCGCCAAATAATGCCATTGCTCCCATTTTAACCGCTTCATCAGGGGTCATAATACGCGTGACAACAGGTTCATTTTTACGGATTTCATTATTAACAGCCGCTTCGATAGATTCGAGATCTTCGGATGTTAATGGTTTTGAGTGACTAAAGTCAAAACGTAAACGATCCACACTATTTAAACTTCCTTTTTGTGTAACATGATCGCCAAGTTGGTTCCGTAATGCTTGATGTAATAAATGTGTTGCAGAATGATGCGCCTTAATCGCTTGACGTTCTTTGTGATCTAGGGCAGCTGCAACAGGTTCCCCAACTTTAATGAATCCTTTGGTGATTTTTCCGTAATGAACAATCAAATCCCCCAATTTTTTTTGCGTATTGATAACAGTTACAACACCATTTTTGCTGGTAATATATCCTGTATCACCTGCTTGTCCGCCACTTTCGCCATAAAATGGTGATTGATTCAAAAGAACCGCAACTTCATCACCTTCTTTGGCTTGTTGAACAGATTGGTTATTGACAATAATTGCTTGGATTTCTGCATCAGCAGTTTCATTTTTATATCCAAGGAATTCTGTGGTACCAAATTTCTCTTTGAATTCGAACCAAACAGTCTCTGTTGCATTATCTCCAGACCCAACCCAAGCAGCTCTGGCTCGGCTGCGCTGTTCGTTCATCGCACTGTCAAAGCCTTCTTGATCGACGGTAAAGCCTTTTTCACGCAACGCATCGGCGGTTAAATCAAGAGGAAAACCATAAGTATCGTATAATTTGAAGGCAACATCACCAGGAAGTTTTCCTTTGCTAGGAAGTTTATCGGTTTCATCAGCCAACAAGGAAAGTCCTCTATCAAGCATTGTTTTAAAACGTTCTTCTTCCCCTTTGAGGGTTTCTGAAATCAATGCTTTGGCTTGGATCAATTCGGGGTAAGCACCACCCATTTCAGTAATCAATGCAGGTAGTAATTTAAAGAACGTAGGTTCTTTTGTGCCAATCATATGTAGATGACGCATTGCACGGCGCATGATACGACGTAACACATAGCCACGACCGTCTTTGGAAGGCAAAACACCATCAGCAATCAGAAATGCAGCAGAGCGTAAATGATCGGCAACGACGCGATGGCTGATTTTATGTGTGCCAAAAGGATCTGTATTGGTGACCGCAGCAGAGGCACGAATTAAGGCTTGGAACGTATCAATATCAAAATTATCTCTTTTCCCTTGCATAATGGCAGCAAAACGCTCTAATCCCATTCCTGTATCAATTGAAGGGCGAGGAAGAGGGGTGCGTGTTCCTGGTGGATCTTCGAAATATTGCATAAAGACCAAGTTCCAAATTTCTACAAACCGATCCCCGTCTTCATCAACAGAGCCAGGAGGACCACCAAAAACATCTTCACCATGATCGTAGAAGATTTCAGAACAAGGTCCACAAGGTCCCGTATCGCCCATACGCCAAAAATTATCAGAGCTGCTAATCCGAATAATACGATCATCAGAAAAGCCAGCAATTTTTTTCCATAAACCAGCAGCTTCATTATCATCGGCATATACGGTGACAAGCAGTTTTTCTTTGGATAATCCAAATTCACGGGTAATTAGATTCCATGCAAATTCGATTGCCCCTTCTTTGAAATAATCGCCAAAAGAAAAATTACCCATCATTTCAAAAAAAGTATGATGACGTGCAGTATACCCAACATTGTCTAAATCATTATGTTTACCGCCAGCCCGTACTACTTTTTGAGCGGTTGTCGCACGTGAATAAGGGCGATGTTCCTGCCCAGTAAATACGTTTTTAAACTGAACCATTCCTGCATTTGTAAAAAGGAGTGTTGGATCATTTTGAGGAACGAGAGGCGATGATGGAACATGTTGATGATTATTTTTGGTAAAATAATCAATGAAAGTAGAACGTATTTCGTTTGTACTGGGCATGTTAAATAGATAATCCTAATCAGATAAAAACATAAGTCGTAAAAATATTTCTGGATAAGTCAGTAAGATAGAAATTTTATAAACTATTTCACAATTTTTTTGATAATTTGCAAGTTAAAGCTCTTTCAACATGCATGAAAAAGGTCACATTTTATGTCTATTGTTATTAAAAATACACGCTCTATGCTGAATAAAGGCTTAATTGGTCGTTTACGTAGAGATTGTCAAGTGGATTGGAGGCAATTTACGTATCATCGATTTGTTAAAGAACTGGCATTAGGGACTCTGCCAAAAGAAGAATTTCAACAATTTCTTTTGCAAGATTATCTATATCTATTGGATTTTTGTCGAGTGGAGGCTCTAGCTGTTTTTAAAAGTCGTTCTTTTGAAGAAATGCAATATTTTTCGTCTGTGTTACATGATTTGTTGAATATCGAATTGCCTTTGCATATTTCTTATTGTCATGAGTGGGGTATTCAGAAAGATGCGATTGAAAACATCCCTAAAACGCTAGAGTTATTGGCGTATAGTCAATATTTATTAAGTAAAGCAATGCAAGGGGATTTATTAGACCTAATTGTCTTATTAATGCCGTGTGTGATTGGTTATGGCGAGGTTGGCTTGAATATTATTTCAGATTCTGCAACAAATATGCATAATAATCCATATCAATCGTGGATAAATATGTATTCAAGTGAAGAATATTTGGGAATTATGCAAAAAACAATGTCCTTTTTTGAAATAATTAGCACAAAGTACGGGGCTGAACAGCGATATCAGCATTTACTTGAACAATTTCAAACATCAGTAAAATTAGAAACTTTATTTTGGGGTGTAGGGCAGGCAATATGTCTATAATTATTAATTTTTTGTAATTATTTTGCTATGATTTAGAAGTCAATAACACAGAATGGTTATTGGCTTCTAAAATATTGATAATTAAGCGCTTAGCAGCATTTTTTTAGAGTTGTAATCTTCTTTTTGTATAAAAAAAGATGGTTCTGCGATTTTTATCACAAGGCAAGAATTTGTATTAAGTTTGTTACCAAATGGTAAAAAAGCATTGCCAGTCGTCCAACGACAGTCCGATTGGCTGAGGTTGTGCCAGCCTTCTAATTCTGTTTTCTCTAAATGTGTTGTAATTTGATGAATATTTTGATTGTTAAACAGAATGATTTCTCCTATTGATACACCAAAATAACGACGGTCATCAACATACGGACCTATTATGTCACTTGGGCGGCTTGTATTCGAAATAATATGTACGGAGGTTACATCATTGGGTATGATAGAAATGTAACTTTCATCATTACGATTTCCATATAGGGTGATGCCAGTATTCGTGATAAGATGTAAATTTGTTTTTCTTGTGAGTGTATAAGGTATAGTTTGATCGGTATAGCCGTGTTCTATGGCTCTTTTTTTTAACTGATTGAATAAAGGTTTAACAAATTCCTGTGACACATCTAAAGGTACTGCTGCATCTTTCCAAGTTTTCGATGCTTGATTGTGGAGTGTGATAATATTGCCCTGTTTATGAAATAAATTATGATTTTTAGTGTTTAAGAAAGACTCAGAAAACATACCGTTGGCAATTATTATAGAATGTTCCTTTGTTTCAATGTGGTATACATCAAATCCGTTTAAGCTGTAATCGTAATAAATTGAAGCACCATTAACCAGCATTCGAACAGGGATAAATTTACCATCAAAAAATAAGCAATGTTCAGGTGTTACCCATATATCTTGATAAGGGTTGTTTGAGGCAATAGCATCTTTTTTGATACAAACTGAATATCCAGCCATATCATCTGGCAGTTGGTGATTTATAGTAACTTTACGAGTTCCCACCCATATAATTTTTTTATTTTGATAACTATTTGTTGCAACATCAAAAGTCGTAACATAATCCCCAATCTTGAGTTGTTCGACAGGAATATCCCCCTTGGGTGTGTTGATCATAGATCCTGCTAAATAACATGGTGTATCAATTTCAGGGGCATCGCCGTTATATTTAATAGTCATTCCAGAATAAGTGAAAAGCGCAGGATCATAGCCAAGTCCCATGTCAAACTTGTACACAGTATTTGCATATGTAACAGTTAAAATACCCGTTTCTGGATTATATACTTGAGTTCCATTAAAACCTAAATATAATTGATCTGTTGCGCCAAAGCCTCTAATCTTTCCTTGAAATGATTTGGCTGTTGCCCGAGAGAAATTGATAATGTTGTCGCCATTAGATAAATTAAATGTTTGGTTTAAAAATGTTGGTGTGTAATTTCTATTGTTAATATATGTACCACCAGCCAGATTTATATAGCCAGGATTATCACTGGTGGAGCTGATATCCATGACATTTAGATTTACCCGCGTATGGTCAAAAGTTAAAGAGCCATTATTGATAAAACCTTTGGAGGTTGAATTCAAAGTAACAGTTGATCCATCATTAGCGCCGCTTTTTGCGTTTGAGGAGTAAATAAAATTGCCGTTGTTGGTAATTCCTCCTGCTCCAGCAGTAACGTGAACAGTACTTCCTGGTGTATAATTTAAAGAAAAAGTCCCATCATTAGCAATTGTTGCAAAATTAATATTTATTGTCGTGCCACCTGTAGCAGATCTATTATCTATATTAAAAATTCCAGTATTATTAAAAACGCTGTTTGCTGCTCCATTACCCCAGTTTGCAGTCATGGCACCGCCATTATTACCAATACCTTGAATAATACCTGCATTTATTAAGTTTGTGACATATAGTGCGTTAAAAGTTGATGACGGACCGGCGTTGGATATAATCTTACTGTTTGCATCGTTATTGATAGATGAATAGGCCAAGTTCAATATAGTACCAGAAGTATTATCAGGTTGATCCAATTCAATTGAGCCACCTGTTTGCGTTAAACTATTTGTCGTACTCCCATAACCAAAGGTTGCATTAACTCCACCCCCGACTCTCTGTGGGTCTATGGAAAATTTTCCGTTGTTTGTTAAATTACCGTATATATTTAACACGCTGTTAGGTTGTGTGAAAATAAAGGAACCATTTTTGTCGTTTATAATTGTGTTTGCAACACGGCCACCTATAAAAATAGTTCCATTCTGGTCGAATAGTTGCTCTGTTGAATTGGTTCCTCCATTAGGAAATGTATCTGCCATAAAAAGCTCCATAATTATGATAAAGTTACTTTAAATTTTTATTTCGGTTATAAATTTAAGTATTCTGTATTTAGTTATCGTATTATGAAATTATATATTTATTATACTTGTTATATACTTGTTGTATACTTGTTATATACTTGTTATATACTTATTATTTATATATTTATTATATTATATATAAAATATTATAGCAATAATTTGTTCCAATGTGATTCAAAAAAGAATATGAAAAAAGTGTGGCGTTGAATCAGCCTAAAAGTTGATGGCTATTCTATGAAAGTTAAATAATAGTCATTTGTAGGAATTGATCGCGTTATTTACAGTGATATGGAATATTACTGTAAATAACATGCATAGAAAAACGAAGCTTACACTGTATCATCGAGAAGAGATATGGCGATTACATCATCAAGAGAAAGTCACGGTAACCGATCTGGCTAAGTGTTTTATGGTCAGCAGGTCTACGATTTATGTTGTATTAAGGCGTGCTCGGTTGCAATTTTTTGTGCCGATGTCCAGCACAAATGAGCGTTATAAAACAATCAAATATGGCATTAAACGCCTTGAAAAACACTTGAGGACAAGCTCAGACGGCAAGCCAAAAAATATAACAACTCTTATCCTGGGGAGATGGTGCATGTCGAGACTAAACGGCTTCCTTTGTTGAAAAATGAGACTAAACAGCAAACTCGGGAGTATCTTTTTGTAGGTATTGATGATTTTTCTCGAGAACGCTATGCAGGGATTTACAACGATAAATCTCAGTTTAGTGCAGCTCAGTTCCTACAAGACGATGTGCTGGTTCAATGCCCTTATATGATCGAATGTGTTTACTCTGACAATGGCAGAGAATACCAAGGAACGCTTGAACATCTGTTTGTTAAATCTTGTTATACCAATCGGATTAACCAGAAATTTACCAAGCCGGCTTGCCCTCAAACCAATGGCAAAGCAGAGCGCGTCATTCGCACACTCATGGAAATGTGGCATGAGCGTGCATTGTTCGTCAATGCTCAGGATCGAAAGTTAAAGTTGAAACGATTTATTCATTATTATAACACTGTTAAACCCCATAAAGGCATTCAAGGAAAAACACCCTATGAGGTCTTAGATAGTTATTTTAAACAAAATCTGTAAACAACGCGATCAATTCCTACAAGTCATTATTGAATTATTTATAAACCAGTTTCCGAGATATATTAAAATTGGCAAACATGCCTGTGGCTGCACCGATAATCAAAGCGATGATGGGATGAGCCACGCAAGTCTGGCTAAAATGAAACAGAATTAGAACAGTACCTCTATTAAGGCAGAAGCCCAATATATTCGTAATTAAAAACGTAAACCATTGATTGACGAAATGTTTATTTTTCCCTAAGCCGTGGAAGGTCCATAAACGATTTATAAGCCAATTTGAAGTTGCTGCGATAAAATACGCGACTAGGGTAGCTGTTGTCAGCCCAATGATATGGCGTAATAAGTAAACAGTGCAGGTGTCGAGGGCGAGACCAGATAAACCAACCAATCCAAATTGGATAAATTGTTTAAATTTTGTATGATATTTTTCAGGTATTAAAAGACTTATTAACCTTTGAATCATATCAATCAAAACTTTTTTAATTATAGAAGGTTACATAACAAAAAAAGGAGATACCAAATGATACCTCCCTTTTAAAAATTACTATTTAAGTAAAAAATTACTTAAGAATAATTTCTACGCGACGGTTTTGTGGTTCACGTACATTTGGTCCTGTTGGAACCAATGGGTGAGATTCACCGAAGCCTTGAGTATAAATCGCACTAGCAGGAACGCCATCACGAATCAACTCTGATTTAACGCTTTTCGCACGGCGTTGTGATAGACCCATGTTATAACGTGCACCAGCTGCGCCACCACGAGCAGATGAAGTATCGGTGTAACCGTTAACTTCGATACGTGTTGTTTGAACACGTGTAGATGCTTGAGCTGCTTCACGAACGATTTCACGAGCGCGAGGCGTCAAAGTATATTTGTCGAAGTCAAAGAATACTAAATATGTACGAGCCGCTTGTAATGGAGGAGGTGCTACAACAGTTTGAACAGGAGGAGCTGGAGGAGCTGTGTCAAACGCATAACGTAGACCTAGGATAAATTGGTGATTGAAACGATGATCAACTTTACCATTACCTTTGTAAACGCCATTACCAACCCAAGATGTTGATTTATATGTAGATTGGTCTAATTGACCCATCATACGATATTCTGTTGTAACAGCAAGACCAGGTACACCTGGGATGTCGTATGCAGCACCAACGATACCTTGGTATGCAAATCCACCATTGGTTCCACCAAGACGGTTTACAGAACCATTACGATAGTTTGTTTGTAATGGACCCATATCTTGCCAAAGGTAACCAGCACCAACACCAACGAAAGGTGTAATAGGAACATCGATTCCAAATTGACGTAGGTCGATATCATAAAGAACGTTTACTAATCCACCGTAACCTTGGTCATGACCTTTGGTTTTATATGCAGGTGCTTCTGTGCCTTTACGACCGTTAATGTTGGAATAGTTGTAAACACCTTCGACTTCAACGCGAAGACCGTTACCAAAACCCCAACCAGCAGAACCAAATGTGGTGAAACCTGTACCATGACGGTACTGAGATTTGCTGCCAGCAGGACTGTTTGTACCATTTGCACGTGTTGAAGGTGAAAATGTTGCATGTTGATTTTGAACTAAGTTATAACCACCACCCAAGCTAACATAAGGGCCAGTAATTGTGCTAGCCATCGCTGCAGCGGGTGTGGCCACTGCAAAAGTCGTTGCAAGTAATGCAGTACGAAGACGCATCTTGACTTATCCTTTTAATTACGTTTTGAGCGATAGACCGCTGGTTAAAGCGGTAGCTCTTTGAAACAATGAAACTCTATAACTAGATGTTAATCTAATCTATTTTATTATAAAACCAAGACTTTTTTGTATTTTACACGCAATTCTATATCACATGTAATAAAAATAACACAATCACTTTTCTTAGTTTTTTAACCACTAAAGATTAGACGGTATAGTAATTAAGTTTTGACGGAATTACAATCATCGAAACTTCTTTGTTAGACTAGATTTTTAAAGATGTGCTTTCTATACAACAACAAATGCCTCACACACAGCCATCATTAATTAAAAGTTCAAGTAAATCTTTTTCATTAACATCTTGAGAAGTAAAAGTTTTTCCAATCCCGTTGACCAAGATGAAAAGTAACTTACCATCTTTCACTTTTTTATCATGTTGAAGATGTTGTAGTAAATTTGAGGCTTTTAATGGTGTATCGATATCTTTTATAGAAGTTGGTAACGCAACAGATTGGAAATGTCGTAGGACACGATCAGTATCTTCTTTGGGGCATATTCCTAATTGCGTACATAGTTTGAAAATCAAGCAACACCCTAAGGCAACAGCTTCACCATGAAGGATGCGACCGTCATATCCTAATTCTGCTTCTAGGGTATGTCCTAAACTATGTCCCAAATTTAATAGGTTTCTTCCTTTTGAATTTTGCTCAAATTCGTCGTTTTTAATGATTCTGGCTTTAAACGCGCAAGCACGTTCTACGGCTTCATCAAGATATTGATGATCTTTGGATAAAATCTTTTGGCTATATTGTTCACACCATTCGAAAAGCTCTGAATCATCAATTAAACCCGCTTTGACGATTTCAGCATAACCAGCGACCAGTTCTCTTTGGGGAAGGGTATTTAAGGTATGCGTGTCAGCAATAACAATTTGAGGTTGATAAAAAGCGCCGACTAAATTCTTGCCCGTGTGGGTGTTAATGCCAGTTTTGCCTCCGACCGATGAATCGACTTGTGATAACAAGGTCGTTGGAATCTGAATAAAGGGAACGCCTCTTAAAACAGTTGCTGCGGCAAAACCACTCAGATCGCCTGTAACGCCACCACCTAAGGCAATGATCGGTGTTTTTCTTTCAACATTTTTTTCAAGCAACTGATTAATTACTTGTTCAAAATATTTAAAGGATTTGGTATTTTCACCAGGTGGGATCAAAATCGTTTCAAAATCTATTTGTGCAATGTTGAGGCTGTTTGTGAGTGTTTGTAAGTGAAGTGCTGCAACGTTTTCATCTGCAATGATAAAAACCTTTTTTTGGGATAAAATAGGGGTGATGAGTGCGCCAGCTTGTTGTAATAATTGCGAGCCGATCAGCACATTATATTTTGTATTGGAAAGTTGAATGGGTAATGTTCGCATGTGTTTTGCACGCTCCAAAGTTGAAAGAATATGCGTTAAAGTCGTTTCGACTAAATTATTATGACACGGTATAATAAGGTCGGCTTCGGCATAAATAGGATAACGCGTCATCATGAGATTAGAGAGAATATGGCGTTTATTGCCAGAATTTAACAAAGGGCGATGGGTATGTTGAGAGATTCGTTCAAGTAAAGTTTCAACATTACAATGTAACCAAATTGTTGTTGTTTGTTCTTTTAATAATGCTCTTGTCTTAGGATGTATAAAAGCACCCCCACCCGTGGCTAATATAATAGGGGATTGTTTGATTAAGCGTCTGATGACTTCGTGTTCAACACGCCTGAATTCTTCCTCTCCATATTGTTCAAAAATATCAGCTATCGTGCAACCGGCAGTTTTCTCAACTTCTTGATCAGAATCAACAAAAGGAATGGAAAGTGCTTGAGCTAGTTTTTTGCCAATAGTCGTTTTGCCTGCACCCATTAACCCTATTAATGCAATAGGGTGATTTATTAATTTTTTTTTATTTAACATTAAAATATACCGAAGATAGCGTAAGTTATTTGAAACATACTGATTTAAATGAACGATTAAAAATATAAAATTTGGTTTTATTTTTCAACACAATCTATCGTAAAGTCAACGCTCTTATGCTATGAAAAAGTTTATTGTAACGACTTAATATACAAAAATCATAGATTTAAAATTTTTAAGGAAAGATGATGCGTCGTCCTATTTTTATTATTATTGGCTTGATCGTTATAGCATTTGCCATTGTTATCGTGCTTTTTGGATTAAAAGGCCCTGAAATGCCAATTCAAGAAGTGCATAAAGTGATTCCTATGAGCAAATTGCAACAGCAATCATCAGCACCCGCTTTGCCATCAATTCCGTCAATGCCTGTTCCTGGAAATACAGCTGGGCAACAACCTGCTACTGTAACACCGCCAACACAATCTATTCCTGCAATACCACAATCTGCGGCAACGGCTGGTGGAGCATTAAATAATGCAGGTCAGCCAGCGACGAATACGACCATACCTCCGATACCGTCGCAAGGTGCTGTGCCAAATTCTGCAACAGGCAACACCATGGGGGTACCTCAACCAACACCGCAATCAACGGTGCCTTTGATTATTCCTCAACAAGGTGCAGGTTCAACAAATGGTAAAGGTCAACCACCAGCAAACCCACAACCTGCTGCTGTAACACCGCCAACACAACCTATCCCTGCGATGCCTCAACCAGGCAGTGTTCCTGGAAATGAAACAGGAGTTCCAGCTCAACGCTAAGATAGTTTGATTAATAATGAATAGTAGTACGTATCTCGAATCTTTTCTTGAAATGCTAGCTGCAGAGCGTGGGGCTAGCAAAAATACGTTACAGGCTTACCAAGCGGATTTAGAAGATTTTCTGAGTTATCTGGTGATACAGAACGATACAAAATCTTTGGAATCCGTTTCGAAAGAGATTATCCAAAACTATTTTGAGTGGATGGGCAAAGAAGGAAAGTCTGCTCGAACCGCAGCCAGACGGTTATCATGTCTGCGTCAATTTTATCTTTTCTTAGTCAAAGAGGGGATTCGGAGTGATAACCCAACTTACTTGTTGCAAAATCCTTACTTACCTAAAACACTGCCAAAATATTTAACAGAACTTGAAATTGGTCTTTTACTAGATGCCTGTGTTCTATTAGAGGATTATCGTCGAGGTTTGGTGGCAAAAGCAGCCCTAGAGATTCTGTATAGCTCAGGTTTGCGAATCTCTGAGTTGTTAAAAATACGAAAAGATCAAATTCAATCAGATACAAAAATTTTACGAATTTATGGAAAGGGAGGAAAAGAACGTTTTATCCCTATTTCGGATTCGGCAGTAGAGGCCGCTATTGATTTAAAGAAAAACGATCACCATTTACAAAGTATGTTTTTATTTCCAGGTCGCGATTCATCAAAAAACCTAACACGACAAGGGTTTGATAAGATTCTTTATCAGGTGGCATTAAAAGCGGATTTGGATCCAGAACGTATCTCACCCCATGTTTTGCGTCATTCTTTTGCTAGTCATTTGCTGGCTCATGGTGCAGATTTAAGGTCTTTGCAAATGATGTTGGGACATGCTGATATTTCTACAACACAAATTTATACGCATGTTCAAATAGAACAACTAGAAAAAACCGTGCGTAATCACCATCCTTTAGCAAAAGAAAAGGATAAAAAGTGCGAATAGAAAATCTGTATAGCGATAAAATGATAGATTTTCAGGCAAATAGACTATAGAATTTTATTTATTTATGGTATTTCCGGATAATTATGCGTCAATTTTTAGATTTTGAAAAATCAGTGGCTGAACTTGAAACAAAGATTTTTGAGTTACAGCGTGTTGAACAATCCTCTGATGATATGAATATCGCGGAGGAGTTAAAGCAACTTGTTGATAAAGCAGATAAGCAACTTTCTGCCTTATATGCTAAACTGACCCCTTGGCAAAAAGTTCAAGTGGCTCGTCATGCTCAGCGTCCTCATGCGTTAGATTATATCAATGCGTTTATTGAAGATTTCACAGCTTTGGCTGGGGATCGATTATTCGCAGAAGATCACGCTATTATTGGTGGAATTGGACGTTTCAATGGTCAGACCGTGGTTGTCATTGGTATCGAGCGTGGTTCGGATTTAGATACACGTTTAGAACATAATTTTGGAATGGCCAGACCCGAAGGTTATCGAAAAGCCCAACGGTTAATGCAATTAGCCAGCCAATTTAATGTGCCTGTGATTACATTGGTTGATACTCCAGGTGCTTGGCCGGGAATCGATGCAGAGGAAAGAGGGCAAGCTGAAGCAATTGCAAAGTCTATTCAAACATGTTTGCGTACTTCCGTGCCTATCGTTACGGTGATTATTGGTGAAGGCGGGTCTGGTGGTGCGATTGCATTGGCAACAGCAGATAAAATTTTAATGCTTGAACATTCAATTTATTCTGTAATTTCACCAGAGGCTTGTTCTTCTATTTTATGGCGTGATGCCTCTCAAGCTGCACAAGCAGCAGGAGCTTTGTGTTTGACTGCTCAAGATTTATTGAAGTTTAAATTAATCGATCAAATCATTGCAGAACCGATGGGTGGTGCTCAACGTGACCCTGAAGTTGCTATTGAATCTGTTAAAAAAGCAATTCAAGAATCGCTAAATCAGTTAAAAGCTATTCCTTCACAAGCCTTACAAGCAAAGAGAAGAAAGAAATTCTTGGCGATGGGACGCCAAGAAGTAGAATAAAATATTAAAGGGGTTCTCCTTCTTGAGGTTGATACCCCATACGAATCAATAATTCATAAATTGCTTTTGCGGCTTGTTCGACGGCATGTTGATCCTGTCCCTTTGCGACGAGGGCGATGCCATTTTGTTTGTCATTTTTGTAAAATGGATATGAACCGATGTCTGTTTGTGGGAATTGATTCTGAATATCATTAAGGTCAGCCGCTACTTTTCCTTCAGATGCTTGGTAAGCATACCAAGTTTTTGAAATGATTGGGTTTCCATGACGTAATGTCGGAATAATTGTATTCAGCATTGCTTGCATAATTTGTGGAACGCCAGCCATCACATATACATTTCCAATCACGTAACCTGGTGCAACGGAAATTGGATTAGCGATTGGCTTCGCGCCCAAAGGTAAGTGCGCCATACGTTGACGTGCTTTGTTGAAATTTTCTTTTCCGATATAGTCTTCTAATAATTTGAAAGATTCGGGGTGGATTTGATTGGGGACTCCGAACGCCTCTGCAATACAATCAGAGGTAATATCATCATGTGTTGGTCCAATACCACCTGTGGTAAAGACATAATCCACAGCTGCTCTGATTTCATTGACTGTATGAATAATAACTTTTGGATCATCGGGAATCACTCTGGCTTCTTTTAGTTTAATTCCTGCAATTGCCAAGTGTTTAGCAATATAATTAACATTAATATCTTGCGTTCGACCTGATAGAATTTCGTTGCCGATGACGATAATTGCAGCTGTCGGATTCATTGATGCTTTCCTACGATACGTAAATATGAAATGATCTATAAAATATAGAGCGTTGCCTTGTAGTATAAGCGAAGGATTGAGAATGTTACATACAAAATTTTTCGAGCCTGTTTGTGTTTGGGATGTCAAAGCTGTCTTAGGTGAAGGAGTGGTCTGGGTTGAAAATGAACAGAGCGTTTATTTTGTCAATATTGTAGAAAAGAAAATCTATCGATACCATCCACAAACACAGGCGAAAACAGTTTGGGATGCTCCCAAGAAACCTGCTTTTATTTTTCCAACGACAGGGTCAGTTTTATTATGTGGTATGGAGGATGGATTATACTGGTTTGATCCAGTTCAAGGAAAATTTTCCCGTTGGTTTGTAATGAACGAAATGCATCCAAATAATCGTTTAAATGATGGATATGTTGATTCTATGGGTAGACTCTGGTTTGGAACCATGGATAACGAAGAGCAAAGCCCAAGTGGGTCTCTTTATTTACTCAGCTATGAAGAAGATGGTAAAATTTCTGCCATCCTTAAGGATAAAGATTACATCGTTACAAATGGTCCAGTAATTATGGAAAATAATAACATTTTATATCATAACCATTCCAACGAGCAGGTCATTTATCAATTTTATTGGAACGAATCAGGAACAATTTCGAACAAGAAGCCTTTTGTTACGTTTGAAAATGGATATCCTGATGGGATGGCAATGGACACACAAGACCATCTGTGGGTTTGTTTATATGCGGGTAAACAAATCAATATTTATTCACAAGATGCCACATTGCTTCAAACCATTCGATTTCCTTGCCCTAATATTACAAAAATTACGTTTGGGGGTGAGAATTACCAAACGGCTTTTGTAACAACGGCAACCAAGGATATGTCGACACAAGAACAACAGAGATATCCTCTGGCGGGTGGGTTGTTTTCTTTTGAAGTGTCCACGCCTGGTAGATCCCAAAATTTATTTAAGATATCATAAACAATTTCGCTAAAATAATAGATCTTTGAGCAAAGGAATGAAGGGTTTATCTGCTTCCATAACTAAATAATGATCCAGCTCCTCAGCGGAAACCCATGCAAGCTGTTGGTTTTCTTGGGGTTCTGGAACATTATTCCATTTATGGCACACATATAACGGCATCAGCAAATGAAAGTCCGTATATTCAAAAGAGGCAAATGTAAAAGGAGCCAAGCAGCTTTGGGATACATCAACATTAATTTCTTCTTTGAGTTCTCTCACCAAGGCTGCTTCGGGTGTTTCTCCTGGTTCTACTTTTCCACCAGGAAATTCCCACATGCCAGCCATGGATTTTCCCTCTGGTCTGCGCGCTAGTAACAAACGACCCTCAGTATCAATTAATGCGGCTGCAACAACAAGTAAGATTTTTTTAGGTGTAGAAGAAGAGAGTGTGATAGAAGCGGCAGTCTGACTGGGACAGATATCTTCACGTTGTAGTAAAAAATAGGAAACGGGTTGTTCGGTTGCTCGTGCAAGGAATTTTTCTTTTCCTTGACCAAAAGGTTGATAACCGCATTTTTTTAACACCGCAATTGATGCTAAATTATCATCTGCTGCGGTGGCACGGATATAATTAATATTTAAATTCGCCAATGCCCACGTACTAACACGTTGCAGGGCTTTGCTGGCAATTTGTTGTCCCCAATATTTGTGCCCAATCCAATAGCCAATTTTCCCGATTTGATCTTTGCCATCAACGCGCAGACCAATACAACCAACAATTTTTTGATTTGTATTATCGATCATCGTAAAATGATATGACTTCCCTGTTTCTGTTTCTTTGGAAACCAAATCAATCCATTGTTCTAAAAGGGGTTTAGGATATGGGAAAGGGACTTGGCTAAGCATTCTGACAACATTCCAATCATTAATCAAAGAATGAATAGAATGAATGTCCTCTGCCTGAATAATCCGTAACGTATAATGATCGATATGTAATGGAGGGACAGAAACATTATGGATCGTCATTTTGCAAAGCCTTGTTATAAATATTATATTTTTCTAGCAGCAATGAGGAATTCAACATTACCTTCGGGACCAGTGATAGGGCTGGTTTCAATACCTAAAATATTCCAGTTGTCCAAACTTTCCCACCAAGTTCTGATTTCTTGGCAAACTTTTTCATGAATTGCTGGATCACGTACGACGCCTTTGGAACCGACATGTTCTCTACCAGCTTCGAATTGTGGTTTGATTAATGCCACAGCCCATCCGCCAGACTGGCACAAAGAAAGCGCTGCTGGCAATACCATTTTAAGGCTAATAAAGCTGGCATCACACACAACGACTTGCACAGGATCTGGAACGATTTCTTGGGTTAAATATCGTGCATTGCATTTTTCATGCACAACAACTCTTTCATCACTGCGTATTTTCCAAGCAAGCTGCCCATGACCGACATCAATCGCATAAACTTTATTAGCACCATTAGTCAGTAAAACATCTGTAAAACCACCTGTTGATGCACCAACATCAATACAGTTTAATCCTTTTGGGGATAGGTGAAATGCAGATAACGCATGGTCAAGTTTAATGCCTCCTCTCGAAACCCAAGGATGAGGTTGTTGTTTGACGCTCAGTTCTGTATCTTCACGCACCATGTCGCCAGCTTTATTAACGCGCTGTTCTTTGCTGAAGACAAGACCTGCCATAATGAGAGCTTGAGCTTTGGTGCGGCTTTCTACTAATCCTCTGTCGACCAAGAGGACATCAATACGTTTTTTACCAGCCATCAGACCAAAGCTCTTTGATAGATAAATAAGACAAAAATATTAGTTTTTACGATAGACAACATATTCAGCCAAAGCACGCAAATTGTCAGCAGCAGCCCCAAAAGGCTCTAAATGACGAATAGCTTTGGCAACCAAACGATCGGCTTCTTTTCTGGCGTCTTCGATTCCTAATAATGAAACAAAGGTTGATTTTCCAGCTGCGTCATCTTTCCCTGCGGTTTTTCCAAGCTCTTCTGCACTTGCGGTGGCATCTAAAACATCATCAGCAATTTGAAAAGCAGTACCTAAATCTCTACCATAACTAATAATATGATTTTTTAAGTCAGGTGTTGCTTTACCTAAAATAGCACCTGCTTCGGCAGAGTAACAAATTAGACGTCCCGTTTTCATTGCATGTAAATTAAGGACTTCTGGTAATGTAAGGTGACGGTTTTCCCCTTCCATATCAATCACTTGACCGCCGACCATTCCAGTTGATCCACTTGCTTCAGCCAAAGATTTTACCAGTTGAATACGAATGGTTGCACTTTCGTGAATTTCTTCCATCGTCAGCAATTCAAATGCTTTGGTTTGTAAAGCATCGCCTGCTAAAATAGCAATTGCTTCACCATATTTAATATGAGTAGATGGTTTTCCACGACGTAAATCATCATCATCCATTGCAGGCAAGTCATCATGGATCAAAGAATAGGCATGAAGCATTTCAACGGATGCGCCAACATATATGGATTGTGCCAGTGGTACATTAAATAAAGAGGCTACTTCTGTAACCAAATATCCTCTGAGGCGTTTTCCCCCACCAAGAACAGCATAACGCATCGCCTCAATTAAATTGGCTTCTCCACCCTTCATACGAGGGAATTGTTTGTCCAATGTTTTTTCTAGTTCTTTTGCGCGTTGGGTTAAAGAATTACGTAGAGATTCAGCATCATATGTCGTAGAAGATGTCATGAGAGAAGGGACCTTCAAAATTATTCAATAGTTTCAGTATCAAGGCTGTTATCATCTTTTTTGACAATGATTTGAACACGAGCCTCTGCTTCATTTAGTTTTTTTTCACAGTAACGCCGTAACTGCGCACCACGCTCATAAGAGACAATGGCTTCTTCTAGTTTTTGTTGACCTGTTTCTAGGTTATGAACAATTTTTTCCAGTTCGCTTAAAGCATCCTCGAACGAAAGAGAGGATAAATCATTGGTCATCGGTATTTTCCAATAGCTCTTTTTAATGTTAAAACAAGTATATATTGTTTCTTCAGTAAATGGTTTTCTTGTTTATAAGACGACTTGATACAGTTGTATAGAAAATATTGACGTTATTTTCGTTTTATTAAAAAGGATAGCACCGTTCCATGATCTGAAAAAGCAATTAATGCATGTCCTGTTTGACGACAAAATTCTTGAAACTCTTTGATCGTGCCACGATCTGTTGCCAGAATACGTAAATTTTTGCCTTTTTCTAGGGTTTGTAATGCACGGTTCGCTTTTAAAACAGGTAAAGGGCATAATAATCCTTTAACATCTAAAACGATCTCACTCATGAAGATATTCCTATAAAAAAAGACCTTGTTTCCAAGGTCTTTAATACTATATTTGCAACAACTTGTATAGAATCTTTGTATTATTTTAATTCTGTATGCTTCATTTCGCCTGTTTTACTATATTTATGCGTAAAAATACGAATAACTCCAATCACTGCTAAAATTGCACAGGTGATGATAATTTGAGTGCGTGCTGTATTATTGAATAGCATGGCAATGATGACAGCAGTTAAAGATAAAACAGTTAACCAAGATAGATAAGGAAAGAACCACATTTGAAAAATGGGTAATTGATTAGCTGCTTGCATCCTCTTGCGAACGTTAATTTGTGAAAGACCAATTGCGATATAAACAAATAAGATAATCGAACCAGCACAGCTTAAAAGATAAGAGAAAGTATGGCTAGGCGAGATATAAGAAGCAATTGAAATAGCAATCCCAATGAAAGAAGCTGCAATAATAGCGCGTTTTGGAACCCCATTGCTGGTTGTATGAATTAACCATCTTGGTGCATCATCATACTCTGCAAGTTCAAATAATGTTCTGGAAGTTGCATAAATCGAAGAGTTTAAACAAGATAAAATTGCGATTAAAATAGTAAATTCCATAATGTCAGAGGCATACGGAATATGAATAGCTTGTAACGCCATTAAAAAGGGTGAAATGCCAGGGATAACCTGATCCCAAGGAACGATTGATAAAATAATGGCAATAGAAATAACATAAAAGGCAACAATTCTGAAAATAATTGTTCTGGTTGCATAGGCAACATTTTCGGCGGGTTTATCTGATTCAGCAGCAGCAATTGTTGCGACCTCTGATCCTGTAACTGTAAATAAAACAGTTGGAATAATGGTAAAGATTGCAATAACGCCATTGGGGAAAAACCCATGATGGGACCAAATATTGTTGACACTTCCAGCTTTAAAACCAAATAAATTCGAAATAGCCATGCCACCAACGACAATAAAGGCAGCAATAGCAACGATCTTAATCAACGCAAACCAAAATTCAAATTCACCATAACCACGTACAGAAAACAGGTTCGTGAGCATCATGGCAATAACCAATATAGGACCCAAGATCATGGTTGCAGCGAAGCTATATTCTGGTGGAATATGCATATAATGTTGTAACATTTCTCCACCAGCAATAGATTCAGCAGCAATGGCGGAAATCCAAAATAGCCAATATCCCCATCCAAGGACAAACGTAACATTATGTCCCATTCCGCGACGGATATGATTCAAAAAGGAACCCACTTCTGGTTTTTCAATAACCAGTTCACCCAACATTCGCATGACAAAGAAAATCATTAATCCTGTGATAACATAGGATAATAAAACAGCAGGTCCTGTGGCGTGAATAGAAGCAGATGCGCCAACAAAAAGACCAGCACCAATGATGCCCCCCATCGAAATCATGACAACGTGGCGCCGTTCAAGAGTATGAGCCAGCTCACCGTCTTTTAAAGGGGGGGTGGAAACGTGTTTTTTATGTTTTGTGGGTATCAATGCTTCATCCTTTGTTGTGATTATAGAGTTTATAATTTAATATATAATGTTGTGTTTATTGACCGTTTATCAATTCCTTTTTTCTATATATTAAAGATATCATGTTGACGTTTCTATTTATTTACAATCAATAAGTTAGGTGGCTTAAATAGATTAAGACATTTTTGTGGCAAAAATTTATGCTGACTTATTTTATTTGTTTTTGCAAATAGATAATTCGCTGGATCATAGAAATTTATAATAAATTAAATTACAAAAGTTAAAATCTTCTTAAAAATGAGCTATTTCGTAATATTTGCATGATAAAGAGTTGGAGCAAAGATTGTCTCTGGTCACACTATAAAAGATTATGCTTGAGATTACAACTTTAGGTATAAAATAGTCAAAGGGCGTTGTAAAAGACAGATCAAGCCTGTTTGGTTATTTTTAGCGCATCTCTGTATAAATAATTTCCGTAATTCATCAAAAAATAGAAAATAGTCGTATAGTGTGAATTTATCCATTTGACTCAATTGAGAACCATTTTTAAAATGTGGTGTTGATGTATAGTATTTCACTCTGTTCTCTTCTACATCAATTGTCATATATGGATCGCTTGCAGAAGGGGGCTTTCTTCCAAAACTATGTAGTTTTGCGTAGTTGCGGTTAATAACATTTGTAGCAATTGATGTCATTGCTTGGTCAACAAGAATACATTGATCTAGTGTAGGGCTGTTTTTAGGCGTATCTTTATGGCATTTTTTAACTGCATCTTTTATTAGTGCATTTATACCTTTCTTTACAGTAGGTTGCACCATATTTATTTATGGTCTGCTGAAATGCCTCTTGTGACATCTCAGGGCTATTAGCATTTACTGCTGCGGGAAGAATAGAGACTATAATTGTTAACGCCCAAAATCGTTTTTTCATTGTGATATTTCCTTTCTATTTAGAAATATCACAAGTTATCAATTTATGAATTTTATTCAATAATATAAGTTATTTTACTCGTTTTCATTACTAGAGGCATTCTCTGTTTTTTTTACAGCCACTTTAGGCAGGTTTAAAGCCAAAGAAAGTTCTTTCAACCGTTCTGGTGTTGTGGGGGCAGGGGCGCACATCATTAAATCTTCGCCTTGTTGATTTAACGGGAATAAAATAACTTCACGAATGTTTGGCTCATCCGTTAATAACATTACAATACGATCAACTCCAGGAGCAGCACCACCATGAGGAGGTGCTCCATAACGGAATGCATTCAACATCCCACCAAAGCGTTTTTCAACCTCTTCTTCTGGATAGCCAGCAATCTCAAACGCGCGGATCATAATGTCAGGGCGGTGGTTACGGATCGCACCAGAAGAAAGCTCAATCCCATTACAAACAATATCATATTGATATGCGTTAATTTCCAAAGGATCTTGACTGTTTAATGCTTCCAACCCCCCTTGAGGCATAGAGAATGGATTATGAGAGAAATCAATCAATCCTGTTTCTTCATTTAACTCATACATTGGGAAGTCAACAATCCAACAGAAACGGAATGCATTTTGTTCGATAAGTTCTAGTTCAGTAGCAATCTTTGTACGCACTGTGCCTGAAAATTTAACCATCTCCAGTCCTTTACCAGCCACAAAGAAAACTGCATCACCATTTTGAAGGTTACAAGCCTTTTTAATTTCTTCACAACGTAATTCATCAAGGTTTTTAGCAATTGGACCTTTGGCTGCGCCCGTTTCATCAAAAGTAATATAACCCAAGCCGCCCATTTTTTCTTCTCTAGCCCAGTTATTAAGCTTATCAAAGAAAGAACGCGGTTTATTTCCAGCACCAGGGGCAGGAATTGCACGAACTTCACCGCCTTCAGCCGTGATTTTAGCAAATAACCCAAAACCAGAACCATCAAACGCAGTTGTTACATCAGTAATTTTTAACGGATTACGTAAATCAGGCTTATCGCTACCATATTCTTTCATAGCAGTTTTATAAGGAATACGTTCAAAAGGAGCTTGACTGATGTTATGATTTGGTGCGAATTCTTTAAAAATGCCTTCCATAACAGGTTCTAGCGTTTCAAAGACATCTTCTTGAGTTACGAAAGACATTTCAAAATCTAATTGATAGAATTCTCCAGGAGAACGATCCGCACGAGCAGCTTCATCACGGAAACAAGGTGCAATTTGGAAATAGCGATCAAATCCAGCAACCATTGCTAATTGTTTGAATTGTTGAGGCGCTTGAGGTAGGGCATAAAATTTGCCAGGATGCAAGCGTGCTGGAACCAAAAAGTCTCTAGCACCTTCAGGAGATGATGCGGTCAGAATTGGTGTTTGAAATTCAGTAAATCCTCGTTCAATCATACGATTGCGTAGGCTAGAGATAACGTTGGATCTTAATAAAATATTACGGTGAATACGTTCACGACGTAGATCAATATAACGATAAGTTAAGCGTAAATCTTCGGGGTAATTTTCATTACCATTGACTTGAAAAGGTAAAACTGCAGCAGAAGAAAGGATTTCTATATTTTCAGCTTGGATTTCAATTTCACCTGTGGGTAATTTAGGATTAATTGTATCTTCTTCACGTGAAACGACTTTCCCTGTAATGCACAATACGCTTTCTACTCTGACTTTTTCAATTGTTTCGAGTATAGAAGAATCCGCAGGAATTACAATTTGAGTAATACCAAAATGGTCCCGAAGATCGATGAATAATAACCCGCCATGGTCTCTTTTACTATGTACCCAGCCAGAAAGTTTAACAATTGATCCAACGTCACTTGCTCTGAGAGCAACACAATTATGAGTACGATAGCGATGCATTAACTTATCCTATATCTTGTTATTAAATTTTAATTCTATGGTCTTAATGATATGAAAGGCATGGTTGCGATAAAAATGCGATACCATTTTATTCAAAAAAATAATTATAAATGAGATCACGAATTCTTTCAAATTCATTCATAACTACTCAGATTATTTTTGTAGATATAGAGCGCGTTTTTTGTCGGAACAGATGCAAAGAAAATATAATGGATTTTAAAAATGATCTTATGTTTGATAAGATTTAAATCAATTATATCAATGTCTATTCCAGCAATGGTTGATTAGTGAATTGACAATATTATATAAAAAAAACAGCATATTGTTAATGTTACTGATTACAACTAATAGCTCTTGGCTGTGCAATAGTTAACAATCCATGTAACTTATCATAATCTTGCAGAACGCAAGCCAAAGTATATTGATCGAGTACTGTATAAAAAGATTCAAACGCATTAAAAATAATTGATTTTATTATGCAGTTTTTCTGAATAACACATTTCCCACATTTAATGGGTTGTTCTGTATCTTCTGTGTGTCTGACAATACTGCCTAAAGTGATGTCGCAAGGGGGCTTATTCAATCTTAATCCTCCACGTCGCCCTCTAACTGTTGAAATAAAATCAGCTTTTCCAAGATGATGAACGACTTTCATCAGATGATTTTGCGAAATATCATAACAGGTAGCAATTTCGTGAATAGAACTGAGGCGATCTTGATGAATGCTCAGATAAATTAAAACGCGTAGTGCATAATCTGTATATAAAGAGAGTTGCATAATTCTTTAGGTCTCCGCCAAAACATAGACATTCTATAATTTATAGTATGAAAATAGGGTTCAAATACGGCTTTTATCTAAACCCTATTTCATTATATAGTCATTAGTTTGAGCGTTTCCACCAGCCAGCACGAGGTGCCGGAGAAGGAGCATTATCAATGACAATCGGTTTAATTATAGTATCCTGTTGATTTGGTTGTGTTTCTTCCGTTACCTCAGAGTTAGAGGTTTTCGGTTTTTTGTTTACTGTTTTGCGAGAAGTGGGCTTTGCCTTTTTGGCACTAGCATCATTATCAACATCAGTAGCTTTTTTTGTAGTTGATGTTGTTTTTCTCGTACGAGTTGTTTTTTTGACAGGTTTCTTTTCTGCTTCATCCGTTGCAATCGTTGTAGGAGTATCGCCGGCTTCTTCTGTCGGTTTAACAGTTTTTGCCTTTGATGTTGCAGTTTTCCTTTGCACCACAGTAGAGGTCTTTCTCGTTGTCTTACGCACTGGTTTAGCAGGCGTTTTTTCCGCAACGATTTCTTTTTCAGATTGATCGACTGCTATTGATTGTGCCGTTGAGGGTGCAGAAACGGAGATTGTGTTCTCTGGCTGAGCGTTTTCTTTAGTGTCTGTGATATCAACCGAGATAAAAGCAGGAGAGCTCGCATCATTATCTGTTTTAAGCATATTCACAGAAGATGGTGTTTCGGCTTCTGTAATAGGCACAATATTGACAGCGGTTTCAACTAAGTCACGAGAATTTTCTTGGTTATTATCCTCTGTAGCTTGTTGATATTTATTGCGTTTCCAACGGGGTTGACGTGGATAACGATTGGAACGTTTAGGACGATCCTCACGTTTGGCTGCAAAATATTCATCTTGATTAACCACTGGATGAAAGCTGATATCTGGCTGTTCATCTTGATCGGTGATGATGATTGCCTGGGAATTACTTTCTGCGACTGGTTGAACATCTACAGATTCAACAATTTCTTCCGATTGTTGTTCAGCTCTACGTTGTTTATAATTATTGTAACGCGAACGTCTATTATTGTTACGACGTTTTTCTTGGTAATTTTCTCTTTCTTCGGAAATTTCTTCTGTTTCAGAAGATTCAGATTGGATCGGAATTTCCCTGATGAAAGGGCTTTGACTTTCTTGTAACAAGAAATTTGCTTTTTCTTGTTCTGCTTCTTGCTCTTGTTCGAGCGCTTCATTCACTTCATGAGAAAAAGAAATTTTTGATTCAGTTAATGTTGTGTCAATATCAAGAATAATTTGAATTTTATATTTATTTTCAATATCCAATAACCAGCTACGTTTTTGATTTAAAATATAAAATGCAATATCGTTTGAAGATGTATGAACTGTTAAAACACCAGGTTTAGATTTGCGTGCTTCTTCATCAATTTGACGTAAAATATGCAAACAAGCACTTGGGATACTGCGTATAATTCCTGTTCCATTACAATGATGGCAAGGAATAAAAGAAAATTCAGAAATAGAGGGACGCAGGCGCTGACGTGTCATTTCCATTAAACCAAATGAGGAGATGGATCCAACTTGAATACGTGCACGATCTTTATGTAAAGCATTTTTAAGACGCTTTTCGACCATATAATTGTGTTTTCTATTTTCCATGTCAATAAAATCAATAACAATTAACCCAGCTAAGTCACGAAGGCGTAATTGTCTAACAATTTCATCGGCAGCTTCTTGATTGGTACGTAACGCTGTTTCTTCTAAATCTTTTTCTTTGATAGAGCGTCCAGAGTTCACATCAATGGCGACCAGAGCTTCGGTTTGATTGATAACTAAATATCCCCCAGATTTTAATTGGACTGTTGGGGACAGCATTTGCTCAATGAGTTTTTCAACTTTGTAATGAGAGAAAAGCGTTTGTTTTTGATCTCTCCATAAATGAAGTTTGCGCATATTTTGAGGCATTAAAGCGCGCATATAATCTCTGGCGATGTTCCAACCTTCTTCACCATCAATTAAAATTTCACCAATATCAGAAGTATAAATATCTCTGATTGCACGCTTTAACAGACTTGAATCTTCATAGATCAGTGATGGCGCAACAGCTTTCATTGTACGATCACGAATTTCATCCCATAGATGTAAAAGATATTCCCCATCTTTTAATGCGTCAGGTTTCGGACACTGAGCACCTGCTGTGCGAACAATCATACCCATATGGACGGGGATATTTAATTCAGCAATGATGTCTTTAAGGCGTTTTCTTTCAGAGATAGATGTAATTTTTCTGGAAATTCCACCCCCTCTGAGTGAGTTCGGCATTAACACACAATAACGACCAGCAAGGGACAAATAGGTTGTGAGGGCGGCACCTTTATTCCCTCTTTCTTCTTTGACAACTTGGACTAATAATATTTGTCTTTTATGAATAACTTCTTGGATTTTATAATTTTTTATAATATTGGCAACAGGTTGGCTGATATCATCATCGTCATTGAATGTAGTGGGTTGTTGATCGTCGAAATTTTCATCATCAAGCTGATTATCTTCAATAGCATTTTTATTCAAATCAAGCAGTTTGTTACGATCTGCGATTGGAATTTGATAATAATCAGGATGAATTTCGCTGAAAGCCAAGAAACCATGACGATTACCACCATATTCAACAAAAGCGGCCTGTAAACTGGGCTCAATGCGAATAACTTTGGCGAGGTATATGTTGCCTTTTAATTGTTTTTTAGTTGAATTTTCAACATCATAATTTTCTATGCAATTACCATCGAGGGTAACAACACGTGTTTCTTCTTTGTAGCTGGCATCGATCAGCAATTTTTTAGTCATAATAATTTATTACTCCGGCGATTGTCTTCAAACAATCAATAATAATTTCAAAGTAATATTTGCGATGGGAACGTGCATTTTATATTATTTTTTACGACGTAACCATGAAACTTACTTGAAAGTAGGTAAAACTTGAAATCTTGTTTAGCAAATTTAAAAAATAATTACATTACTCAAATTAAATTTTGTTTATATTCATACAAAGTTATTTTTGCAAAAGCTGACTAACTGTTTCAGTTCTTAGATATCATTAAGGATACTCTTTAAATAACTTGTTATAAATATTCAAAATAATATTGATTTGACATGTGGTTTATCTTTCCAAGGTACAAAGGCACCTCTAATAAAAAACAATATCTCAGAATTGTAGGGTAACGCAAAGTTTTTTTTATTATTTGCAGGTCGATAAAGATTTTTTAATCAAAAAGATTTTTTGAATTCTTGAACAGAATCGGGCAATATAGAGTCGTGAAAGTTTAAATTGGTCAAAAGTGTTAGCAGGAAAATGAACGATAACATTAAAAGTTGTAATGATATTGTAAGAAAATCAATCCCCAAGATGTCAAGACGAATTATGTTATCAGCATCAGCGGCTTTATTTATGCCATCAATTGCAATTGCGGTTGATAAAGTGACGAAAAATTCAACAAGCGCAAAACATTCTACCAATAAAAGCACAAAAGGCAAAGCCCCCGCAATCGTTGGGCGAGCCAAACCGCATGTGCCTGTTATAATATTAGATCCGGGACATGGTGGTAAAGACCCTGGTGCGGTTGGATATTCTGGGACGTATGAAAAACATATAGCGTATGCAACAGCAGTAGAGCTCTCAAAGCAATTAATGCGCACAGGAAAATATCATGTAAAATTAACGCGGAATGCAGATAAATTTGTCCCGTTAGATGGTCGCGTTGATTTTGCTCAATCGAACAAGGCAAATTTGTTTGTTTCAATGCATGCGGATGCGTTAAATAATCATTCTATTAGAGGGGCGAGCGTCTATACTTTATCCAATCACGCTTCTGATGCTCAATCTGCGGCACTGGCTTCGGTCGAAAATAATGCGGATAGATATGGGGGGGCGAATGTGCATGTGGCATCCCCCGCAGTGCAAAAAATTTTGGCAAGTTTGGTAAAGTTAGAGACTAAGAAAGAATCTGTTGCGATGGCGCAAAATGTTGTGCGCTCTTTTCATTCTCGTGTTAATTTATTACAAAATCCCAAAAGATACGCAGCTTTTGTGGTCTTAAAATCAATTAATATCCCATCTATATTGGTGGAGATGGGATTTATGTCTAACCGAGTTGATGAGGAATCTTTGAAAAGAGCAGCGTATAGAACCTTGATTGCATCTTCGATGCGTCAAGCTATTGATAGATATTTTGCGATAGGGGGAAGCGTCACACATTTAACAGGTTAAATAAAAATTTGATTTTATGTTAGAAAATGATATATTTCATTTACACAATTTATGATATTTAACCTTTATTTATAAAGTAAATATTTATGTTTTGTTGGATCTTTTTAATTTATTTTCTCTATATAGTCTTGGTTAAGTCCCCAAAATTATATAGAGATTTTTTTTGTCAAATTATCGTATTTGAACTAGTACCCTTGGTTATAGTTACCTTGTTTAGGTCTGTTAGGTGTTGTTGCAGCACCCACACCCGCGCCTAGGGCACCCCCAGCCAATGCACCGATTGCAGCACCGCCACCGCCACCAGCAAGCGCACCAATTGCAGCACCTGTGCCACCACCAATTAATGCGCCAGTACCAGCACGTCCGCCCATACTATATCCATTATCACATGCAGTTAAAAAAGATGTTGAAAGAATAACAACAGCCAGACCCGCATAAGTAGACTTTAAAATTTTCTTCATTTTAGTTCTTTTCTTTCCTAGAGTTTTACTTTTATGATAACTACTTAAGTAAACTTAATATAACAAAATGGTTTATTTTTGGCAGCTTCTTTTTTTATAATTTTCTTAATGATTGCGATTCTTTTACAAAATTGAAAACTATATTAAAGAGAATTAGGTTTGATAAGATCAGAAACAAGCTATTTTCGTGTTAGTACAAGGCTTGGTTTTGGTGAATTTGAATTTTTTATTAAAATTTGACTACAAATTTTATTTATTTGCGTTTATATATTTATATCTCTTTTGTGTTGTTTTTTTGTAACAGTGTTGATGTTGTGCTATGTTTAAAGTTGAAAATCTTAAAAAATAAAAAAAAACTTTCTTTTTATGAGATTAAGGCTTGCCCCGAACGTTGCAAATGGGTAATTCCAAGAGAGAGCTTTGTAATTTAGGGGCTGGGTGTTTCTATTTCAAAATCGTGATTATAGAAATTATTAATTAAAGTTTGATTAAAAGCATATAAAGTTTTTGCTGTCGGGAGTGGTGGATGTTTTCTCGTCTGTTCGGTTTTATGTCTGCAGACATGGCGATCGATCTTGGAACTGCTAATACATTGGTGTATGTCAAAGGTCGTGGAATAGTTTTAAATGAGCCTTCAGTGGTTGCAATTGCTGAGGTTCGTGGAAAAAAACAAGTTTTAGCAGTGGGTGAAGAAGCCAAAAATATGGTGGGACGTACTCCTGGTAATATTACTGCTATTCGTCCTATGCGCGATGGGGTTATTGCAGATTTTGAAGTCGCAGAAGAAATGATTAAGCATTTTATTCAAAAAGTGCATAATCGTCGTATGTTTGCCAGTCCTCAGATTGTTATTTGTGTGCCTTCCGGATCGACAGCAGTTGAAAGACGCGCCATTCAAGAAAGCGCAGAAGGTGCAGGGGCACGTAGAGTTCAATTAATTGAAGAACCAATGGCTGCTGCAATCGGCGCCGGTTTGCCTGTAACGGAGCCTTCTGGCAGCATGATTGTTGATATTGGTGGTGGTACGACCGAAGTCGCAGTGATTTCATTAGGTGGTATTGTTTATTCTCGTTCTGTACGCGTCGGTGGTGACAGAATGGACGACGCGATTATTGCCTATATCCGTCGTCATCATAATTTGTTGATTGGTGAAAGCTCTGCAGAAAAAATTAAAATGGAGTTGGGCGCCGCTATTGCAACACCTTCTGCTGATGGTGGACCTTGGCGTGAAGTCAAAGGGCGTGATTTGATGAATGGTGTCCCAAGAGAAGTTTTGGTGTCTCAAGAACAAATTGCGGATAGTTTGGCTGAACCGATTGCCCAAATTGTCGAGGGTGTCTCTGTTGCACTAGAAAATACACCTCCTGAATTGGCTGCTGACATCGTTGATAAAGGGATTATGTTAACGGGCGGTGGCAGTTTGCTGGCACGCTTTGACGATGTTTTACGTCAAGCAACAGGATTGCCAGTTATTCTTGCGGAAAATCCTTTGGATTGTGTTGCGCTTGGAACCGGTCGTGCGCTAGAGGAAATGAAACGTCTTAGAAATATTTTAACAACAATGTATTAAACTGATTTTGTTCGTTAAAATATTTATATGAATTGAATAGTGTGTGTTGAACGAACACACACTATTTATATATTAAAATATACACAACTGTAACTGTTGGTTGTCCAGATGATCCCTTTATCTATTCATGTTAAACAAGGCTTGGCAAAGTTAGTATTACCATTTTTGTTTGTGATGGCTTGTTTGGTTATGTTAATAGGACAAGCGCAACCCAAGCTGGTAGAAGCAATGCGTTTAAAGGTGACAGATTTTTTGGCTCCTGGATATGCTTTAATAGAAGAGCCTTTTAATTTTATATATAATTTTGCACATAGTTTCAAAGATCTTCAAAATTTATCATCAGATAATAAAAAATTAAAAGAAGAAAATATACAGCTTCGACGTTGGTACCATGTTGCAATGGGACTGAGCGAAGAAAATATGAAGTTAAAAAATCAATTACATTGGATACCAGATCCCAAATTATCTTTTGTAACAACGCGTGTTGTCGCGGATGTAAGTGGGGTATATCACAAAGCAATTTTGGTTGTGCTGGGTGAAGATCACGCCGTAAGTCCTGGTCAAGTTGCACTGGATGGATTTGGATTAATTGGCAGGGTTACCGAGGTTGGGAATAGATCAGCGCGGATATTGTTAATCAATGACGATTCTAGTCGTATCCCGATACGTTTATCTAACTCTCATGCTCAAGCGATTATGGCGGGGGATAACAGTTTGTACCCAAGGCTTATTTTCTATCCAGAAGATAAGCATCCTATTGAAGGAGAAAAAGTAGTAACTGAGGGGCAGGGCGATACCTTGCCTGCGGGGATCCCTATTGGATACGTGCATTATTTAAAAAAAGGACAACCTGTTGTTATTCCTTATTTACCCTTAGATCACCTTAGAATTGTCAGAATTGTGGATTATGGGAATAAAGAGGTTACCCCTCCAGATGCACCAGGCAGAATTATGCCTTCTAATAAAAAAGTAAGGCAAGGACCTGTTGCCAGCCCAACAATGCTGGAACATAATGAATAATGATAAAGAAAGATAATACACATAGTATAAATGATCGGAAAAGCCCTGGTATACGACCAGCATTTAATAGGTTCCAACGTATTGATATGTTGGTTCGTTCATTTGTACCGATGCTTTTTTCAATTTTTATGATATTATTTTTATCGATACCTTTTGATATTCCTGGCAGGAATGAGTTATTGCCAGCTATTATCGTTTCTTCTGTTTATTTTTGGTCTATTTATCGACCGAAATCAATGCCTGCTATTGGGGTGTTTTTTCTGGGGTTACTCATTGATCTTTTAAATTTTACCCCGCCGGGAATAGTAATTCTAATATTGTTGATTGTTTATGGCATAGGCGTGACGCAACGTTTTCGTTTGGTTAAATATAATTTTTTAGTAATTTGGTTGATTTTTACTTTTGCTGCAACGGGGGTGTTTGTGTTGCAATGGATTTTAATATCTGCATTCAGTTTAAAAATCGTGCCTTATTATTCATTTTTGTTTGAAATTATTTTTGCAATTGGCATTTATCCATTGTTATCCGTTTTATTTACGTGGGCTCATCAGACGATTGCAAATCCTGCGAAAGTGTAAGTTTTACAGTTGAAATGAAAAAAAAGAAGCCCTATCGCGGTAGTAAACAAGAACAACAAGATGTCCATTCATCGCGCCGTGTATTCACACGCAGAGCCTTGTTGTTGATTGCAACGCAAACAGGAATTTTATCTTTACTTGCCAGCCGTCTTTATAAGTTACAAATTACTGATGGCGATAAATATATCAAAATGGCTAAAAATAATTTGATAAGTAGGCGGCTGTTATCTCCTCCCAGAGGCAGTATTTATGATCGTTATGGAGATGTGCTTGCGAACAATAAAATTAGTTGGCGAGCATTATTAATACCCGAAGAAACAAGCGATTTATCGGATGTGATTGAACGTTTTAGTCAATTAATTACGTTGGATGAACATGATTATGCCCGTATACAATGGGCGGTCGATCATCAAAGACGTTTTATTCCCATTATGTTAAAAGATTTTTTATCTTGGGATGAAATGGCGTTGATCGAGGTTAACTCTCCAACTTTGCCTGGTGTATTGATTGATACGGGGACAAAGCGTGTTTACCCAACGGGTCCGTTATTGGCACATCTAGTGGGATATGTTGCCCCTCCTAATGAAAAAGACGTGGCTGCCAATTCATTTTTGGCGTTACCAGGAATACGTGTCGGTCGGGCAGGTATTGAAAAAACGCAAGATGACGTGTTGCAGGGAAAAGCTGGAGAAGTAGAAGTAGAAGTTGATTCTGTCGGTCGTATTATTACGACGCTTGGCAGAAAGGAAAGTTTGCAAGGGCAAGATATTCAACTAACCGTTGATATGCAACTACAACAGGACGTTGTCAATTTAGTGGGCGAGGAATCTGCCAGTGCTGTTGTGTTAAATTGTCAAAATGGTGAAGTAATGGCTATGGTCAGTAACCCATCTTTTGATCCGTCTTTGTTTGATAGTGGGGTCAGCCATGCACAATGGAAAGCATGGATGAATGATGAACGGAATCCTTTGATGGACAAGGCAGTCGCTGGATTGTATCCTCCTGGGTCAACATTTAAACCAGCTGTTGGTTTAGGAGCTTTGGAAGCGGGAACCATCAATGAAAATGTTCGCATTAATTGTCCTGGTTATTATGATTATGGTGGCACACGTTTCCATTGTTGGAACAAATATGGTCACGGGTCTTTGAATCTTCATGAAGCATTAAAATATTCTTGTGACGTGTATTTTTATGAAGTGGCGCGTCGCACAGGCATGGAAGCAATTCATAAGACTTGTCAAAAACTAGGGCTGGGTGTTTCTTTGCCAATTGAATTAACCCATGTCAAAGCTGGGTTAATTCCAACACCAGCATGGCGTGAAAAGCATGGGCATCATTGGAATATTGGGGATACGATTGTCAGTGGGATTGGGCAAGGGTTTGTGCATGTTTCGCCTTTACAATTAGCAACATATGCTTCCCGTATGGCAACGGGGAAAGTGATTAATCCGCACTTAGTTCGTGCAAGAGACCATAGCCTTGTTCCAGAAGCAAATCCTGATTTTTGGAAAACAATTGATATTAAACCAGAATTTTTAAAAATGGTGCGTTCTGGAATGTATGCGGTTGTTAATGAACCCAGAGGGTCTGGGGCAAAAGCGAAAATTAATTATAATGGTATATTGTTAGCTGGAAAAACAGGAACGGCTCAGGTCAAAAGAGTATCAAGGGCATTGCGTGAAAGTGGGCATTTTAACTCTGCGAATTTACCTTGGAAATATCGCCCTCATGCGTTATTTATTTGTTTTGCGCCTTATGACAATCCACAATATGCGATTTCTGTTGTGGTCGAACATGGGAATGCTGCGGCTTCTGTTGCTGCCCCTTTGGCGAAAAATATTATGTTAAAAACGCTGCAACGAGATCCTGCAAATAAAGCGAAAAGAACAGATTATACTCAACCAGAAGAACAAGAAGATACAAAACAGCCAAAATCTTCAGATCAATGAATATTGATACGCTTTATCTAATTTCTTTATTATAGAGTGAAATAAATGGTTTTTGAAAAACGTTTACTAAGAGCAGAGCCAAATCTGAAGATATTAGGGAAATTATGGCGTATTAATTGGTTATATGTTGGGCTGATTTGTTTGTTGGCAGGTGTTGGCTATATTGCGCTTTATTCGGCTGCGGGTGGTGCGGACTATCCGTATGCTCGTCCACAGATGATGCGTTTTGCCGTGGGGTTTATTGTGATGATCTCGGTAGCCGTAACGCCTTTAAGGTTTTTGGCGAAACTCGCGTGGCCTTTATATGGCGTGGGGATTGCGTTGTTATTAGCGGTTTTGCATATGGGGCATGTGGGCAAAGGTGCAGAACGTTGGATTGTGATTGGTGGTATTGCTTTACAACCATCGGAGTTAATGAAAATTGGGTTGGTTTTATTACTGGCAACTTGGTTTCATAAAATCAGCTGGAAGCAAATGGGGAATCCTTTACGGTTGATTATTCCAGCATTTTTAGTATTGCTTCCCGTTGTTTTAATTTTAAAAGAGCCCAATTTAGGAACCGCTGTCATTGTGGGGTGTATTGGAGCATCTATTTTTTTTGCTGCTGGAATGCGTTTATGGTTAATTCTTTTATTGGTTTGTCCTATACCTTTTGCGTTTGAGTTTATTTATAATCATTTACATGATTATCAAAAAGCAAGAATTACAACATTCCTACATCCAGAAAATGATCCGTTAGGAGCAGGATATAATATTATTCAATCTAAGATTGCTTTGGGGTCTGGTGGAATGTGGGGTCAGGGTTTTTTACATGGAACCCAAGCACAACTCAATTTCCTACCTGAAAAACAGACTGATTTTATTTTTACCATGCTATCAGAGGAATGGGGATTTGTCGGTGGTATTTGTATTATTGGGTTACTATTATTGATTATTCTAGGTGGAATGATTTTTGCGATCCGTTCCAAGAATCAATTTGGGCGTTTGTTAGCATTGGGACTAACAATGAATTTTTTCTTTTACTGTGCAGTTAATCTTTCAATGGTGATGGGGGCTATTCCTGTTGGGGGTGTGCCATTACCAATGGTGTCTTATGGTGGGTCGGCGATGTTGACAGTGATGTTCGGGTTTGGATTATTATTGTCGGTGCAAGTTCATAGGGATTCGACTTTTGGTATGGAAAAAAAGAGCAAAGAGTAATCAAAGTGCCAAATATATTGCCACCGACGCCAGCAGTAAATGTTGCTTATAAACAAAGTCTCTATCAAGCTGGATCAGTGATGACCAGAATTGATCAATATCCTGAGGGTATTCCTCATAAATTACACAAATCAACTTTAATTATGTTGAGTGCATACAATCCTGGAGGACGATTAAGACCCTTGGGGTGGAATATAAAAATGATGCGAAGGTTGGAACAAGAAATAAAGCAATATGAATATTTTATGGGGAAAGGGTCTTTAAAAGAGGTTTCAGAACCTCTTTTTATGGTTGTGATCTCTTTGTCAAAGGCATTGGTTTTAGCTAGAAAATTTCGTCAGAATGCGATTGTATTGATACGTTATCAACGTTTGTCAAAACTGATTTTTCTAGCTTAATAATCAATTAGAACATCATCATAATTGCAAATTGAGGTTGGACAAAATCATTCGTGTTATGTCCGTTGACGGTCAATGCTGTTCCTACAATGGCTCCGATCGTTGGTGACCAATTATATTCAATAGCAGGTGCGAGTTGAATATCATGAGATGCCCCAGTGATATGGCGATTATAAATAGCATTTTTATCGATGCCTCGCATTCTGGTGCCTCGAGCCCAGTCATAAACGAAATCAAATGAAAATAACCATTCTTTATTAAAACCGTACTCAACAGAAAAGCCAGTATTACCAAATAATCCAGGTCTAGCGTTTCCTTTATATCCTAAGGAAGTGCCATAATTGCTAATATTTTTAATATCAGCGGAATTTAACGGTTGTCTGCCAACTCCCCAAACACGAATACGTAATGCTCGGTTGAATATTTTATAAGCAGCCTGAGACTGTAACCCAAAACGGACAGCGTATGTTCCATTACCAACACCATCCAATGTGCGTCCTAGATTAGAGTAATTGCCAGTTGGAAAAGTCATTCCTAAGATCGTTGTTAAACTGGGGATGTATTTTGGGTTATTTTGATCGATCCAGCGATATTGTAATTCAATAGGTAAATCTCCAAAATGTAAACTGCTGGCGGTGGTTCGTCCATTCCATGCATATCGGATCTGAGGAGTGCTTTGAACAGAAAAATGATTGGTAACAGCGTATTTAATCAAAGTAAAATTAATAAAATTATCTGTTCTGTTTCTATTATTTTGCACGCTGCCATTTGATAGATATTTACCACGACTGATTGTTATTTGGGCATAAGGTTCTATAGCCAATGAGCCTGCTTTTGCCATAGCACCAGATGGAGATAGTAAAGAGCCAGTATAACGTTGCTCGCTCAAAATATCAGTGGTTTGCTGAGAAGGGGCAGTCACTTGAGCATAGGCATGTGTCAGGATTGTATAAAGAGCGATACAAAGAATTTGAACATATATTACATAGCGATATTTGTGGATAGATATCATATAAAGTCCCTGGTAATTAATAATTTTAGAAGAATTAAATTCTTACTTGATATAATCAACAAACAAATATTTATCTATAATTATTCAAGCAGAGCTGAAATAACATTTTAATGATTGATATAAATACAATTCAAGAAAGGCCATTGATATGCATCATGACCTTTTTTTGATATCTAAAAATTAAAACGCAAAGTTTATAGCGAACTGTGGTTGTACAAAATCATTTGTGTTATGTCCATCGACGGTCAATGCGACCCCAACAATGGCACCAATTGTGGGTGTCCAGTTATACTCAACTGCTGGTGCAACTTGAATATCATGTGATGCCGCAGATACATAGCGTTCAAACGGACCATTTGTATAAGCACCTCTCATGCGAGTGCCCTTTGCCCAATCATATTGGAAGTCAAAAGCAAGAACCCATTCTTTTGTAATTCCGTATTCCAGAGAGAATCCCCAGTTTCCAAATAAACCAGATTTAGCATTCCCTTTATATCCAATATCAGTACCGTAACTGCTAATTCCGCGAATATCGGCAGATGAAAGGGGTTTTCTAGCAACTCCCCATAACCGAACACGTAAAGCATGATTATTGATATTATAAGCAGCCTGTGATTGTGCGCCAAAGCGTAATGCATAGGAACCACTTCCCGCTGCGTCAAGTGCTCTTCCTAGATTGGTATAATCTCCAGTTGGAAAATTCATACCTAAGTAAGTTGTAAAGCTGGGGATATATTTTTTATTATTTTGATCAATCCAACGATATTGTAACTCGACAGGAAGGTCAGAGATATGCACAGTACTGGATGTTGTTCTGCCATTCCAGTAATAATTGATTTGTGGAGTGACTTGAAAACTTAGATTGTTGGTTACACCATACTTAACCATCACAAAACTATCTGCAGAATCCGTTCGATATTTATTACTCCTAACGCGGCCATCTGGTAAATAAGCACCACGACTGATAGTTGACTGGAAATATGGCTCGATTGCTAATGCACCTGCTTGCGTGATGGCTCCTGAGGGAGAGAGCAAAGAACCTGTGTATCGTTGAATATCAAGAATACTGACGCTGTCATCATGGTGTTCAGGAGGTAACGGTTGTGTTAATTTAGCGTAGCTGCTTGGTGCTAATGCGCATAAAAAACCCATAGATAAAAAAGAAATTTTGAATTTTTGAGTATAATTCGACGATAATATTTGTGAGGGGTCTTTAAATAAAAAACGCATCAGCCTGTCTCCAAAAAATGGGGAAAAAAATAAGGTTGAAACGATGAGCAATCGTTAAATAGTGAAGAATATCTATCAAGCTAATGAATATGAAACAAAAATACCATATGAAAAAAACACATAGATTCTATTTTTCTCAGCTTGTGTGAATATACAACACAATATTATCTATTATATTAATTTATGGGGATGTATATACCTATTTATATCAAAATAATGTGTATTTTTTTTCAATAATTAGTTATCAGCATCTTTTGGACGATGCCCAACCGTGGCAATAATATTGATTATTCGTTTATTACGCTTGATTTGTAATTCTATTTTTGAACCTGGATGCGCCATGGCAACGGTTTTCATAAAAGTACGAACCGTATCAACATGTTGTGAGTTAATCATTTCTATACGATCCCCAACTTTGATCTTTGCATCATAAGCAGGACCCTTGGCATCAATATCAACAATGCGCACGCCATCATGTCTGTCATTATCACCCAAAGTAACTCCAAGCCATCCACGATCAATAAATCCTGTTTTACAAAGCTGGGTAACGATTGGAGCAACAATTTCAGAGGGAATACCAAAACCAATTCCGACAGAGCTGCCCGTTGGGGAAACGATTGCTGTATTAAGCGCGATAACTTGTCCTGCCAGATTAAAAGAAGGTCCGCCCGAATTGCCAGGATTCATGGGAGCATCAAGTTGTAAAAAATCATCAAATGGACCTGATCCAATATCTCTGCCTCGCGCAGAAACAATTCCAGCTGTGACAGAGGAACCTAATCCAAAAGGGTTTCCTGTGGTTAAGATCCAATCGCCCACTTCTACCTTTTTGCTGTCTCCCCATTTGACATAGGGTAAAGGATGGGGGGCATTAATCTTAATCACGGCAATATCTGTCAAAGAGTCATTTCCGATAACCGAAGCAGGAAATTGTGTTCCATCTTGTAAAGACACGGTAATATCGGTTGAATCACCGATGACATGTGTATTGGTCACAATAATTCCGCTGGGGTCAACAATAAAACCTGAACCTGCTTCTGTTATTTTTTGCTGTTGTTGATGTTGTCTTTGTCTGAATTCTTTTTCTAAGGGTGTTCCTCTGACTGAAGGAGGAATAACAATTTTTTTGGGGTGTTTAATAGGAACATTTTGAGAAACAGCAATATTAACAACCGCTGGAACAACTTTTTTTACCAAAGGGGAAAAGGTTAAAGGACCATACTCCACTAATAATGGTGAGGTCTTTGCTAATTCATCAGAAGGAATATGTTTTTCAGGAGCAGGAGCAGGAGCAGGAGCAGGAGCAGGAGCAGGAGCAGGAGCAGGAGCAGTGCTTTGCTTGACAATGTTGGTGTTTGCCTCTTGTTCCTGTGCGTCGGCAGAACGCATATATAATGCAGTCAGAATGCTTGCTGCTCCTATCAATAAGATAGTTTTATAAGCTATATGAGAATGAGGAATTGATGTTAATTTAAACATTTTCATTAGGATTTTTGCTTTATTACAGAAGAAATGCTTCCTGGGTTTTCTGGCCAGTGATGTTTTGGATACCGTCCTTTCATATCTTTTCTCATATCTTTCCATCCTTCGTTCCAAAAACTGTGTAGATCACTGGTAATCGCTTGTGGACGATTAGCAGGAGATAATAAACAACATTGTAATGTAATTTCCCCGTTGGCAATGCAGGGAGTGCTATTTATACCATAAAAATATTTTGCAGGTGCAGAAATTGTAGGTCTTGATTGTGTATAATCAATATAAATTTTATGAGTATTCAATAATATGAATTTAGGTAAGAGCTTGTTCAGTTCCTGACAGATTATATATCCCAGATAGGCTTCTAGCATTTCTGAGACATTGAGTTGCTTTACTTCTGTAAGATTAGTAATGCCATTCATCCAAGGTAAAAGCCATTCTTCACATGTTTTCACCAAGGCTTCATTGGATAAATTGGGTAAAGCTGAAAAGCCGAAATCAGATTGAGCAAGCCTATATCTGGCTTGTAACTGTTTGCTTTGTTCATTCCAATCAAGGGCCTTTGATAAATTATTGGCAATATAGTGTAGCAAGACAGGCACAGCTTCTTTCGTTGAAGCAGGAACATTGCGGTCTTGTAAAGTTAGTCTGCCAAATTTAAGACGTTCCCGTAGGATGACTTTGCCACTGATGCTGTCTAATGTCGTTTCTTGTTCAATTTCAGAGCGCTGTTCGATTAAATGCGATAATGCTTGTAATTGGACGGGGAAAGCCAAGCAAATATTAGTGCGCTTATTCACGTGAACACTTGCAACCGCCAGCAGGCTTTCTTTGGCAAAAGGATCTTGAGGGGATAGGTGGGCTGCACCGCCGCCAGCCAATCGAAAAGACCCAATTTCACTTCGTCTTTGAGCCAAACGATCAGGAAACCCAGCACAAATAAGCAAAGATGGGTTAAGTGCAGGGGGTTGAGTGGCAGAGATACGTAATCTGTTACGGTAATCTTGACTGATCTTACGAATGCGATGCCATAACTCTTGGTCATTTTTTGAAGTGGGTTGTTGACGCATCCATTTTAAACGAGACAGAATATCAACAGATGCAGGTTCCTCGTGACGCAAAGGGTCTCGTTCTTCCAAAAGTGCAGAGATATCAGCAGCCAAGGCTTTTTCCTCGTTTGATTGTGCGCTTAACATCATGCTGGCCAATCGGGGATGGGCGCCAAATTGTGCAACTTTTTGACCAAAATCAGTAATGTGCCCTTTAGAATTTAAGCATCCTAAAAGAGTTAAAAGTTCTTTAGCAGCTTTTAACACCCCAACAGAAGGCTTGTCAGGGAATGGAAGTTCTGAGATGTTTGTTCCCATAATATCTGACCATGTTTGACAGACAAGTAAAAACTCGCTGAGCTCAGCTTCGAGTATTTCAGGGCGATCATGTAAAGCTAGGCTGCGTTCTGTAGCAGCCGTCCATAATTTATACACAACACCTGCGTCTTCACGTCCAGCACGTCCAGCACGCTGTGTTGCGGCGGCTTTGGAAATTCGTTGTGTTTGCAGTCGTGTTAATCCTGTATCTGCGTTCAGTTGTGGTAATCTGCGATAGCCACCATCAATAACAATGCGCACGCCTGGAACGGTCAAAGAGGTTTCGGCAATAGAAGTGGCTAACACAATACGTCGTGGTGTTTGTGGCGTTACGGGTCGCAAGACCTTATCTTGTTCTGTTGCTGGTAAATCGCCGTAAAGAGGAAGAATTTCAGCATTAGGAAGGTTTAATAAACCAATTGTTTTATGGATTTCCCCAGTACCAGGTAAAAAGGCAAGAATATTTCCTTTTTCTTCTCGATAAGCTTCAGTAATCTGTGCCGCCATGACAGAGGGAAGCTCTCTGATATGGGTTAAATCTCTTTTACGATGATGTGTTGTAATAGTATAATATGCAGTCTTGCTTTCAATAATATCGCATTGCAGAATCTCTTGAAGATTTTTCAATGAAGGTGTTGCGGACATAGCAATAAGGTGTAGATCGGGGCGTAGATTTTGTTGTAAATTACGACATAGTCCTAAACATAAATCGGCGTCTAGTGAACGTTCATGGATTTCATCAAATAGAATGCCTGCCACATCCTCTAAAAGAGGATTGTTTAATAAATGTCGTAAAAATAACCCTTGAGTAACCACTTCGATTTCCGTATTGGCACTGATGGCTTTGTCCATACGGGTTCGATAGCCGATTTTTTGCCCAATCTCTTCGTTTAATAGAAGGGACATTTGCCTTGCTGCTGCTCGCGTTGCAATACGGCGAGGCTCTAGCATAATTAGTTTCTTGCCTCGTTTCCAAGGTGCATCCAATAAAGCCAAAGGAACAAGGCTTGTTTTCCCAGTGCCAGGCGGGGCAACCAAGATCACATTCGAATGTTGATTCAAATATTCGTAGACTTCTGGCAGAGTGTGTTGGATAGGTAGCGAAATATTTGATATACTAAACATAGAATTCGTGAAGGTAAAATATTGAGAAGAAATTTTATAACGGATTTATCTTTATCTTCTTATATAAAAGACAAAATATTATTTATCAAAGGATAGTTTCATTGCGTGCGTGGTTATTGTTTTTTCTTTTGGTTATTGGATTAATAACCCTAAGTCCATATTCTATTTTAGCCAAAGAAACTAATGCAGTCATTAATAAACACGATCAAACGACTATTCTATCAGACAGCGACACTTATGATGGGCGTAAAGAGTTAACATTAGGGTTACGAATAAAATTAGATCCTAAATGGCATACTTATTGGATTAATCCTGGTGATGCGGGCGAGCCTGCATCCGTTTTTGTTACAGTGAATGATGATCCTAAAGCACAGGAAGGTAAAATTGAATGGCCTTCTCCAGAACCATTATCTGAAAATGGCTTAATGTCTTATATTTATAAAGGGGACGTGATTTTACCTTTCAAAATGTCTGTGCCTCAAGATCAGATGAATAAATCTTTAAAATTGAAACTAAAAGCCAGATGGTTGGTTTGTGCTGATGTTTGTATTCCAGAAGAGGGTGAGTTTGCTTTGGAGTTACCTCAAGGTAAAGCATCGGAATCAAAAGAGGCTGTTTTAATACAACAGGCTTTATCCCAAAAACCTCAACCCAGCCCCTGGGATGTGCATATTACGCCTATTGGGGAGTTGTGGATTCAAAATGGTAAAATCAATCCATTGCACATGACACATGCGTGGTTCATGCCGGAAAAAAGCGGTATGATCGATCAAGTAGCACCACAAACAGTGATGATTAAACCAGGGTTGTTAACGCTTGGTTTAAAACCGCTTCATCAGCTTGATGCTTCAAAGCCACTTGGTGGAATTCTAGCCATACAAGATGAGCATCAAAAAATTAAGCATTTTTCTGTTCAAGCCTCGGTGGCTTCTTTACCTACATCAGCAAAACAACCAACAGGTCTATTCATTTTGATTGGCAGTGCTTTTCTGGGTGGGATTTTGTTAAATCTGATGCCTTGTGTTTTTCCTGTCATTGCTATGAAATTGTTATCGCTCAGCCGCATCGGTCAAGATCATATTACGATGCGTTATAAAAGCAGTTTTGCTTATACAGCAGGGATATTATGCAGTTTCGTCGCGATGGCGCTTGCTTTTGTTGGTTTGCGTTGGATCGGATCTCAATTCGGATGGGGGTTTCAATTCCAATCGGTGGGATTTGTGGTCTTATTATGCTGGCTTTTATTTGTAATTGCTTTGAATTTTCTTGGCGTATTTAATGTTCAATTATCCTTAAATAGTGTTAGTTTAAATAATAAAACTATTGGGTATATTTCTGATTTCTTTACTGGATTATTGGCAGTGTTGGTTGCAACGCCTTGCACAGCACCCTTTATGGGCATTGCGATTGCGGGGGCTTTAAATGCACCGTTATGGATCAGCATTTTAATTTTTATTGGTATGGGACTGGGGTTGGCTCTGCCTTATGTTCTATTTGCCTGTATTCCTTCTTTTGCTCGAATTTTGCCTCGTCCAGGATTATGGATGGATATTCTCAAGCAATTCTTGGCATTTCCGTTATTGCTCAGTTGTTTATGGTTGGCTTGGGTCGTGTATCAACATCAACAACCAATGAGTTTTTTGATACTATTAACGGGATTTGTTGGACTAGGATTTATAGCTTGGGGGATTGGATTAATCCAACAATTGTATATGCAAGGAACCTATCGTATTTTTCGTAATTTCATTGGCGTGCTGATTTTATTGATTATTGGTTTATTAGGCGGTGGTTTTTATTTCTTTGTTCATGATGATCCAACACTATCCATTGCAAGTATCAAAGAGGATGCAATACCGTTTTCGGAACAAAAACTGGAGGAACTTCGTAGAGAACATAAGCCTGTGTTTATCAATATGACGGCTTCTTGGTGTCTAACCTGTATGGTGAATGATAAAGTCGCTTTGTCTTCTGAAAAAGTTCAAAAAGCATTTAAAAATCATCATATTACCTATATGGTTGGGGACTGGACGCAATATGATAAATCGATTGGTGATTTCTTAAAAGCACATGGGCGAGAAGGAGTACCGTTATATATTTATTATCCAGCCGAGGGTAAACCAAAGATATTGCCACAGATTTTGACACCTCAAATTGTTATAGATTATCTATTTGATCCTAAACGATAGAGTAATGCAAGATTATTAATATAATTAATACCGTATACTAGGGAAAAAGATGAGAATTAACATTCCTACATTTTAGAAACGATATGTAAGGTTTACATAGAAGACGAACAGTTGGAAAAACCTAAAAACTTAGATCTAAAATCAGTTTTCGAAATTGTTAGAAATGATTTAAATTTTTAATCTCAAAATATAGAGGATCATGATTTAAAACAAATTTTATCAGGGCTTATTTCTGTCGTACAAGGTATATCCAGTCTTAGAACACATTCAAGTTCAGCACATGGTCAAGGTAAAAAAACATATAAATTAGAGCCTCGTCATGCACGATTAGCTGTACATTCATCTCACATAATAGCATTATTTATACTTGAAACGTGGGATAAGAAAAAACATGAGATCAATTCCTACATTTAAATAATTTAATATTTAAATGCTTTAGTTCAATTACAAAAAAGAGCATAATTACTTATCGATATGATTATATTTAAATTATATAAAGGATTAGTCAGATGGAAGTCGGGTTATTTATCCCATGTTATATGGACGCTTTGGAACCAGAGGTAGGGATATCGACCTTAAAGTTGCTTGAGCGTTTTGATGTTAATGTAACCTATCCATTTGATCAAACTTGCTGTGGGCAGCCTATGACGAATACAGGATGTCATAAAGAGGCTGAGGAAACAGAAAAATTATTTGTTAAAAATTTCTCAAGTTTTGATTATATCGTAATGCCTTCAGGAAGCTGCACTAACCAAGTACGCCATCATTTTGATGCGATTCAGCAAACAGATGAAGTTTTACATGTTCGTAAAAATACTTATGATTTAGTTGAGTTCTTGCATGATATTTTAAAGGTAGCTTCTTTTCCTTGGGCAAATTTTTCTCATAAAGTGGCGATTCATTATAATTGCAATGCACTACGTGGGTTGCGTCATGCCAGTATGTCTGAACGTAGAGAACCTTTTTTCTCTAAACCCAAAGATTTATTATCCAAAGTCAAAGGGATTGAATTTGTTGAACTAGAACGCCCTGATGAATGTTGTGGCTTTGGCGGAACTTTTTCTATTTTTGAGGAAGGCGTTTCCGCAAAAATGGGACAGGATAAAGTGATGGATCAACATCGCAGTGGTGCGGAATATGTTGTTTCTGCGGATAGCTCTTGTTTAATGCATCAAAAGGGGTGTGCAATGAGAATGGGTGTTGATTTAAAATATGCTCATATTGCGCAAATCTTAAATGGAGATTTATCATGAGTGATTTACAACAAGAAATTCAGCCCAAAGGTGCTAAAATCAAAGGGAATAAACCGGTTAATCAATTAGAGGCAGCTAATCGTTTTATTGCAGCCTCTGCGCATCAGCAAATGCACGACCAACGTTTATGGGATTTGCGTAAGAAGCGTGATGCACAGATGCATTTGATCCCTGAATGGGAAGAGCTGAGAGACTTAGCCTCTGATATTAAATCCCATACTTTAGATCATTTGGCGGATTATTTAGAAGAATTTGAACGTAATGCCAAAGCAAATGGGGTGCATGTGCATTGGGCTAAAGATGCGCAAGAAAGTAACCAGATTATTGCGGGTATTTTAAAAGAGCATGATGCAAAGAATCTTGTTAAAAGCAAATCCATGCTTGGTGAGGAATGTCTGTTACGTCAGCACTTAGAAGAAGAAGGCGTGACAGTTATTGAAACAGATCTTGGGGAACGTATTCAACAGTTGGATAAAGAAGACCCTAGTCATGTTGTTGTGCCCGCAGTGCATAAAAGCAGAACCGATGTTTCCAAGGTCTTTGTGAAAACATTAAACGCCGAAGAAGGCAATAATGACGTTCATTATTTAGCCACAACGCAAAGAGAAACTACCCGCCCTTATATCTTAAACGCTGATGCTGGTATGACAGGGGCGAATTTCCTTGTGGCTGAGACTGGGGCTGTTGTTGTTTGTACCAATGAGGGCAATGCTGATCTTTCGGCGAATACGCCTCCTTTACATATTGTCACGGTGGGGATTGAAAAGATTATCCCTAAAATGGAGCATCTTGCTGTCTTTATCCGTCTTTTGTCCCGTAGTGCTTTGGGATCGCCGATCACTCAATATACCTCGTATTTTAGTGGTCCTCGTAAAGGGGGGGAAATGCATGTGGTGTTGGTGGATAATGGTCGATCAACACGTCTTGCCAGTCATAAATTCAAAGCTGGATTGAAATGTATCCGTTGTGGGGCTTGTATGAATACATGTCCTGTTTTCCGTCGCAGTGGTGGGCTGAGCTATGGCAGTGTTTATGCTGGGCCGATTGGGTTGATTTTAAGCCCGACTTATAATGTTCATAAATATCGTAATCTGCCTTTTGCTTCGACGTTGAATGGCAGTTGCACAAATGTTTGTCCTGTAAAAATTAACTTACACGAGCAAATTTTTGCTTGGCGCGAAACGCTTGCAGAGGAAAAAGAGCTTTCTTTGTCCAAGCGTATTATTATGACTTCGTTGGGCAAATTATTTGCACATCCCAAAGCCTATCGTATGGCAGTTCAAACAGGCGACAAGCTTTTGTCATATTTACCTCATTTCATGGTTTATAATCAGTTGAATACATGGGGAAGGCAACGAGATATACCAACACCTCCTAAAGAAACTTTTCATAGTTGGTATGCAAAAAATTACATGAAGAAAGGAAAGGCTGATGAGTAGTCGTGAATTTATTTTAACTCAAATCCGTCAATCTTGTCATACCGAGCGTTCTGAGGCACCAACAGTTCCTTTCTTTCATCAAGATCCTGCAAATATCGTTGATAAATTTAAGCAATCATTGATTGCAATGGGTGGGCAGATCATTGAAACAGACCCACAAGACCCTTATAAATTTGTTAAAGAAAAAATTGCACAAAGCAAAATTATTTGCTCTGTTGTTCCTGAAATACTAGGCAATAGACATTTAACGGAAACAACTGAGCCTAAAGAGTTGCAAGATATAGATTATGGGGTTTTACGTGCTAGTTTTGGCGTGGCTGAAACAGGTTCGATTTGCTTAACTGAACAGGATTTATTCATTAATACGTTAGGATATTTACCTCAACATTTGATTATATTCCTTGATCCAAAACAAATAGTAGAGAATTTGCACGATGCTTATGCACGTTCAGAATGGAAACAAATTCATTATGCAGCATTACATAGTGGACCCTCAGCGACTGCGGATATCGAAGGCGTATTAATCCGTGGTGCGCAAGGGGTGCGTTCTTTATCTGTGTTATTGATAGAATAGCTTATTCATTATTTAGCAGAGTTATCTATATTATAATTATAGGTAGAAATAATTGGCCATTTTTCCTGCATGTAGTTCAATAAGGAAAGGTTCTTTTGCAAGTTAGAGCTGACTGAAGGTTTCCTCTCGCCTCCAAATTTATCCTTTCCTATAATAATAGTTTGTTCACCTTTCATGGTATATTTTTGACCATTTTGATATGCAAAATATTTTATATCTTCGGGATCAATACCCCCTCGACAGCTGATGCTGTATGAAAAAAGTAGGTAATGATTATTCGTTTTATTAAGGTCAATATTCTCAAATGATTTTGGGTTTATTGTTATATTTGCATCGACAGGACAGTCTTTAACAAAATCATGGATAGTCCACTCTTGTTGATTATTAATAAAACCTTTTCCTGATAAAGATACTTGTTGCAGCTCATCTGAAGCCATTTCTTTGACGATAAGGATAACATCATGCTGTCCCTTTGCGTCGTTCCATGTTTTTTTATACGTATTTGCTTGCGCGATAAATGGGTTCAAAACCATAGAAATGATAAATGCAATGGCATTTTTAATGAGGTGCATTTTATTTTTAAACGTCATCGTTTTTTACCGATTTATTACCAACCTTACTCATGAAGTTCAAACGTGCTTCATAAGTAAGAATTGAACGAAAAACTTAATATCCCTTAGGTGTAGAACCTTCAGGCAGAGTTCCTAAACTTCCAACGGGAAATTTACCATTGGTTGTTTTCCCTGAAGATTGTTGCCCCTCTTGTGTCTTTTTATTAACAGTATCGGGTTTTCCACCTGGAAAAATAGCACTGAGGTCATCGTCATCTGATGATGGGGATGGGTGAGGTGTATTGGTTTTACTACTTGATTGCGTAGTAGGTGTGGTGGTAGGGGGTTGTGCTGTTGACCCAGGTTTTCCAAGGTCTTGGGTTTGGATGCTTCCAGCAACAGGGGTTCCCGTAGCATCAACAATCCAGCTTCCTAAATGCTTACGAATTTGGAATTCTAATTCTACATTCATGTCTTGCATCAGCTTTTGAGTTGCATCATATAGATTGCTTTTGTTGCTTGCTGCGCCTTTGGCAGAATCAATATTATAGGTATGATTGACACTGGCAGTAACAGACGCAACTTTTTTATTGCTATTATCATAAATATCCAACGTAGCATCCATTTGTCCGTAAATGCCATTATGACCTTGTTCTTGCAAAGAAGCACGGTTAATGATGAAATTCGCACTGCCAGAAGAACCACGAGCTTGAAAACGTGTCTTAGCCATATTTTCCAAAGCAGCAGCCGGTAAAACTGGACTAAGATTGGTAACATCACGAGGATATTTTTGATTCTCGGCTATATTTTGGACGTTAATTTGACCGACATTTAAAAAAATAGGAGTCAAATAGTCATAAGTTAAGGGTGCAAATGTTTTTGGATCATCGCTGGAGCAGGCGGTTAATCCAATCATTGGTGTGATGAGTAGCAATGCAGAAGCACATAATTTTAATCTAAGAGATAATGTGGTTTGTTGTGTTGACGACATTTGATATTCCTTTGTGCAGAATAAAACAGCAGACATGTATAAATTTAAAATGAAATTATAAAGATAATTACGTTAAGATACACGTTTTATTTTATGCATTAAATTTCTGTTTGTTTAAAAATAAAATCATAACGACAAAATTCACATGTCATTGTAATGTTTCCATCTTTATTCATATCATTAATGTCCTCTTTGCTGAAAGTTTTCAAAAGAGTTTCCAGACGAGAACGAGAACAACGACACCCATAAGAAACGGGCTTTGCCGTTCCAATAGAAATAGAAGTGCTGTTAAATAAACGATAAAGCAATTGATGATTGTCAATCGTTTGATCCAGCATTTCTTTGGAAGTCATGGTTTCTGCCAGAATAGTCAAAGTGTTCCATTCTTCTGCTGCGTTGGTGATTTCTTCGTCATTTTTCACAATGGTAGAAGGGTCATTGGCAATTTTTTCTAAAATTAATCCAGAGGCTTGCCACCCATTTGAGGTGTGTTCACAATATAAGCGGATCCAGCTGGAGAGTTGTTCGCTGCTTTCAAAATAATGACTGGTCATTTCAGAGAGGCTGTTTCCCGTAATTTTAACCATTCCTTGATAGGTATCTTTGTCATTATGCTGGTCAACAGTAAGAGCAAATAACCCCTTTTCAAAAAGTTCTAAAGCAGTTGCTTCTTTGGGTAATTGGGCTACTTTTTTTTCGTCAAAACGTGCATAAAAACGCAGCTCTCCGTTATGTGTGCAATCAACAACCAGCAAAGAAACAGCACCTTCGCCTTTGACCTGTAAAGAAAAAGAACCTTCAAATTTAAGCGCTGCTGCTAATCCTGCCACAAGTGCTAGTGCTTCACCACCGAGTTTAGAAATAGAATAAGGATATTGGTGACGTTCTAATAATGTATTTGCCAACGCACCAAGGCGAATTAAACGCCCTCTGGCATAAGGGAAAAAGAAAGGCGTAATACCTGTTGGGATTGTCAATTCAGGGACATCAGGACGGTCGGAAATATGTGTATGTTCAGTCATTATTTTGTTTCTTTTTTTGCGTTATAAAGGATTGATATCTTATTTTAATTTGTTCTAGGATTGTTTTTTATTTTGAAGCAAGTCGCTATTCTTTTGAAATCTGAAATAGATTTTAAAGAGCCATGATTTACGACGAACTCCTTTACAGTTTTCTCCATCAAACGTAATAAGCAGTAAATCAAAGAGTATTATAGATGACCACATAAATTGAGGTTGTTCAAATATTTCCATCTTCCATAAATCATTATTTAAAAAATAAAAATTGATGATATTCGGCTGTTCAAAAGTAAAATTGGATACATGATCTGCCGTATCATCAAAATAATCATAAACCCATTGTGGATTGGTAATTGCAACTTCTTCTAAAAGAATAGCATCCAGTGTGATTATTGAAATAATCAAATTATGAACTTCATCTTTATCATAGGAAGTAAAAATTACATAATATGAATAAATTTTAAAAACTTTATCAAGAAAACAACCTTTAAGAAGGCATTCTGTCTTATATCCTTTTAGATAAATGACACTTTTCCCACTGGATTTACCATTGGGTTTAAAAATCGTTTTTATATCTAATTCACTTTTTAAAATAGGGATGATAGACATCGATACTTCTTCAGGTACTTAAAATTCAAAAATGGATCTATAATATTTATAAATCCACTGATTGATTCAAGATAGAAAACGATTAAAAATTCTTAACTTTCAGAACCATATTGTCGCCAATCGTCACCCATCATTGACCAAATCAAGATGGCTTTATGCGCATGAAGGCGATTTTCAGCTTCATCAAATACAACAGATTGTTTGCTTTCAAAGACTTCTTCGGTCACTTCCTCACCAATATGTGCAGGTAAACAATGTAAGAAAATCGCATCAGAAGCGGCTAATTTCATTAACTCGGTATTGACTTGATAAGGGGCTAAGGCTTTTAAACGAACTTGTTTTTCATCATCGCTGTCGGACATACTGACCCAAGTATCGGTCACAATGGCATCCACATTTCTAACCGCTTCTTTAGGATCTGTTGTTACGTGAATATTGCCACCGTTTGCTTTAGCCCACTCTAGGACTTCTTGAGAAGGGGAAAACGCATGAGGGGTAGCAAGATTTAAAGTAAATTCAAACTGTGTTGCTGCTTCGATGAGAGAGCTGGCAACATTATTGCCATCGCCCAGCCATGCAAGGGTTCGTCCCTTGATTGGTCCCTTATGTTCCTCGAAAGTCATAATATCAGCAATGATTTGAGAAGGATGAGAGGTCGGTGTTAATCCATTAATAACAGGCACAGAACTTAATTCAGCAAGACCCACAAGATCATCTGTGCAACCTGTCCTGAGGATCATTGCATCAACGAATCTGGATAATACACGTGCTGTATCAGCAATGGTTTCCCCACGACCGATCTGCATACTATCCGTTGATAAAACAACTGAATCACCGCCTAATTGACGAATACCGACTTCAAAAGAAACACGCGTTCTGGTCGAAGGTTTAGAGAAAATTAACGCAATATTTTTCCCTTTTAAAGGTGCTGCAGGATGTAAAGGATATTTGCGATTTGCCTGCATATCCTTCATCTGTTTTCCCAAAATAATCATGTCCTGTAAATCTTGTTTTGATAGGTCACGAATATCAAGGAAATGTTTGTATTTTGCACTATGCTGGTTGTTTTGATGAGGCTTTGATAAAGGGCTCATTGATTTTGTTCCATAATATTTTGTAATTGCTTTGCAGCTTTTGCCAAACGGTTTGCACCTTCGCGACATTCTTCCTCGTTGATAATCAAAGGAGGAACAATTCGAAGCACATTATTTCCTGCAGCAACAGTTAGTAACTCTTGATGTAAAGCGGTATTTTGAATTTCAGTAGGAGGTAATGTCCCCTTAAGACCTAACATTAATCCTTTGCCTTTGACTTCTTCAAAAATCGTTGGGTATTGTGCAATTAATGTTTGGAATTCGTTCTTTAAATAGTTTCCTGTTTGTATAACGTGATTTAAAAAACCAGGCGCTAATAAAATATCCAACACCGCATTTCCTGCAGCACAAGCCAATGGATTTCCACCAAAGGTTGATCCATGTGTTCCTGACGTTAAATGTTTTGCAATGGATTCCTTAGCCAAAAACGCACCCATTGGAACACCACCAGCGATTCCTTTTGCTAAGGACATAATATCAGGTTCAATACCTGTCCATTGATAGGCAAACATTTTACCAGTGCGTCCCATCCCGCATTGGATTTCATCAAACCCTAGATATAATTCTTTTTCATCACAGATTTTTCTAAGCTCCTGTAAGAAATCTTCTGGAACAACATTGATACCACTTTCCCCTTGGATGGGTTCAATCAGGAATCCCGCAGTATGTTCATCAACAGCCTTGTGTAAGGCTTCTAAATCTCCAACAGGAATATGTTTTATTCCAGGAAGTCTGGGTTCAAATCCTTCAAGATATTTTGGATTGCCAGTAGCGGTTAAGGTTGACAACGTTCTGCCATGAAAAGCATTTTCAAAGCAAATAATATCTGTACGTTCAGGATGACCATTTTTAAATTGCGCTCTACGGATTCCCTTGATTAGTCCTTCATTGGCTTCCGCACCAGAGTTACAGAAAAAAACACTGTCGGCAAAGCTGATTTCAACCAGTCTTTGTGCCAGTTTTTCTGCTTGTGGAATGCGATATAAATTGGAAACATGCAATACTAATTTTGCTTGTTCCGCAATGGTATTTGCAAGGTGAGGGTGGTTGTGCCCAATAGAGGAGGTCGCGATGCCTGCACCAAAATCTAAAAATCGTCGTTTATCTTCCGTAAAAAGCCAAGCGCCTTGACCTTGCGTAAAAGCAAGATTTGCACGATTATAGGTAGGCATAAGAACGGATATCATGGTTACTCTTCTTCATGAATTAGTTTAAAGAAAAGAATCATAATCTGTGATTGTATTTATAAAGTCAATTTTTCTTTTTGTTTTGCATGGCTAAATATATACAATAATATTATTATTATGTTTCATTATGTAATTAGAGTATGCGTCCTGTGAAATATCCAGATCTTCAAGAATATGCAATGGCGTATTTAGCACGATATAATAACACTGAAAAAGGGTTAATTCGTGTTTTGAAAGCCAAATTGCGCCGTTGGGCATTAAAGTCGGAACAAGAAGGTATCGATCAATCAAAGATTGATAACGGAATACAACAAGGGTTACAACAAATTCCTCAGATCATTGCCAAGGTAAAAAAAATAGGAATTGTTGATGATTGTTCTTATACTGAATATAAAATGAATTCATTGATACGTTCTGGACGCTCACAAAAAGCAATACAAAATAAATTATTACAAAAAGGTGTTGCTTTTGAGGTTATTCAGTCGGTATTAGGTCAATATCAGGATCAAGATACAGAATTATTAGCTGCTTTGGTCTATGCTAGGAAAAGGCGTATTGGTCCTTTTCGTCGTGTAGATCGTGAGGTTACTCATGAAAGCAAACAAAAAGAACAATCCTCTTTTGCGAGAGGAGGGTTTTCTTTTGTGATGGTAGATAAAGTGCTATCAATGGAACTGGCAGAGGCTGAGGAAACCATACAAAGATTGCGGTCTTTATAAATAAGGTTATGATATAATGACGATTTTTAGATCATTGTTTATATTGACATTGTTGTTGCCTTTGCTTGCTGCATGTGGTGGTCGCAGTTATAATGGTTCTTTACAATGCGCGCCTTATGCCAGAAAACTGACAGGGGTTCAGCTTAGAGGTTCCGCCTATACTTGGTGGTATCAATCGCAAGGAAAGTATCCTCATACAAAACAACCCCAAAAAGGGGCGATTTTAGTCTTTCGTAAAACATCAAAATTGCCTGATGGTCATGTGTCGGTTGTCAAGAAAATTAAAGATTCTCGCACCATTATTGTAGATCATGCAAATTGGGATGCACAACGAATTAATCATAATGCATCTGTTGTCGATGTTTCCTCTCGCAATGATTGGTCTTTGGTGCGTGTATGGTGGCCGCCAACGAATAAATTAGGAACACGTAAATACCCAACTTATGGGTTTATTTTGCCTGGAAAGACTTAATAAGTTTTTTGTAGAGGAAAATTGAACCGTAACAAAAGTACGTATGGATTTATAAATTTTGCATCCTCGATAAAATTATAGTATTGCCCGAGAAATCAAATTATATTGTAATTCTTTAGATATTATAAAATATTTGGTTGTGATGTTTAAATGAGTTGAATATTTTGGGTGCAGTGTATTATGGGTGATCTGATTGTTTTTCATTGGCTAGTTGTTTTGTTGATTCTAGTTGTATATCTTGCTGTAATTGTTTTAGTGATTACTTTCTTGATACTTGCTATCAAAGCACTTAAGAAGTATTTGAAACAATAGAGATATTGATTTAACCCAAACATAAATATGAGGATACTATGGGTAGCTTAAGTATTTGGCATTGGCTGATTGTATTAATTGTTATTTTATTATTATTTGGATCAACTAAAGTATCTTCCTTGATGGGGGATTTTGCCAAGGGGATCAAATCTTTTAAAAAGAATATGGCTGATGATGAATCATCGTCAAATTCTTCTACGACCCAACAAAATAAAACATTATCAGCATCAGATCAGAAAGACGACTCTGTGTCTTTTAATGAACCTTCAAAAACGACTGTCTCTTCTGATTCTGAAAAGAAGTAAATTTACCAAAGGAATAGATAGTCGTTTATGACTGTGATTTTTAAAAATAACCAATCTCTTTCCCAAGATGCCAAAGGGAGTGTGGCAGCTTTAGGGAATTTTGACGGTGTGCATCGTGGGCATGTATATTTGATACAAAGCTTGCGTGAACAGCATCCAAACCGCCCCTTATCTGTTGTGACGTTTGAGCCTCATCCGCGACAGCTTTTTTTCAAAGAGGCTGCACCCTTTCGTTTAACAAATGCTGATGAACGGAATGCAGTTTTGAAAGCGCTGGGTGTAGATTTCATTTTTCAAATCGATTTTACACAAGAATTTGCATCTTTAAGTGCGCATGATTTTGTACATCAAATTTTACATATGCAATTAGGGGTGACCCATATTGCTTGTGGTAATTGCTTTGCTTTTGGTAAGGGGCGCAGTGGAAATATTGAATATTTAACCTCTGAAACACAATCTCTGGGAATAGGTTTGACGGTTTTGGAACCTTTACAGGACAAAGCAGAAGTTATTTCTTCCAGTCGTATTCGTCATTTATTAAGAGAAGGGCACCCTCGAAAAGCTGCTGAATTATTAGGTAGGGTTTGGAGTATTCAGGCTATTGTTCAACATGGCGATAAACGTGGCAGAACAATTGGGTTCCCAACGGCAAATTTACCATTGGGTGAGCATGTTGAGCCCATGTGTGGGGTATATGCTGTGAAAATTGCGTTACCTAATGGCGAAATGCGTGATGGTGTTGCTAATGTTGGCTATCGCCCTACTTTTGGTCAGCAAAATGAATGCCGTTTAGAAGTGCATTTATTTGATTTCGATCAAGATATTTATGGGCAAGAGCTACACGTATGGTTGCATCATTTTATACGTGCAGAAAAACGCTTTTCTGGGTTGGATGAATTAAAGAACCAAATCGCCAAAGATGCACTGGATGCAAAAGAATTTTTTAGTAATCTTGAAATAATGAGATAATTTGTAATTATGAATTGAAAATAATCTATTAAATAGGTTATTGATGGATATTCGTGGACTATTGATTTTTATCGTTATTTAAGGATTGATAGTCGTTTTGTTTATTATTGTTACAGTTAGAATAATGTTATGACTGAATCCAAACCGACTGATCTGTATCGTGATACAGTATTTTTGCCTTCTACTTCCTTTCCTATGCGTGGTGGCTTACCTAAAAAAGAGCCAGAAATTCTGGCTCACTGGAAGAAGATAGGGTTGGATGAAGCCATACAGAAAAAATCTGACGAACGTTTGGCTGCGGGTCATAAAGTATTTACGCTTCATGATGGACCTCCATATGCAAATGGTCATTTACATATTGGTCATGCGTTAAATAAAATTATCAAAGATGTTATTAACCGTGCCCATAGAATGAGTGGTGAGGTTGTTCGTTATATTCCTGGTTGGGATTGTCATGGCTTGCCGATTGAATGGCGTATCGAGGAACAATATCGTAAAGCAGGCAAGAATAAAGATGATGTTCCTGTTTTACAATTTCGTGCAGAATGTCGTAATTATGCCAAAGAATGGTTATCCACTCAATCTTCTGAGTTTCAACGTTTAGGGGTTCAGGCTGAATGGGATAATCGTTATGCAACGATGGATTTCTCTTCTGAAGCAACGATCGTTGAAGAAATTGGTCTTTTCTTGTTAAATGGCAGTTTGTATCGTGGTCTACGTCCTGTAATGTGGAGCCCTGTTGAAAAAACAGCGTTGGCCGAAGCAGAAATTGAATATCACGATCATACTTCTGTGACGATTTTTGTCGCGTTCCCAATTGTAACAGATTCTACGCCTAGTCGTATGTTAGACGGTGTTTCAGCGGTGATTTGGACAACGACACCTTGGACCATTCCTGCAAACAGGGCGATTGCGTACAATAATGATATTAATTACCAAGTCATTATTGCTCAAGTTGTCAGCGATAAATCGCATATTACTGTTGGTTCTAAATTTTTAATTGCACAAGATCTTGCGGATTCATTTTGTCAGCAAGTCGGTATTACCGATCATCAAGCGTTACATACATTTTCTGGCCAAGAATTGAAGGGTGCTGTTGCAGCACATCCTTTCCGCGGGAAAGGGTTTGATTATGATGTGCCTTTGCTTGCAGGTGAATTTGTAACGACAGAAGCTGGAACTGGGTTGGTTCATTGTGCGCCTGCTCATGGTGAAGACGATTTTTATCTTTGTCGTGACCATCAAATTGGTGTTGATGAGCTGGTTCAAGATGACGGTGTGTATGCACCAACTGTTCCATTATTTGCTGGTATTCATGTTTTTAAAGCAGCAGAACCCGTTTGTGACCAGTTGATTGAAGCTTCACAACAAGCACGAACAGAAGGTAAAGCCTTTACAGGTCTGGTTGCCAGATCTTCTATTGTTCATTCTTATCCTCATTCTTGGCGTTCAAGAGCGCCAGTTATTTATCGTGCAACACCACAATGGTTTATTGCGATGGATGATGATAGACAAATCCGTCAAAATGCTTTGTCTGTATTAGAAGATGTAACATTTGTTCCTGCACAAATTCGTAATCGTTTAACCAGTATGGTGGCATCTCGTCCAGATTGGTGTATTAGTCGCCAACGGGCTTGGGGCGTACCGATCGCTGTGTTTGTGAACAAAGAAACACGTGAGGTATTGCGCGATAAAGAAGTAATGCAACGGATTGTTGAAGCATTCAAAGTTGAAGGTGCAGATGCTTGGTATACCTCTCCAGCGTCTCGTTTCCTCGGTGAGGGCTATAATGCGGATGATTTTGAACAAGTCTTTGATATTGTGGATGTTTGGTTTGAAAGTGGTTCAACCCATGCCTTTGTTTTGGGACGAGATAAATTAAACTTTCCAGCTGATTTATATCTTGAAGGATCAGATCAGCATCGGGGTTGGTTTCAGTCTTCGTTGTTGGAATGTGTTGGCACCAGAGGCGTTGCCCCATATAAAGCCATTGTTACAAACGGTTTTGTGATGGATGAGCAAGGACGCAAAATGTCCAAATCTTTGGGAAATGTCGTTGCCCCACAAGATGTAAATGATTCAATGGGTGCGGATATTTTGCGTCTTTGGGTTATGAATTCTGACACAAATGAAGATTTGCGTATCGGTAATGAAATCCTAAAACAACAAGGCGATTTATATCGTCGTTTGCGCAACACGTTGCGTTGGTTGTTGGGGGGGCTGGATGGATTCTCTGATTCTGAGAAAGTGCCGTATACAGAGTTGCCAGAACTTGAAAAATGGGTTTTGCATCGCTTAACCGAAATGAATAAAATTATTCAGCAAGCCGTGAAATCTCATGAGTGGGTAGGAGTTTATCCAACTTTACATCACTTTTGTACGGTTGATTTGTCTGCGTTCTATTTCGATATCCGTAAAGATGCTCTTTATTGCGATGATACAAGTAATCTGCGTCGCAGAGCTGCCAGAACAGTTTTGGATATTTTGCATCGTTGTTTATGTGCTTGGCTGGCACCTGTATTATGTTTTACCGCAGAAGAAGCATGGACGGCTCGTTTTGGTGAAGATCAAAGTGTTCATTTACAAGATTTTCCAGACTTACCAACAGAATGGAATAATGAAGGATTGGCTGAAGCATGGTTACAAGTCAGAGCCATTCGTCGTATTATTACCACTGAGATCGAAAATGCTAGAAGAGAAGGGTTGATTAAATCTTCTTTACAAGCAGCTGTTGAACTTGCATTCTCAGAAAAAGAAGCGGCACTTTTTGGGCAATATGATTGGGCAGAGTTGGTGATTGTTTCACAAGTAGATATTCAGGTTGTGCCCGGTTCAGCATCGCTTTATACAGAAGATGAAGAACAACAAGGGGACCCCCATGCACCGCCAGTGATTACGGTTGCGTCTGGTGAAAAATGTGCGCGCTGTTGGAAAGTTTTGGATGAGGTTGGTGAAAATACTGAACATCCAGAATTGTGCCTACGCTGTGTAGATGTCGTTAGTCAGTAACTATAGAAATTGTAGATCAAAATGAATATAGTCTCGACACGTTCGACGAAAACTAAAAAATGGCTTTTTGGGATGTTGATGCTGGTGGTGGTTCTTGTTTGCGACCAGTTTAGTAAATATTGGATTTTAAATATTTTTAACTTGCCTGAAAAGCATTCTGTTGAGACGCTTCCGTTCTTAAATTTTACCATGGTATGGAATAAAGCAATCACGTTTGGAATGTTGGGGGATGCCTTAGGTCAATATGCCCCAATAATTTTTGCTGTTGTTGCTTTTTCTATTGCAGTTGGTCTGTTTGTATGGATGATAAGAGCATCTAAACTATGTGTTATTCTCAGTTTAGGTGCAATTATTGGTGGGGCTATCGGAAATATTATCGATCGTGTACGTTTTGGGGCTGTTGTGGATTTTATACATCTTCATGTTAGCGGTTGGTCGTGGTATGTATTTAATATCGCCGATAGCGCGATTGTTTGTGGTGTGGGTGTATTGCTAATTGACGCTTTTTTTCGTAAAGAATCAAAACGTTAATTCGTATATCGCTTAATTGAATGTTTGTTGATTTTTTATTGTAAGTTAGGGGTGAGGCAAATTATGGTGCATAAGTTAAGCCTGAATTTTTTGATGCCGGTTGGCTGTCTTATGACGGTGTTTCTTCTTTCTGCATGTTCGGGGGAAGATGTTTCCCGTGCTTTTGGGATAAAACGTTCTATGCCTGATGAATATACGGTGACAACACGTTCACCTTTATCCATGCCTCCATCAGAAAGTTTGTTATTACCTGATAGCAATGCTGGTCGTCCTGCAGGACAATCTATTCGTCAACAAACTTTGGAAATTTTGTCCCCAGATGTTGCTTTGGAAAGAGATAAAGATGTTCCAAGTGAGGGTCAGTCACAATTGGTAACACAAGCCAACAAGTCCGCTGATGTTAATCGTCAACATGAATTGGTAACAGACCAAGGATTTGTGGACCAAATTATGTTTTGGAAAAGCGGAAAACCGTCTGATCTTGCTGTGGATGGCGCGGCTGAAAATAAACGTTTACATAATAATTTGAGCTTAGGGATCAGCCCCGATCAAGGCGCAACCCCTACAACAGATAAAAAGTAACTTTTGTCTTGAGGTGATCGATATTGGTTGAACGAAGTGATAGAGGGGATATTGCTTTTCAATATCCTAATAAAATTCGCCAATTATCTGAACATACGATTAATTTAATTGCTGCGGGGGAGGTCATAGAACGCCCAGCAGCAGTTGTTAAAGAGTTGGTTGAAAATGCACTGGATGCTGGTGCCAATCGTATCGTTATACACCTTGTAAACGGAGGCATAGACCGTATTCAAGTGATTGATAACGGATGCGGTATGTCATCCAATGATCTGCCTTTGGCGATAGAGCGGCATTGTACTTCTAAATTAAAAGAAGAAGATTTAATTCACATTCAAACTCTTGGATTCCGTGGTGAAGCTTTGCCCTCTATTGGTGCGGCTGCACGTTTAAAAATTATTTCTCGTACAAAGAATGCCTCTCAAGCGTGGCAGATCAGTGTTGAAGGTGGAAAAACAAAAGGAATATCGCCCTCTGCTGGACAGGAAGGAACTCAAGTTGTTGTCGAAGATTTATTTTTTGCAACCCCAGCACGGCGGAAGTTTTTAAAAACTCCTCGAGTAGAATTTTCTCGATGTGAATCGATGATACAAAGGCTAGCTGTAGCCCGACCAGAAGTTTCTTTATGTTTAATTCGGGATGATAAAACTGTTTTTGATTTACCGATTCAAACCCAACAAGAACGAATCTTGGCAATTTTAACCGATATACGCAAAGAAGAACTGATTTTTATTGATTTTCAGCGTGAAGAGTTACACTTAACTGGTTTTCTCGGTGCTTCTTCTGTGAATCGGTCGACGACGAATGGTCAGATTATGGTGGTGAATAATCGTCCTGTTATTGATCCTGTGATGCAGACGGCTATACGGGTTGGGTATAGAGATGTTTTAGAAAAGGGACGGCACCCAGTCGTTGCTCTTTTTTTATCAGTGCCCTTAGACCAGTTAGATGTGAATGTTCACCCCGCTAAAACAGAATTAAGATTTTCTGATGAAGCCAATGTGCGTGCATTATTAATCGGTAGTATTCAAAAAAGTTTGGCAATGGGGGCAGGGAATATTGGTGTTCATCCAGAATCGTTGCATGTTGTTCCGCGCCAATATCAGTCAAAATCAGTCAATATACAATATCCATCCTCGATACAGAGACCCTTATTCTCGCCACCTGAACCTTCTGTTCCACAGCACACGTCCCTCCAACAAATGGATGTGTTATTTAATCAGAGTGCTTTGTCAGCCCGAGACGTTGGAAATAGTTTGGTCACATTTTCAAATCCAACTTTTGGTAAAGACACGAAGGACATAGTATTTCCTTTGGGTGCAGCCATTGCGCAAATTTTTAAAACTTATATTTTATCTGTTACAAGTGAAGATGAGTTGGTCATTGTTGACCAACATGCAGCACATGAACGATTAACTCATGAATTATTAAAAAAACAATATATAGAACAAGGAATTTGCGCTCAACCGTTATTGATACCTGAAGTTATTGAGTTGTCAGATTCCCAGATACAATGTTTATTGGATTTTAAAGAGAGTTTGGAAGGGCTGGGGATCGAGTTGGAATCTTTTGGGGGTAGGTCTATTTTGGTTCGATCATTGCCCAAACTACTAGGTGCAATCTCAGTAAAGCCTTTATTGATTGATTTAGTAGAAGAGTTAGAAGCAGATGAACAAGCTCAGCCCAAAGAGACAGAATCTTTACATTTTCGTTTAGATGCGATTTTGGCACGAATGGCTTGTCATCATAGTATAAGAGCGGGACGTTCGTTAAAAATAGATGAAATGAATGCACTATTGCGGCAAATGGAGGAAACTCCTAGGGCAGGAACTTGCTCTCATGGTCGCCCAACTTGGTTGAAATGGTCAAAAAAAGATATAGAAAAGCTGTTTCATCGCTCTTAATGCGATATGTAAATAATGGTAAAATCTAAAAAGTTAAAATCATTTCTGGGCAATTCCCTTATAAAGATGTATAAACTTTTTATTATCGTATTTGAATCAATAAAATAATGAGAATACAGTGCACACAGTATTACTTACGCTCGTAACGTATCTGCCCTTACTTGGGGCTCTAATTATCTTCCTGATGCGTGGATCTTCTGAAGAGGTTGCACGTACTGCAAGATGGATCGCTTTATGGATCAGTGTTGTTGTCTTTGGTTTATCTATTGTAATGTGGAGCAAATTCGATCCAACATTGCCTGGATACCAATTTGATTATCAAAGCACTTGGTTGGAAGGCTATGGCGTATCCTATCATGTCGGGGTTGATGGAATCAGTTTATTCTTTATTATTCTGTCTACTTTACTGACATTGGTTGCTATTTTAGCCGCTTGGCAAATGATTATTGATCGTATTCGTGATTATATGGTCGCTATATTATTGCTTGAAACCACATTGGTCGGTTTGTTCTCTTCGCTAGATATGGTGGTTTTTTACTGTTTTTACGAAGCAACATTAATTCCAAGCAGCATGTTAATCGGGATTTGGGGTGGCCCAAAACGTATTTTTGCATCTTTGAAATTCTTCTTATACACATTTACTGGTTCACTCTTTATGATGATTGGTATCTTGTGGATATGGGTTCATACAGGCACGACTGATATTCCTGTATTGATGCATCAATCTTTCTCTGGAACTGTTCAAGGCTGGTTATTACTGGGTTTCATCTTGGCATTTGGTGTCAAATTGCCTTTGTTCCCTTTGCATGCTTGGCTACCCGATGCATATACCGAAGGTCCAGCACCAACGACATTATTGGTTTCTGGTGTGATGTCAAAGGCAGGTGCTTATGGGTTAATACGATTTTGTGTATTGATGTTACCAGAGGCTTCTCATCGTTATTCTTTATTAATTATGATCCTGGGCGTTTGTGCTGTGATTTATGGTGCTGTGATTGCGCTGGCACAAACAGATATTAAGCGCATGATGGCATATTCATCTTTCTCTCATATGGGATTGATTGCGATCGGCTTATTTTCTATGACTGCTGAAGGTATCAATGGTGCTTTGATGCAAGTGATTTCACATGGTGTTGTGATTGCAGCGTTATTCTTGTGTATTGCAGCGGTAAGTTATCGTGCCGAGACCCGTTCTATTACCGAGTTTGGTGGTGTCGCCAGTAAAATGCCAAGGCTTGCAATATTAGCGATGATTTTTATCATGGCAAATGTTGGATTACCAGGAACAGGGGCTTTTGTTGGTGAATTATTGGTGATGGTGGGGGCTTTGCAAGTCTCTTTCTGGATTGCTTTGTTAGGTGGATCCACCATGATTTTAGGTGCGATTTACACCCTGATTTTATATCGTCGCGTTATCTTTGGTGCTGTTGTGAAACCAGCAGTCAGTCATATGCGTGATTTAAGTGCCAGAGAGTTAACTATTCTTGTCCCCTTGGCTTTGATAACATTATGGATGGGAATTTATCCTAATAGTTTCTTATCTGTTTTTGATCCAGCAGTTGTTTCTTTTACCAGCTCAAGTCGAGTTGCAGAGTTAACCTCTCAAGTTCACAATGTTGCTGTGAGTAGTTTAGACGTTCATTCAACTATTGTTCGCTAAAATGTGAAGGAATTTATTCCTTTAAATGATGAAAAACCCATTGCAGCCCTTGGCTTTGCAGTGGGTTTTTTTTATGATGTGTTATTCTATAAATAAAAGGAATTTTTCAATGGCTCAGGATAAAGCGTCTTACAACTATGTGGAAATTGGTATTCAAGCAACTGGAAATCGCCAAGAAAGCGATTCGATGGGGGTTGTTGAAGTTCCAGCTGATCGATATTGGGGCGCACAAACGCAGCGGTCTTTACATCATTTTAATATTGGTGGTGATGTCATGCCACGTGAGGTCTATCATGCTTATGGTGTGGTCAAAGGTGCAGCAGCACAAGTCAACGCAGCTGCTGGACGTTTGGATAAAACCGTTGCAGAAGCTATTGTGCAGGCTTCTAAAGAAGCTGCAAATGGAGAGTTGGATGAGCATTTTCCATTATGTGTTTGGCAGACTGGGTCTGGTACTCAAACCAATATGAATGCCAATGAAGTGATTGCTAACCGTGCTATTCAATTGCTAGGTGGTCAAATCGGTTCTAAAAAACCTGTTCATCCAAACGATCATGTCAATATGGGGCAATCTTCAAACGATAGTTTCCCAACAGCAATGCATGTTGCGATGGCTTTGGAGCTAGAAAAGAAATTTTTCCCAGAGTTAAGCAAACTTGTTAAAGCAATTGAAGCTAAAGCCGAACAATGGTTTGAAGTTGTTAAAATTGGTCGTACACATTTACAAGATGCGGTTCCTTTAACTGTTGGTCAAGAATGGTCTGGTTGGGCTTATCAATTAAAAGATGCGTTACTTCGTGTCAAAGAAGCTGAAAGAGGTGTATTTGAACTGGCTGCGGGGGGGACTGCGGTTGGAACAGGAATGAACGCGCCCAAAGGATTCTCTAAAGCGATTGCAGCAAAGATTTCTGAAATTACGGGACAACCTTTTATTACTGCACCCAATAAATTTGCAGCCCTTGGTGGATTGGACGGTATGGTTGCTGTGATGGCAGCGCTTCGCGGTGTGGCAACAGTGTTGATGAAAATTGCCAATGACACACGCTGGTTGGCTTCTGGTCCTCGTTGTGGGCTTGGTGAATTGCATTTGCCAGAAAATGAACCAGGGTCTTCGATCATGCCTGGCAAAGTAAATCCTACACAATGTGAAGCTATGATTATGGTTTGCACGCAAATTATGGGACTCGATGCTGCGGTTGCGATTGCTGGCTCTCAAGGGAATTTGCAATTAAACGTAACTCGTCCATTGGTGATTATGAACGCATTGCATGCGAGCCGCTTATTAACCGATGCAGCAAAAGCATTCCGTGAATTCTCAGTTGAAGGCACGACCTTAAATGAAAAACGTATCCAACATTATATCGATAATTCATTAATGTTGGTAACAGCGTTGGCACCTGTTGTTGGTTATGATGGAGCTGCTAAAATTGCTCATCTGGGTGATGTTGAGGGATTAAGCTTAAAAGAAGCTGCATTGAAAACAGGATTGTTGGATGAAAAACAATTCGATGAGCATATTAAACCACGACTCATGGCTGGTGAAGGTGTAGAAGGGGCTTAAGGTTTCTTTTTTAGAATTTAAATATAATTATAAAGCAGTTAATATATTTTAATTAACTGCTTTATTTTTGTAACAAATATGTGGTTTGGAGATGACAATGAAAATCGAAATTGTAGCAAACAGAAGATGATTATAAGATTATGTGTTATTTATATAAAAAGGACGTGATCTCTTTTTTGTAGAGCAATATTCAAAAAACGATCAATATCTTTTATCTTACGGTCATATTTGTAAATATTTTAGTATTTTTGTTAATAGTTATAAAATAACATATGATCGTTTCTGATCGTATGTTTGCGTCACAAGAGCAAAAGAATACAGAATATCTATTATAAGATAATATCAGTATAATAATTTTAAATGTCTAAAGCCTCAACAGAACCAGCATGTTCTTGAATAAACTGAAAACGCATTTCGGATTTTTTACCCATGAGGTTCGATACACGCTCTTCGGTAAGCTCTGTTTCCTCTTGAGGAATAGTCACTTTCAATAGAGTTCTGTGTTTAGGATCCATGGTTGTTTCTTTGAGGTCTTTTGGGGGCATTTCGCCCAAACCTTTAAAGCGAGAAACTTCGACTTTTCCACGTCCTTGATTTAGTTTACTTTGTTTTTTCTCTTTATCTTTATCATCCATTGCATAGATACTTTTTTCCCCTTGAGTTAATCTGTATAGGGGAGGTTGTGCTAAATACAGTTTTCCTTGATGGATGAGCTCGGGCAATTCTTGATAGAAAAACGTCATTAACAAAGATGCAATATGGGCGCCATCAACATCAGCATCAGTCATAATAATAATGCGACCATAGCGTAATTTGTCGATATTGAAATAGGAGCCAATACCACATCCTAGCGCTTCGATTAAGTCTTTTAACTCTTGATTATTATTCAGCTTTTGATTAGAGGCACTGGCTACGTTCAGAATTTTTCCACGTAAGGGCAAAATCGCTTGCGTTTCACGATTACGCGCTTGTTTTGCAGAACCACCAGCAGAATCCCCTTCAACAATGAAGATTTCGGTAATGGCTGCGTTTTCTTTGGTGCAGTCTGTCAATTTACCAGGTAAGCGTAAACGTTTGGTCGCACTTTTGCGTGGAGTATCTTTGGCTTCTTTACGACGTAGACGTTCTTCAGCCTTTTCTAAAATCGCGGCAAATAATGTATCGGCTTGGTTTGGATCAGCAGCCAACCAATGATCTAGTCGATCACGTAATGCCGTTTCAACAAGTTTGACGGTTTCTTTGGAGCTTAACTTCTCTTTGGTTTGCCCTTGAAACTCAGGATCACGGATAAATACAGATAGCTTGGCTGCAAGTGATCCTAGGACATCATCACCAGTTATAATTGAAGCACGTTTATTAGAACGTTGATCGCCCCAAGCTCTGATGCCTTTCAGTAAGGCATTTTTGAACCCTTGCTCATGTGTTCCACCTAATGGAGTGGGGATTGTATTACAAAAAGAACTTAGGGAAGAGTCGCCTTTGGTCAACCATGCAATTGACCATTCAATACGACCTGTATCTTTACCCTCTGTATCTGTTGGAAGGGCGAAATCCCCTGACCAAATAGGGCAAACAAGGTTATTTAAATCAATTTCTTCTTTTAGACTATCTTCTAATCCATTTGGGAAATGGAGTGTTGCTTGCGCTGGAATATCACTATTTTTAAGAAGCGTTTCATCACATGACCAACGAATAGTAACCCCTTTGAATAGGAAGGCTTTGGCACGACATAATTTGAAAAGTTGTTTTGGAGAAAAATGAATATCACCAAATATTTCGGTGTCAGGGATAAAGCTGATTTGAGTACCGCGACGATTCTGGATTGGACCAACTTGGATCAATGCTGTAACAGGGTTGCCACGTTCGTAGGTTTGCTTCCAAAGTATTTTATCCCTAGCGATTTCAACTTCCATCCAAGAGGAAAGGGCATTCACGACCGATGAGCCTACGCCGTGCAAACCACCAGCAGTATTATATACTTTGTTAGAGAATTTCCCACCAGCATGTAAAGTGGTAAGAATAACTTCTAGTGCTGATTTATCTTTGAATTTGGGATGGGGATCAACGGGAATGCCACGACCATTGTCGCGAATGGTTAGCTTATTGCCTATATCTAATCTTACATAAATAAGATTGGCAAACCCTCCAACCGCTTCATCCATCGAGTTATCAAGGATCTCGGCAGCCATGTGATGATATGCTGCATCATCTGTACCACCGATATACATTCCTGGCCGTCTGCGAACAGGCTCGAGTCCTTCAAGAACCTCAATATCATTTGCACTGTAGCTATTTGTCGTAGATGCTGTTGCCGCTGGTTGTTGAGAGTTCTCAGAATCGTTAGAAGAAAATAAATCGCTCATATTGTTACTGTTCCTATAAACGGCACAATTTTACACACTATTTTCTTCATCTTTCTTAATTTAATGTTATTTTTTGGCTGATTTTTTTGTATGGCGGACGGTGTGTTTTTTGTTAGATTTTGATCTATTTTTAGAGGAAGAAGTAGGGGCATCACACACTTCGATAGAGGTCGGTTGTGCAATATCTTTTGCTTCTGCGTACTGGGACAAATCTGTTGCTGTTTTTAAAGGTTTAAGCTCGTCAAACATGCTCATTCTTTGTAAACAGAAAATTGTTCCTGCTTTTAATCCTTGAGAAGATTGAACATTTGCTAGCTGGGTAATATAATCATCTTGTGCTTTTTGGGCACTACGTCCATAAGTTGTACGAAAATGCCGCTTTAATTGGCTTTCTTGATCATTCACAATGGAGCCAAATTGTTTAATGAAGCCATTATATTGATCTTGTGCTTTACAAGATAAAGCGGTTACCATCAGCTCGCTTTTTAAACCTTCGACGTTAAAAGCATCATGAGCAGAGGAGGTGCGGCAAGCCGCATTTGCAATACTAATTTGACCAATAACAAGGCCGCTAAGAATAACCCCAGAAAGAGCAAGACGTTTAATTGAAAAAGACATTCAATTCTCCAAATCAGGACAAAGGACAATGATTATAAGAATATATCAAATGAATATATAAAATAACCGATTCGGTAATTTTTTTCAGCTATTTTTATTTTCTTAGCAACTCAAACCTGTATCAGTTCATATGATTTGCTTTTTCGATATAGCAGGTATTCAATATAATGCAATAGTTTATTATGCTTTACATTAACTGAACATCCAGTATAAAAAAGCATTGTTTTATCTTTGATAAATGATTAAAGGTTATGTAAAATATTAAAATTATATCAATATATTCTGTTAATAATAAACATTGCTTGGGATCAGGGTAAGTCTTTGATATAGTTTTTTATAAATAAATGGTTTGATTAGTAATCATAAAACGAAAAATCGTTTTTCGTTTAATGCAATGGGGGCTAGTACGTGCGTCTTCAATTATCTTTAGTTTTGGTTGGTTTAGGGTTTGCCTTAACCGCATGTCAAAATCAGCAGCTTACCTCTTCTGATAGTGAGGCAAATAATCCGTTTAAATACACAAAACGTTCCGCTGTGTGTAAAGTAACGCCAATTGTCAAAGAAAAAGACGGTAGTTGGAAAACAACTATGGCTGTACGCAGTGATGATGGACAATGTGAATTTGTTGTCAAAGATCCAGAGGCAAGTGGTTCATTTGCTTCTTTTGGGTTGATAGCAGCACCTGAAAACGGAAAAACATTTTTGTACAATTATGACAATCGTACTTATGTCCGTTACACACCAACAATGGCATATGCTGGTGCAGATAAATTTACAGCAAGTCTAATAAACAAAGACGGTGCAAAAAGAACATCACTGCTTGTTGACGTCACTGTTGATAATACCGGGGTTCAAGTTCCAAAACCTGCTGTTACAGCACCTGTAAGTAGCGCAAAAACAACCAGTAAAAAAGCTAAATCATCAACTCGTAAAAAGACAACACGTCATTCTACGGTTAAGAAAAAATAGTCTATTACATTAAAAATAAATATGAGATCAATTGATTTCATATTTATTTTATATGGTAAAATAAATCGGATTAGGGCGAGGTCTTTTCATCCCTTTCTCTTCTGCTGATTTGATTAAATCTTGTAATGTTACTTTTGCAGCATCTTTTAATATTTTATGATCTGTTTCCTCCCAAAAGGGTTTGATAACTTGTTGGTATAAAGGGGATAAGATTTCTGTGTATTTTTCTTTTTCTTGAACAGAAATCGCTTGTATTATACTCGCAACGGTAATTAGCCGCTTTGGTTTGGCAAGATGATATCCGCCGTGGGGACCTCTGGTACTTTCCAAAATAGAGGCTTTAGAAAGTAATTGTAATAAAGGTTCAATACTGCGTTTAGGCAGCGTGGTTCTTGTTGATATATCGGCAGCACTGACTGTATTGTTTTGACTGGAATAAAAAGCAACATCTGTCACGATTAAAAGAGCAATTATCGCTCGATCTTGTCTTAAAAGCATAAATCTTTCCACAATTAATAATTGAACATTAAAAAATATTTAATATCATTAAAATTAGATATTATAGTATTTTAGTAAAAAAAATAGGGTTTTTGTACAAAAAATTATATTATATACAATAAAATATAGTAATATGTTGAATTATAACATTTATAATTAAAGGTTAAATTAAATGGTAAATATTCATGGGAATGATTTTGGCTTCTCAAAGGCAAGAGGAAGAGTATATAATTCATTATTGGAAACTATTGGTGGGACACCTTTGGTACGTCCTTCGAATTTGTTAAAAAAAGATCAAGTTGCTGCGGACATTTTACTTAAACTAGAGTGTTTTAACCCTTTGGCATCCGTCAAAGATCGGCTTGCAGCCGCAATGGTCTTACAAGCTGAAGCAGATGGAATTATCAGCCCACATAAGACAATTTTGGTTGAGCCTACATCTGGAAATACTGGCATCGGTTTGGCTTTTGTTGCTGCAGCAAGAGGGTATCGTTTAATTGTAACTATGCCTGAAAAAGCCTCTATCGAACGTCGAAAAATGATGCGCTTTTTGGATGCTCAGCTAGAGTTAACCCCCGGGCATTTAGGAATGGCAGGGGCAATTGCACGTGCGGAAGAAATTGTTGAGACAACTCCAAATGCATGGATGCCAAAGCAATTCGAAAACCCAGTTAATGCAACGATGCACGAATTCACAACTGCTGAAGAAATTTGGCAAGATACAGAGGGCAAAGTAGATATTGTCGTTGCTGGTATTGGCACAGGTGGTACGGTTACAGGGATTGCAAAAGGGCTTAAAAAGCATAATTCAGCTATTGAAATCTATGGGGTTGAGCCTGCTGAAAGTGCTGTATTAAACGGTGAAGAACCTGGTCCTCATGGTATCCAAGGCATTGGTGCTGGCTTTAAACCAAAAGTTCTGGAAATGGATTTGATTAAACAAGTTCTGATGGTTTCAGAAAATGATGCTTTGGCTGCCTCTCGTAGATTAGCTGGTCTTGATGGTATTCCAGTTGGGATATCATCAGGTGCAGCATTACATGCTAGTTTGATGTTGGCGTCTCGTTCTGAAAACAAAGGTAAAATGATTGTTGCTATAGCACCTTCATTTGCAGAACGGTATCTATCAACACCGTTATTTAATAATTTAGGCTAGTAGATTACATTAATCTGCAAAAAAAAGCGGGGAAATAACCCCGCTTTTTATTGGTCATATTAACTTAACGTATAATAATTTCGACACGTCGATTTTGTGCTTCGCGAATATTAGAACCTGTTGGAACTAATGGGTTTTCTGATCCATAACCGTGAATATCAATGTTGCTTGCTGGAACACCATTTTTAATCAACTCAGCTTTGATTGCACGCGCTCTTTTAAGAGAGAGTGCAACATTATATCGTTTGCCTTGCTCATTTGGTGCTGCCGAAGTATCTGTATATCCGTCAGCTTCAATACGTGTACTACGAACGCTATTATATGCTTGAGCCGCTTCTTTGACGATAGAGATTGCATGATTGTTCAGCGCATAACTATCCCATGCAAAGAATACCAAGTAAGTACGTGATTTTCTTGAAGATGGAACCGTTGGGGCAGCCTCAACAGGTTGAGTAGGAGGCGGGGCTGGATTAAATTCATATCTTAATCCCAGTAAAATAGAATGGTTGAAATAGGTTGTGGTATCTCTATTTCCACGTGCTTGGCTATAAGCATGGGTGGTGTTATATCCGCCTTGCGTTCCCCAAACATCAGCAGTATGACTTTGCGGTCCTAACATTGTCCAGAAACGATATTCCGTAGTGAATGACAGTCCTACAACCCAAGGTGTCGGGAAAGACAATCCCCCAATTGCTTGATAGGAAAAATTACCAAATGTTCCACCGAGATGCTCTGTAAGACGATTATCCGTAGTGCGAAGTCTTACCCCGTTCATAGATGACCATCCATATCCGATACCAGCACCGAAATAAGGGAATATATAGGGGCTACCAACGTCCATATCAAAAAGAGCATTTGCCATAAACCCGTACGTTTGTTGGCGTCCTTGCCCCCAAGCTTTATAAGAACCTAGATTCTGATATCTTAGTGGGTTATTACGATAGTTTCCTTCGATTTCAACACGAAAACCATTACCAAGACCATAACCAAGGCTTGTGACTGCGGTTGCACCGGGCGTATATTTGTCTCGTCCACCTGGCATAAATTTGTTTAATCGAACAACTTGATCCTGGTTAAAGCTGACACCGCCAGCCCCTGAAACATAAATTCCTTGCACGGGCTGTGCTTTAGCAGTAGAGGCTAAGAAAGGGATTACACAATAAGATGCTGAAAGGCTGAATAGGGATGTCATTAATAGACGAAAGCGTAAATTCATCTTAACCTTTAAACTCCTGTTAAGTGTAGCTGCTGTTGTTTAGTACAATGTCATTTTGGAATAGCGTGTTTTTTTGTAAGAAAGAAGTAAAAAAAATATTTTTTCATAAAAAGTTTCTTTTTGTCATACAAACATCACATATTCCTCATGATTTTTAAGTATAAGTAAATAAATTAAGCCATAAAACTTATTCATTAGGGATAAAATTTAGTAATTGTTTATAAAGCGTTGGTTTAAGGATTAACATATTTGCGATATCAAGGTCAGCGTCCGTTCCCAAAGCAGCAGGGCAGGCACTGCGAATAGTTTGAATGGTTTTTGCATCCAAAGGAGCACGTGCTTTGCGAGATGAAATGACACTATCTTTATAAAAAGGGAACGGTGTTTTTAAAGAATCAACTTGTTTTTTTATAAATTGCTGTCCACGGCTGGTGCATAATTGCGGCATGACCCCTAATCCTTGAAGAGGCCATCCTAGTGGTGCCAGAACACGACTCCACGTAACAAATAGCTCACCTTCATCGGGAAGTTGTGCAATGGTTTGAACCAATCCTTTGCCCAAAGTTGTGCTACCTACAACGACTGCTCTTTTATGATCTGCCAGCGCTGCTGCCAAGATTTCTGCTGCACTAGCTGTATGCCCATCTACTAATATGACAATAGGAATCCCTTGGGTAAGGTCTCCGCCTTGAACAGCCCAAATATGATTTGCGTCATCAAAGCGCCCCTGCGTGGTCGCCGCAATACCATTATCTAATAACAAGGCTGCACTGGTAATGGCTTGTTGTAATACACCGCCACGATTGCCCCGAAGATCAATAATCAAGCCTTTGATTTTCATATCTTGCATTGCTTGATCGAGATATTGGCTGATTTCTTCGGCTGTATCTGTTGAAAAAGAAGTGATCTTCAGCATAACAATATTATTACTGGTAAATGCAAAAACAGTGGCGGGAGGAACAGAAGCTCTTTTTATACGAACTATTTTGGTTTTTGAGCTACCAACCGCGCCAACTGTTAAAGAGAGAGGTGTGTTTTCTTTACCTTTTAACCATTTTTTAACCGTATCTAATGATTCTTTGGCTGTTTTTTTTTCATCAACAGCATATAAACGCTGACCAACCATTATTTTGGTCTCCCAAGAAGGACCATTGGGATTGATTGAAGATATAATAAAATAACTTCCTTGTTTTATCAAAGAAATCCCTGCACTGGCATCACCACCATCACGTATATCACGATCAGTGATCGCAGAACTGGGGGCAACATAACGGGAATATGGATCCATATGATCGAATAATTCGTCAAAGAATGCCTGTATGATTGCCTGTTTGCCAATAGATTGAATTGTTGTTGAATTTTGCCAAGCATTATACCAGATATTGATAACGCTTTGTGACCATAATTTGATGTTATCAGCTGATGGAGGGACTGCTGTGCTATAAACGAGTTTTTGGGCTTTATATAAATTTAACTGTCCTTTTTCCTCTTTGATAGAAAAAGCAGGGTCAATTGCGTTTAAACCGTTTAGTCCCCATAAGCATAATTGTTCTATAGAATGTTCATCCAGCGTTCTTGGCTGCAAAAATGTTAATGCTGTTGCGATAATATTAACTAAATTACTTTGATTGAAGTCTTTGTCGTTTGAATGTACGGCATTGGATTGAGGTTGTTGTGCAATGGCAATAGAACAACTCATCGCTATTAAAAAACTAACGACAAGTAATATTTTTAAAAGTCGTTTACAACACGGTATTATTAAAAGGATAAGTTGCACCGCAACAGTTTCAATACATGGAAATGTTGTTTGCCTTAATAGGACTAGAATCGTATTTCTCCGATTAAAGTAAGGTGAGCAATAAAAATTACAAAAGATATTAAGTACAGAACTTCACCAAAAAGAACAGAGATTATTGATATAAATGTGAATGTTGTGATAAAAATACACTGATTGTTACATAAAATATACATAACAATCATGTGGTCCTAGTCTTTCTTTGCTTTTTTACGAGGGGCTGCTTTTTTAGTAGTCGCGCTCGTTGTTTTTTTAGCTGTAGAAGTTGTTGTTGTTTTTTTCTTTTTTGTTTTTTCTTTGGTGGCTTTACCTTTTTCTTCTAAAATAGAAACTGCTGTTTCTAGGGTAAGATTGTCGCCGTTATCACCTTTTGGTAAAGGAGCAACTGTTTTTTTATGCTGTAAATAGAACCCAAAACGTCCTTTTCTTAACAAAATCGGTTCTTTATCTTTTGGATGTGGTCCTAAATTGTGAATAGAAGCCATCTTTTTCTCAACGACTTCTAACGCACGTGGAAGGTCAACAGTCAAAACATTATCTGTTTTATCCAAAGAAGCAAAAATATTACCAACCTTAATATAAGGTCCAAATGGACCCAAACCAGCTTGGATGACCTCGCCAGTTGTTGGATATTCCCCTAAAGTGCGAGGCAGAGATAACAATCCAATAGCGTCTGATAACGTAATTGTATTCCCATCCATTCCTTTGGGTATGGTTGCACGTTTAGGCTTTTTCTTTTTATTTTCAGGATCCGCTTCACCACATTGAATATAGAGTCCATAAGGACCCCGTTTTAAAACAATCGCTTCATTTGTATCAGGGTGATTGCCAAGAGTGCGAGAACCTTCTTTTAAGCTCTCATCTTCTTCTGGATTGGCACCATCAACGGCTAGTCGACGGGTATATTGGCATTTTGGATAGTTTGTACACCCTATGAAAGCACCATATCGACCAAGTTTAAGGTGTAGTTTTCCACTTTCACAAGCTGGACATTTACGTGGGTCAGTACCATCGGTTGATTCTGCAAAAAAATGATTGCCCAAATCATGATCCAACGCATCAATGACATTGGAAATTTTGAGATCTTTTGTTTGTTCGATTGCTTTAGAAAAATCATCCCAGAAATCTCTTAGAACTTTTTTCCAGTTAATTTTACTGTCGGAAATTTCATCTAATTTTTCTTCTAAATTAGCTGTGAAATCAACATCTACATAACGTTTAAAGAAAGACGTTAGAAAAGCTGTGACCAACCTTCCACGATCTTGTGGGATGAAATATCGATTTTCAAGCGTTACATACTCTCGATCACGCAACACTCCTAAAATAGAAGCATAAGTAGAGGGTCTACCAATACCCAGCTCTTCCATTTTTTTTACGAGAGACGCCTCACTGTAACGAGGAGGGGGCTGTGTAAAATGCTGTTCGGGTATGATTGTTTTGGTTGAGGTGCTCTCGCCTTCTTTCATAGAGGGCAACATTGTAGAATTTTCTTGTTTAGCTGGGTCTTTTTCTTGATCGTCAACAATATCTTTATAAAGTTTCAAGAAACCATCAAAGGCAATCATAGAGCCTGTTGCTCTGAATAAATGCTCTTTGCTTGGATTGGCAAGCGTTACTGCAACTTGATCTAATTCTGCAGATTGCATTTGGCTTGCAACGGCACGTTTCCAGATTAATTCATAGAGCTTTTTTTGATCTGGTGTTAAATAATCAGTAATTTGATCTGGAGTATAACTGATATTCGTTGGTCGTATTGCTTCATGTGCCTCTTGGGCATTTTTTGCTTTGCTTGTATAATGACGGGGCTTGGAAGGTAGATATTTATCCCCAAATTGAGTTTCAATATGTTGACGAATAGAGGCAATGGCTTCGCTTGCCATTTGCACGCCGTCTGTTCTCATATAAGTAATTAATCCAACCGTTTCCCCGCCAAGATCAACCCCCTCATAAAGCTGTTGGGCTGTGCGCATCGTATTTTGTGCGCTCATATGTAATTTACGAGAAGCTTCTTGTTGCAAAGTAGACGTCGTAAACGGAGGAGCTGGATTGCGTTTGGTTTTTTTTCGTTCAACGGCTTGAACAGCAAATTTTTCTTTTTGAAGGACTTTGACCGCTTGTTGTGCAAGTTCTTCATTACTAAGATCAAATTGTTCTAATTTTGCACTTTTGAATTGCGTTAACTTGGCTGTGAATGCAGCATTTTCAGACGTTAAAAACGTACCACTAATGGTCCAATATTCTTTGGATTTGAATATTTCAATTTCTGCTTCACGTTCGCAAATCAGGCGTAAAGCCACCGATTGCACGCGTCCGGCACTGCGAGAGCCAGGCAGTTTTCTCCATAAAATAGGCGAAAGGGTAAAGCCAACCAAATAATCCAAGGCACGACGAGCAAGATAAGCTTCAATAAGGGGTTGATCGAGTTCTCGAGGATTTTGCATCGCATGTTGAACGGCTTGTTTAGTAATTTCATTAAAAGTTACCCGTTCAACATTGATGTTTTTAAGGAGTTTTTTGTCCTCTAACATTGCCCGAACATGCCATGAAATTGCTTCACCTTCACGATCAGGGTCAGTGGCGAGATAGAGGTTTTTAGCCCCTTTCAGCGCTTGTGAAATGGCTTTGATTTGCTTTGTACCACGTTCATCCGCAGCCCAATCCATAGCGAAATCTTCGTCAGGGCGCACGCTGCCATCTTTGGGTGGTAGGTCGCGCACATGACCAAAAGAGGCAAGAACAGTATATTGATTGCCAAGGTATTTATTAATTGTTTTAGCCTTAGCAGGGGATTCTACTATAATGACGTCTGTCATTGCTTCTCCAGACGAGAATAAAATGAAAAGTAAGCAGTCGAAAATATAAAAAACAAAATCATATCGTTTTTTTTCAAAGAAGCAAATGTTATTTAATTGCCTTGTAATAATGTTTGGTAGTGTTCTTGTAAAGATATGAAAGAGATTTTTAACAAACCAGTAATAATTTTAGGAAGTTAACATATATCCATTATGTTGAAAGATAATTTTGTTATTAATCTCAAGTAAAGTAACTGTGCTAAGTATTTCAGTTGCAGAATAAGAAAGGTGACGAATGATTAAATCAATAGGGGTCGGTGTAGTGGATAATAAAGCGATGATGTCTTTTTCTATTGAATTGCCTGTCGTTTCCTGAGTAATATCGGTTGGTTGATCGTTGATGGTTTCAATAGGCGGATTAATATTAGCAAATAAATCAGGTTTAAAAGGTTTATTCTTGTTGATAAGCAATGATGAAAGTTCTGGAAGAATATCCAAAGCATTTTCTGTTAAAACCGCGCCCATTCTTAAAAGGTTATTGCTGCCTTTACAACGCGGATCTAAAGGCGAACCGGGCACAGCAAAAATAGGTTTATTATAATCCAGCGCAAGTTTGCTTGTAATCAAACTGCCAGAATTAAGGGCAGCCTCAATGACGACACATCCATGGCACAATCCTGCAATTAATCTGTTCCTACGTGGGAAATGGGTGGTTTGAGGAGGGGTTCCCAACGGAAATTCTGATACGATAACGCCTTTTTCAGCGATTTGCTTTTGTAATTTTTCGTGTTCTGTTGGGTAAACGATGTCAACTCCACATGCAATCGCTGCAATCGTAAAGCCAGTATATAAAGCCCCTTTATGTGCGGCTTGATCGATGCCTCTGGCAAGACCAGAAGTGACACCAATAGAATGTGCAGCTAGATCAGCAGCCAGACTTTCTGCAACTCTGATACCATGCATAGACGCATTTCTGGCTCCAACAATTGCAATATTTTGTTTATGAAGAAACTCGATATTTCCGAGGATGGTAAGAACTGGCGGCGCGTCATCTAATTGACTTAATAATGGGGGATAATCCTCAAATCCATGAATTAGAAACTGTCCTTGCAGTTCAAAAGTTTTCTCAATTTCCTTAACGATAACAGATAAAGGTGGTGGCGAAAAAAACGCAGATGTTTTTTTATTTCTGATTAGAGAAGGCAATATGTCCAAAGCTGCTTCGGGCGTACGATATTTTTTTAACAGCTGATGAAAGCGAATGGCTCCAATACCGTCTGTTCTTGCAAGTCTTAAATAAGAAGATAGCTTTTGAATAGACAGGTTATTGGAGGTCATTTTAGTCATTAGATGGATTAGATAAAGAAGAATGTTCTTTTTTATCCCCAATACGAGGCTCAGTGCCATTCATCAATCGTTGAATATTGGCTTGGTGTCGCCAAATCACCAACAGGCTGATGATTAACGCTGGAAATAACAAAGGTGCTTTTAAATCAAATTGAGATTCAATCATGACTAATAAAGGCCACGCAATAAAAGCCGTTAAGGCACCCATAGAAGAAATCTTTGATAATTTAGCGCCTAAAAGCCAGACAGCACAACATAAAATGCCAGAAATTGGTGTCAGGGCAAGTGCAGCGCCCAAACCTGTTGCAACACCTTTGCCCCCTTTAAAGCCCAACCATATTGGAAAACAATGTCCAAGCACGACAAAAATAGCAGCAATAGATATCGCAGGATTAAGGTTTGGTAGACCTGTGCCAAATATATACCCACAAGCTACTGCGAAAGTCCCTTTGCCCATATCACATAATAAGGTGAGTGCTGCAAGTTTCTTATTACCTGTTCTTAGAACATTGGTTGCACCAATATTGCCAGAGCCGATTTTGCGAATATCCCCCAGACCGCCTAATTGGCTGATAAGCATCCCAAAGGGAATGCTGCCAATCAGATAAGATATTAACGCAATACCAACCATCAAAGGCATTGCAGAAGGAGGAATATGCCACATCATGATGATTGCCTTGCATAGACACGACGACCAGCTTTCCAAGTGCCTAAAACAACGCCTGGTAATTCACGATTGTCAAAAGGTGTGTTTTGCGCACGACCAGGCAATTTGCCAGCTTCTACCAACCAATTTTGGTCAGGATCAAACAAACAAAGATCAGCATCAACTCCAATACTTAAGGTACCAAACTGTTGCCCTAGTAATTCTGCAGGACGATAGGTTAATAAGGATAGTGCATCCGACAAAGAGAGATCGCCTTTTTTAACCTGTAATAAAGTCACGCTTAATAATGTCACCAATCCCGTGCCACCAGCAGCAGCTTCAGCAAAAGGTAAGCGCTTGTCATCAACATCCCGAGGAAGATGATCTGATGCAATCGCATCAATCGTTCCATCAGCAAGCGCTTGACAAACGGCTTGGCGATCTTCTTCTGATCTTAATGGGGGGGATAATTTTGCATAAGTACGAAAATCACCAATAGCGTCTTCATTTAAATCAAAATATACAGGCGCAGTATCGCAACTGACGGGTAAACCTTTGGCTTTGGCTTGGCGAATTAATCCTAACCCTTCTGCGGTGGAGACGTGACCAAAATGTAAACGACATCCTGTGAGTTCGGCAAGGCGTAAATCCCTTGCAATCATGATGGCTTCAGCAGCAGCAGGGATAGAGGGTAAGCCTAGTTTGGTAGCCAATTCACCTCTCGTGGCGCTGCCCTTTCTGGCAAGAGAGGGGTCTTCTGGATGTTGTACGACAAGGCAATTATATCCTCTGGCATACGCCATGGTTAACATCATCAGGCGTGTATTCTCAAGAGCTTTGTTACCATCGGTGAATGCAATCGCGCCCGCTTCTTGTAACAAACCAATTTCAGCCATTTCCTTGCCTTCGCACCCCACACTTAGCGCACCATAAGGTAAAATATTGACAGAATGTGTTTCTTCCCCTTTGGCTTTCAGCAAGGTGACCAGCGCAGGATTGTCAATTGCTGGCTTGCTGTTGGGTAAGATCGCCATGGTGGTAATTCCCCCAGCAGCACTGGCTTCGGCAGCTGTGGCGATGGTTTCTCGATATTCGTAACCTGGTTCGCCAACAGTTACCCGCATATCTACCAAACCAGGACATAGCACAGCGCCTTGTCCATCAATAATTTCGCATGCATCGGGTAATTTTTCGCTTTCTGGCATATCAACAGCTGCGATCTTGCCTTCTTTGACAAGTAAACGCCCAATTTTATCTAGTCCAGATTTAGGATCTATTAAACGAACATTGGTAAGGAGCAATGGTTTCATGGTTGAGCCTTTATCTGAGAGAATTTTTCAAGAACTGCCATTCGAACCGCAACCCCCATTTCGACCTGTTCTTGGATCACGCTTTGGGCTGGGTCATCTGCAACATTACTGTCAATTTCGACTCCACGATTTAATGGACCTGGATGCATGACTAAAGCACCTGGCTTGGCAAGGTTTAATCGACGACGATCCAACCCAAAAAAACGGAAATATTCTCTGCTGCTTGGAACCAGACCCGCTTGCATGCGTTCTTTTTGCATCCGTAACATCATAATAACATCAACGTCTTTAATACCTTCATCCATAGAATAATAGGGAGTAGCCCCCATTTTCGTAATGGTTAATGGCAGTAATGTTGGTGGTCCGATAACGCGTACCTTACATCCCATTGTATTTAAAAGTAAGATATTAGAGCGTGCAACGCGGCTATGTAAAATATCACCACAAATGGCAACGGTTAATCCTGATAATGTACCGTAATGACGACGAATGGTCAGAGCATCTAATAATGCTTGGGTTGGATGCTCATGCATTCCGTCACCCGCATTAATGACACTGGCATCGACTTTTTGTGCCAAAAGGGCTGGTGCGCCTGAATGAGAATGTCGAATAACCAATAGATCTGCACGCATTGCGTTGAGTGTATAGGCAGTATCTAATAACGTTTCACCTTTGCTGACAGAGGATGTGGATACAGACATATTAATGACGTCTGCCCCCAATCTTTTACCAGCAAGTTCAAAAGAGGTTCTGGTTCGTGTACTATTCTCAAAAAAGAGCGTAATGAGTGTACGTTCTCTTAACAACGTTCTGGGTGTTTTACGAGAACGATTTAGCAATGCATAATTATCAGCGCGATCCAGTAAAGATTCAATATGATGAGGGGATAGACCTTCTATTCCCAAGAAATGTTGTCCAAATGGGTTATCCATTGGTTATGGCTCCTAATCTAGCCAACACTTCTTCTTTGCCCAAAGCCAATAAGGTATCGTCAATTCCAGGGGACATCGTGCTGCCTGTTACAGCTGCGCGCAAAGGTTGGGCGACTTTGCCTAACTTGAGTGCCTCTGTTTCTGCAAATTGATGAAGAAATTGGTTAATGCTCTCTTTGGTAAAAGGAGTTAAGGTGGCAAGTTGAGATGCAAGTTTGCTTAACATACCACAATTTTCTTCGTTGAGTAGTTTTTGTGCTTTTTCAGTAAAAGATAAAGGCATTTTTGCAAAAATGAACTTTGCATTTTCAGCCAATTCTACTAGGTTTTTAGCACGCTCTTTTAACCCTGGCATTAATGTTAATAAACGATTTTGATGATCTTGATCCAAAATTAATTCAGGATTTTTTGAAAGACGAGAAACAACATCTTTTACGAGTCTTTGATCGTCAGCTTGACGGAGCCAATACCCATTCACATACATTAATTTGGCGTAATCCATACGTGATGGTGAACGCCCCACACCATCGAGATCAAACAGTTTAATTTGCTCTTCACGACTCAGGATCTCTTCGTCTCCATGTCCCCAACCTAGGCGTAATAGATAATTACATAGGGCTTCTGGTAAATAGCCTTCATCACGGAATTCTACAACAGAGCTGGCACCATGACGTTTAGAGAGTTTTGCACCATCAGGTCCGTGAATCAGCGGAAGATGGGCAAAATTCGGAATATCCCAGCCCATTGCACGATAAATTATGAGTTGACGGAATGTATTGGTTAAATGGTCATCTCCGCGAATAACATGGGTAATATTCATATCATGATCGTCGCACACAACCGCATGTTGATAGGTGGGTGTACCATCGGCGCGAAGAATAATCATATCATCAAGTTCGATATTTGCGACGGTCACTTCACCCTGAACCAAATCTTGTAATACAGTTTCACCTTCGCGTGGGGCTTTGATACGCACTGTATAAGGTGCATTTTCTGGAGCTTCTGAAGAGTCACGATCTCGCCAATAACCATTATAACGAGGGGGTTTCCCTTCAACTTGTGCTTTGGCACGCATATCGGCAAGTTCTTCTTGGGTACAGAAACATTTATAGGCTTTGCCTGTTTCTAAGAGATGTAAAGCGATTTCTTGATGTCTTTGAATACGGGTCGATTGATAGATAGGGTCTTCATCTGGGGTTAATCCCATCCATGCTAAACCATCAAAAATCACATCGACCGCTTGTTGGGTCGAGCGCTCTTTGTCAGTATCTTCGATACGCAATAAAAATTCGCCATTATGATGTTTGGCATAAAGATAATTAAAAAGTGCCGCGCGAGCATTTCCGATATGGAGTAAACCTGTGGGGCTGGGGGCAAAACGTGTACGAACTGTCATAAGCGTCTTTCTTGAATGCGCGAAGTTAAAATATATTTTGTATAAACGATCATACTATAATTATTTAAATGATATATGTGAAGTCTAGTTTCACATTTGTTGGTATATTTATTCATCGTTTTAAAATCGTTCTTTTTAAATATGTTTATGATTCTTTTTTATCTTTTCAAAATAGGTTGATCTATCAAAACATACTTTCTTATTGTTGTTCTTTAAAATGTTGTTTACCAATAGTTATAGATTTTTTTTCTATATAGAGAAAATTTTGCCTTATAAATAGAATTATTTTTTCCAATATGATGCATGTTATTTGTGAAAAACCTTTGTTTTTTACGGTTGCAGAATGTGATGAAGTTCGAAAAATTGCCGAAGAAAAAGGGTTAATCATTGGCGTAACTTATGGATTTACAGGATATCCATTGGTTGAACAAATGGCAATGATGGTTAAAAAAGGGATGTTGGGCGAAATCCGTATAGTTGATCTGCAATATACGCATGGATTTAATTCTGGGGATGATACAGATGCTAGCGAAGCACTAAAAATGGAGAACGAACCCCAAGACTTTTGGTATAACGTTTGTGCTAGGGGATAGTTGGGTAAATATTTATTTATGGATTGCCCAAGCAATTAACGCCAAGGGAAAAGGGGTGAAGCATTCTTGCAAACGCGTCGCTATCCTGGAATTGATGCTGGAATAGAGGGTGTGCGTTGGCTTGAAAATTGCAGCACTAAATTGCTCAGGCAATCCTGTAGACCCAGGGGGAATGGGGAAACGTCATTTAAAAGAAATCGAAGATATTATTCAATTGGCTGATGTAAATGGGTTGTTAGAGTTAAAAGAAGTAACAGATGTTGCCAATCGTGCTTGGAAATATGTGGCGGTTGGTGCAGGTAAAGATTTGCAATGGTGGAAAGAATTTTTCTCTATTGTGCGGATGGTTGGATATAATGGTTGGATTCGCTTGGAAATGGAAGATTTTACCATGTCGACGGAGGCGGGTATTCAAACCTCTATTGACGCTTTGCAAGCAACGATTAGTCGATGATTTTATAGTCTCATCGATAGAATATTTGCTTTGAAGATTAATAATATATATTAATATAGAACCTATTTATGTATTAATTTTATTAAGGTTAACAATATTCAAGCAATATTCTATAGGATGTATCAATATTTATATATTGAAACGGAATCGCTAAGATTGTGGATTCCTATTGCTTTTGCTATTGGATGTTTGGCTTATTTTTTACTCCCTGTTGAGCCGTCTGTCATTTGGGGTATTGGATCTTTCGTTTTAGGTTTGCTAGGGGTGGCGATAATACGTCGTTACTATACGGCGTATTTAGGTCTCTATCAAATCAGTTGGACAATTACTCTTGTCGCACTTGGTTTTGGCTTGGCGTCGTTACAAACCCATCGCCAAGAGCCTTTTTATGCGGTGCCTTCGCGTGCAACGATTGTTCAAGGGAAAGTTAAATCTATTGAATATTTAAGCACTGGGAAGCAACGTATTACATTACAACAAGTGCGTTTTATCACAGCACCAGAATCAGATCAACAAGAGTGGAAAAGAGTGATCTTATTCACACTGTCTGCAAAAGATCATCAATCTTTTGGAAATGGCGATATAGTGCAAGCAAGAGTGATGTTGCATCGTCCTTCATCACCTCAATTTATAAAAAGGTATGATTTACAATTTCAATCTTGGTTTAGAAATATAGGTGCATATGGATATGCCTTAGAGCCTGTAAAGATCATTGCTGCTCGACCCAATTATTCAATACAAAAATTAAGAGAAAAAATCGCCACACATATTCGTGCTGTGAATGCTGGTTCTGCGGGGATCATTGCGCAAATATTATTAACAGGCATTGGTGGAGAGTTATCCCCCGACGTACGTCACGCATTTGCAGCTTCTGGTTTGGCGCATTTATTGGCAATCGCAGGGTTACATTTAGGGATCGTCATAGGGATTGTTACTTTTACAGTGCGCTGGTTGCTTTTGCGCAGTCAAACATTGGCATTATATTGGTCAACCAAAACCATTGCGATTGTTATTGGATGGGGTGTTGGATGCTGTTATTTGATATTAACAGGATTGCACATTCCTGCAATGCGTAGTCTATTTATGGCAAGTATTGTGATGTTGGCTTTACTTTGTAATCGTTCTGTATTTTCCAAATATAATTTGATGCTAGCTGCATTATTTCTCTTACTTTTTTCTCCTGCCTCAGTATTGGATGTGTCATTTCAGATGTCAATGGCTGCTGTTATGGCTTTGGTTTCTGGCTATCAGTTGATTTTTCGATGGTTAAAGAAATATCAACATGTTCATTCTTATACATATTGTTTTATTAAAATATATATTCTAGAAGGCGCTTGGGTCAGTATCTTAGCAGGATCAGCTGTGGTTCCTGTAATAATGTTTTATTTTCACGAATTAAATTTATATTTTGTTTGTGCGAATTTAATAGCCGTCCCTTTAATGGCGTTGTGGATTATGCCGTTGGGATTGTTAGCATTATGCACAATGGCTTTTGGGCTTGACTATATTTTTTTAAACCTGATGTTTTTTGGAATAGATTGGGTAATTTGGTTGGCAGAATGGGTTGCCCATTTACCTTATGCCAGTATTACAGTGCCACTTTTCCCTGCTTGGGGATATATACTTTATTTCTTTGGATTGTGTATTTTATGTTTATGTATCACAGCCATCCGTTGGAGTGGTATAGTGATGATGATCATGGGTATATCTTCCATTTTTTTTGTAACAGCACCTACTATCATAACGTCACCTAATGGGCGAATGATAGGGATCAATCACCATCATCAACTATTGATGGTATGCCAAGGAGGATGTGATTCTTTAACTGCTGAAGAATGGCGTAAAGTCTCAAAAGCAACAGCAGTCAAAATAGTGTCGGATAATACAAAAGAAGCAGGAATATATTGTAATCAGGAATATTGTTTTTTGGATGATGAAAAAATTTTAATTGTATTAAAGAATATTCCAAATAATCAACAAGAACATTTATGTCAGTCAAGTATTATAGAGCTATCTTTCTTATGGAACCAGTCTTTTTGTAAGAATATCCCTGTTGTGAATAAAAAAGAGAATTGGATCAATGGCTCGCATAGTATTTGGTTACATCCTTTAACAATAAATACAGATATACAGAATAGAGGGCAGCGACCTTGGGTTATGGAATCTATTCAAAGAGGAATTCCTAAGATGCCGATGGCACAACAGGAATGATTTTTTAGAGCAAATACTTTTATTAAAAGGAATGTGGGTATTTTTTTAAAAGGATTATTTCACTGTTTATTTACTTTCTATCATGCCCTAAATGAGGCGGTGGCTGAGGTCTGTTGTGATTTATTGAAGTATTTAAAAATGGTGGTGGAGGTGGTTGATTTATATGTGGTTTATGATTGATAGTGTTTCGATAAGTGGGATATTGAGGGTAATAATTATAAATAGTATAATCATTGGAATATAGAGATGTTTGGTAACTTGTATTATCATAAGATAGAAGATATTCTTGATCTCCGTAATAACCAATAATAAAAACGAGAGGTAAAAATATCAGCAATTTTTTCATTTATGTTGTTCAATATTAAAAAGTAATTGATTATTATAATTTTATGATATCGTAACAAATTTAAGAATGATTTGTGGTTATTTAGGGAAATATTGTGTTATTTACGTAGTTTTAAACAATATGAGGATTTATAAGGTAAAATATTTAAATGAATGTTGGGTTAACCTAAATTTTTATTGGGATAATGACAGACAATAGTTGCAGGGCAACGCCAACATTCGGGTTTTCTGGCTTTACAAATATACCGTCCGTGTAATATCAACCAGTGATGAGAATCTCGTAAAAGGTCTTTTGGAATTCGCCTGACCAGTGCTTTTTCAACCGCAAGCACATCCTTGCCCAAAGCGAGACCTGTGCGATTTCCCAATCTAAAAATATGTGTATCCACAGCCATGGTGCTTTGATTAAAGGCAATATTTAAGACAACATTCGCTGTTTTTCGACCTACACCGGGTAATGCTTCCAATGCTTGTCTCTCTCCAGGAACGTTCCCATCATGTTGTTCCAGAAGTTGTGTTGATAAAGCAACAACATTCCTCGATTTGGCACGCCATAAACCAATGGAATTAATATATTGTGCAACGCCTTCTTCACCCAAAGCAACTATTTCTGAGGGTGTAGAAGCCACTTTAAAGAGCTTCTCTGTTGCTTTATTGACCGATGCGTCTGTAGCTTGTGCCGACAAAACAACAGCAACAAGCAACGTGTAAGGAGAGGTATAATTGAGCTCACTTTTCGCATCAGGATTTTCTTTGGCTAAATGTTCGATAAAAGTTCGTACTTCTACCAAAGACATTGCTTTGACTTTTTGATCTGATGCGATATTCTTGGTTACCATAGTGAAGAATTAAATTAACCCATAAAGCTCATTTTTCGACCACCCATAATATGAAAATGAAAGTGAGGGACTTCTTGTCCAGAATCTCTGCCTGTATTGCTGATAATACGATACCCGTTATCTTCTAGCCCCAGCTCTTTAGCAACATGAGCAATGGCTTTACTGAAAGCTATAAGCTCTTCAGGAGCAGCACGTTCGGCAAAATCTGCAAAACATGTATATGGGTTTTTAGGAATGACCAATGCATGAACGGGTGCTTGTGGGGCAATATCGTGAAATGCAAGCACAAAATCATTTTCATAAATTGCCTTACATGGGATTTCTTTTCTTAAGATTTTTGCAAAAACATTTTGAGGATCATATTTTGAGATATTAATAGACATAGCTTTCTCCTTGCATGATTTATTTCAAAGGATTATTAGAACGTGCAGCTTTTTCTGCGATACCACTGGTTCCCTCTCTGCGATGTAATTCTTGCCATACATCATCAGGGGAAACACCTGCACTGACCCACATGACCAATAAATGATATAATACATCAGCACTTTCGGTAATCAATTCTTTTTGATTTCCAGTTGCACACTCAATCAAACATTCAACCGCTTCTTCACCAAATTTTTCAGCGGTTTTTTTGGAACCTTTCGCAAGTAATTTTGCAGAATAGCTGGTATTTGGATCTGCATTTTTTCTTGAAAGAATAGTTTCATAAAGTTGGTTCAGGATATCTGCGCTGATCTTAGTGTTCATGGTGATCTTCTTTGGGTTTGGTTTTATTTGGATAAACGAACAGGAATATTGTTTTGAGCAAGCTCTTGTTTAACTTGAGAGATTGTAAATTGCCCAAAATGAAAGACACTTGCCGCTAATAATCCTGTGGCACCTGTTTGTGCACCTTCAGTAAAATGGTGTAACTCTCCCACACCACCACTGGCAATTACAGGGATTTTGATCGTGTTACAGACTGTTTTTAACAGTTCCAAATCAAATCCTTTGCCTGTGCCATCGCGATCCATGCTGGTCAATAAGATTTCACCTGCACCACGCTCTGCCATTTGTTGACACCATTCAATGGCATCAATTCCTGTCGGATTACGACCACCATGCGTATATATTTCCCATGAGCCTTTGCCATTAGAGCGCGCATCCACGCCAACAACAACACATTGGCTGCCGAATTTATTAGCTGCTTCGTTAATCAGTTCTGGTGTTTTAATAGCCGCAGAGTTAATAGCACATTTATCCGCACCTGCTAATAAAAGGGCGCGCATATCTTCTACACGGCGAACACCTCCACCAACGGTCAATGGTAAAAAGATACTTTCTGCAGTACGGGTTACGACATCTAGAATTGTATCTCTATTTTCATGACTGGCAGTAATATCAAGGAATGTGAGCTCATCTGCACCAGCTTTGTCATAAACGAGGGCTTGTTCTACAGGATCGCCTGCATCACGTAGAGAGACAAAATTAACCCCTTTGACAACGCGACCATCTTTGACATCAAGACAAGGGATGACACGGGTTTTTAACATGTTTCCAAGACCTTTAATGCTTCGGTAATATTGATGCGTCCATCGTATAAAGCACGCCCAACAATAACCCCTTCAATATTTGGCTCTGTGTTAGCAACTTCACGTAAAGCACGTAGATGATCTAAATTCCCTACACCACCACTGGCAATGACAGGAATGGATAAATGATGTGCCAGTTCAGCAGTTTGTTCTAAATCTAATCCAGACAACATGCCGTCTCGTTGGATTTCAGTGAAGATAATGGCTCCAGCACCGCTATCTTGTAGTTTTAAAGCAAGATCAAGAGCTTTCATTTCTGAGGTTTCTGCCCAACCTTCTGTAGAGACGAACCCAGATTTTGCATCAATTCCAATCACAATTTGATTAGGAAATGCTTTACACGCATCATAAACCAACTGAGGATTTTTGACAGCAACACTGCCTAGGATTACTCGCGTAACTCCTTGAGATAACCAGAATTCAACAGATTGCAGGTCTCGGATGCCTCCACCAAGTTCGACTGGCACTTGTGAATTTGCAAGAATGGCTTGAACTGCTTCAATATTCACAGGTTTCTTGGCAAAGGCACCATCTAAATCAACAACATGTAACCATTTACATCCTTGCTTATGCCATTCTTTGGCTTGGCTGCCTGGATTATCAGAGTAGATGGTTGCTTGATCCATTTCCCCTTGGCGTAATCGAACACATTGACCATTTTTTAAATCAATTGCAGGATATAAGGTTAATGGACGCGGAGAAGAAAGAGATGACATAAAAAAAGCTTTCCTGATTATGAGGAGGAAGTATTTAAAAATGATTTATAGAGCAACAAGCCTTTGACAATTTGCCCATCTATTTTTTGATAATAGGGATGAGTTGCCCAATGTTGGTATTCATTTTGCAAATAAAACTGAAATAACTTTTTTTGGGTTTCATCAATAATGACATTGATAATAGGAAACCCAAGCTGCGAAACAGTATGTTCCATTTTGGATAAAAGCCGTTCCTCAACACCAGTATTTGATGCATAAGGTGCAACTGCAAATATGTCTATGGTTGCAGCAATTAAAGAGGAATCTTTTTGTTTAGGAGGCGTTGTCACCTCACAGATTCCAGTGATATTTCCATCAAGACGCGCCGTAAATAAAAGTTTTTCAGAAACCAACAAGACGCTCTTAAAGTAGTTTTCAACCAAATGGCGAGGCGGGGGCTTTGTCCATTTACAGTGATATCCAGCAATAATTGACGCCTCTAATGCTTCAGATAGAGAGTGAAGATCATCCTCATTCTCTAAAGATGCAATTTGTTCAATTTGTATTTTGGGTAAGAGGCTAGATGTAAAATGATCCATTCTAAGACTTAATGTTAATTAATGATTATGAAGGGACGGACTAGTATCCCACATTAAAAAATTGGCTAGAATTCTTAACCCAATTTCTTGGCTTTTTTCAACGTGAAATTGTGTGCCGACTTTATTGCCTTTGGCAATAATGGCGGGGACAGTCACTCCATCATAATCTGTCGTTGCAATAATATCTTGAGGATCAGCATGCGTTAAGGCATAGGAATGCACAAAATAAGCATGATTACCAGCCTCAATCCCTTCAAGAAGAGGATGTTGGTTCGGTTTGAAATGCAGTTCATTCCATCCCATTTGAGGTAGAGGTAGAGTTTTGGGAGTCATTTGAGCGATCTCGCCTTTTACCCATCCTAAACCTTCGGTAATATGATGTTCCAACCCTCGTTGTGCCATCAATTGCATTCCAACGCAAATCCCTAAAAAAGGAGTACCTTTATGGGTGCTTTGTTCTAATGCTGTTAAAAGATGAGGGATATTGTTTAACCCATTCATGCAATCTGCAAAAGCACCTTGACCAGGTAAAATGATACGATCTGCATTCAGGATCATTTCTGGATGATTGCTGATTTCTACATCAACGGACAAATTGATTTGTTGCGCGGCATATAATGCAGCACGCTGTGCCGAGGCAAGGTTACCGCCATTATAATCAATCACAATGATTTTTAAAGGAGAATGAGACATTATATTATATCTTTTGAGCAAGATCAGGATATTGATCGAGTAATCTTAATAAAGCAGCTTGTTTATTACGTCCTGCGATGATTGTTTTAATTTTCCACCCAGATAATGTAAGCTCGGTTCTTTGAAAATGATACGCAAAACATGCGAGCAAAAAATGGATAAAAAATAAAAACACAAAAGGAGGGTGTAACCAAAATCGTAATGAAATACATAGGCTGAAGATAATTAATCCATGTATCCAACTTTTTTGGATAAGTAAACCAATAGCACCTAAAATCAAAACCATCCATGAAAAACCATTCGGAACCAGTTTGATATTTTTAGGATATAGTGGATTGGTATAAACGGTAAAAAACTTCACAAGACACCTTTGGTAGATGGAATATTATTCAAAGCACGTGCATCAAATTCACACGCGCTGCGTAATGCTCTGGCTGTGGCTTTGAATGTTGCTTCGGCAATATGATGGGAATTACGTCCAGCACGTTTGATTGCATGCAGATTAATATGGGCACTCATTACGAAGCCACGGAAGAATTCCTCGAATAATTCTGTGTCCATTTGTCCAATTTTTTGTGTAGGGAATGAAACATCCCATGCCAGATAAGGACGTCCAGAAATATCAATAATCACTTCGCTCAATGCTTCATCAAGTGGCACGGTGGCTTGTCCAAAACGACAAATGCCTTTTTTATCACCGATCACTTGGCGAAAAGCCTGCCCCAGAGCAATCCCAGTATCTTCGACACTATGATGGTCATCAATATGAAGGTCACCTTTGACAAGTAACTCAAGATCAAACAAACTATGTTTAGACAACGCAGTTAGCATATGGTCAAAGAAACCAATGCCTGTATTAATATTTGATTTGCCTGTGCCATCGATATTTAACGTCAGTTGAATATCAGTTTCTGAAGTTTGCCTGTGTATGTTGGTCTGTCTTGGTTGAGTCATGAAATATTCTGTGTCCATTGATAATGATTGCTGGCGATACAAGATAGAAATATAAGGCCAAGAAAAAGAAAAGACAATCTTATAGAAATATAATAATGTAAGAAAAGGAGTTTTTTATTAATTATATCCGTTTTAATTTTATTCGAGATATAGAGTGTTTGAATATTAAAATACGATATATGGTCTTTAATATTCATTATAGTGGATTAGCAAATGTCAAATATTGATTTTTTACTTTCGCGGTTTTCAAGTGGTGCTTTGAAAGAACCAGCCCCTTCGGATCAACAATTACATCAAATTTTATCTGCGGCAGTGTGTGCGCCAGATCATGGTAAGTTACGCCCTTGGCGTTTTATTGTGATTCCAAAACAGAATAGAGCTGAATGGTTGCAATCGGTTGAGCAATCGATGCAAAAACCAGAATATGATTATCCAGCTTCTTATTTGCAAAAAGTGCAGCATAATTTTTCATGCGCCCCAATGGTGATTGCGTTGGGGATGCGTCAAATTACTGAAAAAACCAGTGTGACTGTGGATGAACAATTAATGGCCAGCTCCGCTGCGGTGATGAATGTTTTGAATGCGGTACATGCGTTTGGCTTTGGCGCTAAATGGGTAACAGGTCCAATTGCTAATCAAGACATTGTGGACGGGTTAGGATTTCAGGAACCTTATCGAATGCTTGGTTTTTTATTTATTGGCACCTTGTGTGAAGCAGAAGTGGCTCCACCTCGTGTGGCTATTGATGATTATGTTGCTATTTGGAATGGGAAACCTGTTCAATTTAAAGTAGATAGTAAATAGAGTTATTGAGACTTTAAAAAGATTTTAGTATTTTGGGAGAGTATAAGATGCCATTACCAATGGATAAGAAAGATGTTGTTGTAATTGGCGGTGGTCCTGCTGGTTTGGGGGCAGCATTATCTTTGGAGGCATTGGGATTGCAGGTGACTGTGATTGATCCAGCACCATTACACGTTTTACAAAATCCATCTTTTGATGGGCGTGAAATCGCATTGACGCATCATACGGTTTCTTTGATGCAATCAATGGGGGTGTGGGATCGTATTCGACCCGAAAATATTTCTGTGATACAGGAAGCCCGCGTAGAGAATGGCGATGAAAACCACCCTTTGACCTTTGATACCAAGGGGAAAGATGAAGAGGCTCTTGGATATTTAGTGCCTAATTTTGCTATTCGTAAATCTTTATTTGAAGAAGCCGCAAGCCGTGAAGGGATTACTATTTTACCAGAACAATCTTGTGAAGAGTTGTCTTGCTTTGTTGATTACGTAACAATTCAAATAAAAGATCAAATAATTACCGCAAAGCTAGCAGTATTAGCTGATGGACGATTTTCAAAGACAAGAGATCGTCTTGGAATTGGGCATCATTTACATGATTTTCATCGCCATATGATGGTAACCCGTCTTGAACATGAATTGCCACATCAAGGCGTTGCACTACAATGGTTTGATAAAGGTCAAACCATAGCGTTACTGCCGTTGAATGGGAATGTATCATCGATTGTTTTATCATTGCCTCCTGATGAAATGAACAAGGTAAGGGCATTAGACGAAGAAGCATTTACAGCTGATATTAGCAAACGATTACAAAATCGTTTAGGTGAAGTGAAGTCCATTTCTACGCGTCACGTATATCCACTGAAAACAGTTTTTGCTAATCGTTTTGCAACGCGTCACACCGCATTAATTGGCGATACAGCGATTGGGATGCACCCAATTACAGCACATGGATTTAATTTTGCCATGCTTGGGCAAGAGATTTTGGCACAAGAAGTTGAATCAGGAATCGAACGTGGTGAAGAGATTGGTGCAGTCAAACAGCTTCGTCGTTATGAACGTCGCTTAAGACAAAAAACATTCCCTATGTTTACGATTACAAACACGATTGCCACTTTATATACCCGTGAAGAAAAAGGGTTATGGATGCTAAGGAAAGCGGGAATGCGGGCTGCCAATTTATTGAAACCCCTTAAAGATAAAGTTGTGGATCAGCTAATTGATAAAAAAAGGCGTTTACCTTCATCATCAATAGATACAAAATAGTTGCTAAAATAATGACTAAGTATCTTTGGATTCGTTAAATTATCATGATGAAAAATATTGTCAAATATATTTTATCTATTCTGTCTCATCAAACAAACGAATTTTACGATATAAAACAGACACAAAAAGGGGCTAAGAATAAAAAAAGCAAAATCTATCGCTGGAATAATGAGAAATTACAGTATCAATAGTTTGCCTTCATTACATTATTTATAACTCTGCTTTTCGTCGTTGTTGACGTAGAACCGATTCAATCCAATCATTCAGCTCTCGAGTAGTTTTCTCTGCGGTTTCTAAATCAGGATATATTTTCGGGAAACGTAAAGACAACCAACGCCATGCAACAAGACGTTTATGGCGTTTTTCTGCACGTTCCAACTCTTGACGTGATGCATTGCTAGGATGAGGGAGCTTGCCCGTGCTGGGGGCAGCAATTTCTTTGCCTGCAGCGTGGTCGGCTGCCCAACGCGTAAGGCGTTGAATACCATTATCGCGATCATCGACAGGGCAGACAGAATATGTCCAACGATCTTTTAACTCTAATCCTTGCACGCCTTCTAAAGCAGACGCAATGGCAAAGGTTTCTTCCATAGGTGCGAGGCGATAATTGGGATCATCGGGACGTAATACCGCACGTTTTAAGCGTGTTAATACACCAAATAAACTGTTTGAATTAATTTCATTGGCAATTAGCTGAACAATATCGCTATCTGGTTGCACCAAAGGTCGTAAATCCTTTAGGATTTCAGGAGGGGCCTCTAATTGACGACGAATAAAATCAGGATCACCAGCCCCAGCTAATAAGCCAACGGTTCCTGTTTCATGTTTTCCATATCGTCCTGCGCGACCACCAATTTGTTTGACTTCTTGAGAAGTAAGAGGGCGTCTGTTGGTTCCATCAAATTTATAAATCGTGCTAAAGATCACGCGTTTAATTGACAGGTTCAATCCCATACCAATAGCATCGGTTGCAACAAGGATTTCTGCCTCACCATCGTTAAAGCGTTTTGCTTCAGCACGGCGAACTTCTGGACTTAAAGCACCATAAATAACTGCAACACGATGTCCTTTTTGCATGAGGATCGCACGTAAATCCAAGACCTCACGTCTTGAAAACGCAATTAACGCATCGCCTGCATGCAGTTGATTTAGTCGAATAGGGGCTGAGGCTGTTTGTAACGCACTTTTACGCTCTAAAGAGATTTCCTCCCAAGGATCGTCACAAAGTCGTGCTATGTTTTTAACAATAGGAATACATTCTGGCGATCCTAATACAAAAACTTGCCGTGCTGGTACGCCCATAATCGCAGCCGTCCATGCAGCACCTCGGTCTTGGTCAGTCAACATTTGTGCTTCGTCAATTAATGCCACATCAACAGGATTGTCCATTGGGCACATTTCAACCGTAGCAGCTAAAAACTTGCTATGGGGGATAAGTTGGCGTTCTTCGCCCGTTTTAAGGGATGCTGCAATCGCTCTTTCTGCTAAGGCTTCTTTAAATTCATGTGCTAACAAACGTAAAGGCGCCAAAGCGATTCCGCTTTCACTTTCAGCCATCGTTTTTAAGGCAGTATAAGATTTACCACTATTGGTTGGACCTGTCACAATGGTAATGCGACGTTTTAAACTGCGTGCTGTAACAAAGTGACCTGCATAACGATCCATCGCTGCAACGTTTGCCAATACTTTGTTTTTAATATTCAAATCACCTAAATTAATAAAGGCGCTCTTGTTCCCCTTGGTTGGTGTATCATTGCGCCAGTTTGAAATTTGGGAGCGCAATGCTTTGATTTCTTTGGGATCAAAACGCCAAATATCTTTGCCATGCTTTTTAATTTTTTGGGCAACAGGAATTTTATTCTCAGCAATCCATCGTAAGACCTCTTTATGAGAACAATGGAGTAAAGCAGGGATTTCTTTAAAAGAAACGAGGCTATCTTCCCACTCTCTTTGCTTTTTTATCTCGTCCTTTTTGCGGTCACGAGCAATTTGATGGATTTCATGATCTTTTTGTTGTTGCTTTTGTTCTTGATAGACAATGTCTTCGATAAAATGTTCGGTATCTGCAGGAGATAATTCAAACGCCAAAGCGACATCTTGTGCCAGTAACCGTAAAGATTTGCTGCCAATAATGGGTTTGCCACTGTCGAGCAAATCTGTATAAAGCGTTTGAAACGCATCATTTGCATTTTTGCCACTTTGACGCAACCGTGTGTGAAGCGCTTGTTCTAGTGCGTTTTGTAAAGATTCTTCGTTGGGTTCTGGATCATGAATAAAAGAAACTGCCCAAGCGATATCTTCGGATTGAATCCAATGTTTATTTTCTTTTTGAACTTGTTTATTTAAGTATTTTGCCCAGTCTTTCCTACGAATAATACAAAGCAATTTGTTAAAAGTCGCTGTCGAAATCTCGGTTTGCTCTGGTTGTAAATTACGAGCAATTAACTTTAACAACCGAGGCTCTTCTTGAGTTGTGAGGGTAATAGGGTTTTGTTGTAATGCTTTTTGTAAGGCAAGTTCAGCAGGAGATAAATTCATGAATTTCCAAAAGTTAAAGGATTTGTGCAAAAGTAATTAAAAGGATAACATCAAAGAAGTTATTGAAAGTGCAAACAGGTTTCGAATATAATAGAGTCTATATACCCTATTGGTTTCTGCTTTGTCACTTTAAATAGCTTTATGTCATGATATTAGCTATTATTTCACTAAAAGAGTAGTAATAATTTGTTAAAGTTAAAAAACTTATAATTACTCTTTGAAAACTGTTCAATTTTGAATAGGAATGGGTTAAAGTACATTTTAAATGTGAATAATTTTTATTTGCGCAATAATTTGAGTTAATTTAGTAGGAGCCTCTTTATAATGTCTGAACCAATCGTTATTGATAGTTCTTTTCGTCTGACCGATCCAACCAAGGAATATAGTCATTTAAACGCTGAAAAAGTGCTGAGTGTTCATCATTGGACTGACCGTTTATTTTCATTTAAATGCACACGTTCCTCTAGCTTGCGTTTTGAAAATGGTCAGTTTTGTATGATTGGGATCGAAGTTAATGGCAAACCTCTGTTGCGTGCCTATAGTATTGCCAGTGCAAATTATGAAGAAGAATTGGAATTCTTGTCAATTAAGGTTCCAGATGGTCCATTAACTTCTCGTCTATGTCATATGCAAGTTGGGGATACGGTTTTAATTGGTCGTAAACCAACGGGAACCTTGCTTCAATCAAACTTAAAACCAGGTCGTAATTTATATTTCTTCTCTACAGGAACTGGGCTTGCACCTTTTATGAGTTTGATTCGTGATCCTGAAGTATATGAAAATTTTGATAATGTTATTTTAACACATGGTGTCCGTACTGTGGGTGAATTGGCTTATCGTGATTATATTACCAAAGAGCTTCCTAATCATGAATTCCTTGGTGAAGATGTTTCTAAAAAACTTATCTATTATCCAACAGTTACGCGTGAAGATTTCCCTGTTCGTGATCGTATTACGACATTGGTAAATAATGAAAAATTATTCTCCGATATTAACTTACCTGTAATGGATCCTGAATTAGATCGTGCAATGATTTGTGGTTCACCAGAAATGTTGGTTGAAATCAAAGATATCCTTGAAAAACGAGGCTTTATTGAAGGAAACGGGAATTCTCCTGGTTCTTTCGTTATTGAAAAAGCATTTGCGGAGCAATAATCTATGACCTATGACTTTGACCTTATCGTAATTGGAGCAGGCTCAGGTGGCGTTCGTTGTGCACGAATTGCCGCTGGGCATGGCGCAAAAGTTGCCATTATTGAAAAACAACATTGGGGTGGGACCTGTGTGAATATTGGTTGTGTTCCCAAGAAATTAATGATGTTTGCAAGTACCTTTGGCGATTTGATTGAAGATAGTCATGGGTATGGATGGGATACGAAAAAGGGACAGCATCATTGGCAACAGCTGATCGAAGCAAAAGATAAAGAAATTAATCGATTAAATGAGATATATGTCTCTATGCTTCAAAAGGCTGGTGTCACGATCTTTAGAGGTGCTGCCTCTTTTAAAGATGCACATACGATTAATATCGCACAAAGTGTTTTATCTGAGCCTGATATGCAAGGTAAATTGAATATTACGGCAAAATATATTGTCATTGCGACGGGCTCATCGCCAAGCCTTTTGGATATAGAGGGCAAAGAGCATGCAATTGTTTCCGATCAAGCCTTTTATTTAAAAGAACGTCCGCAAAGAATATCTATTGTGGGTTCAGGCTATATTGGGATTGAGTTTGCTGGTATTTTTGCGGGTCTAGGTTCTGAGGTCGATTTAGTTTATCGACAATCTGTTCCTTTGCGTGGATTTGACCAAGATATGCGTCAAGCATTATATGATGCTATTGATGTACGTGCCAATATTACACAACATACAGGTACGTCGCCTGTTAAGATTGTGAAAGATGGCAATGCCTATCAGCTACACTTGGACAATGGTGAAGTGCTCTCGACAGATTGCGTATTCTTTGCAACGGGTCGTCATCCGAATATCGAAGGGCTGGCGCTCGATCGAGCTGGGGTAGGGATTTCTGAGAAAAAACAGATCATTGTCAATGATGAGTTTGTCACATCGGTTCCAAATATTTATGCCATTGGTGATGTGATTGATAAGATTAATTTAACCCCTGTCGCGATTGCTCAGGGACATGCGTTGGCAGATCGTCTATTTGCAGGTAAAACTCGTAAAAGTGCTTATGATATGACCCCTAAAGCAGTTTTCTTTTATCCACCTTTGGCGAGTGTTGGATTATCAGAAGAAGAAGCTGCTGAAAAAGGCGAGGTAGAAGTTTATATTTCACAATTTACATCAATGAAATATGTGTTTACCGAGCGTAAAATTAAAACGTATATCAAAATGATAGTTGATAAAGCATCGCAACATGTTGTTGGATTACATATGCTTGGTGATGATGCGCCTGAAATTATGCAAGGGTTTGCTGTGGCGATTGCTGCTGGTTTAACAAAGAGTGATTTCGATCAAACGATTGGTATTCATCCATCTTCAGCTGAAGAGCTTGTTACTTTGAGACAAGTAACAAGAATCAGCCAAAAACAATAATCTGGAATTATCTTGGGGTTAACCAACCATTACCCGTTGAGTCCCCAAGTTTACCGCTACCCATTGGGCCACTTTCTCTATAGGCAGTGCCGTAACGAGAAAGATTGGCACCACTGACAGGGTCTTTTCCTTCTTTTAATGCTTGTTGGTGTTCTGGGTCTGGACCCTTGGTCATATCCATTGAGGGTGCATAGGTGTAACCTGGAGGAGGCGTTCTGCGACCGCGAACCGTAATATGTTCGCCCCCACCAGAATCATTATTGCCTGATTTTTGGGTTTGTATATTTGTGGATTGCCCTGAAAGACCTGGTAATGTGGCACTGTTAGAGTTCACATTCATCTCTTGTGCATAACTGTTGGTTATGAGTAAAGGGGTGATTAGAAATAGCCCATATAAGCTATGTTTCAGCCAGTGCATTTTTATATCCTTTTACTTTTTTGAGCAGTAAGAATTGTATATTCTATGATAATTATCGTTTATTTTATATATAATTTAAAAGAAAATATAGATTCAAAATGATTTATTTATGGCAACATGGTTTTATTAATCTCATAGTGTAAATTATGTATCATATATAGACTTGTTCAAAAGGAAAAAAGCAAAGGATATTCAAGCAATTAACCCGATTGTCTATAATGCTTGGTTGCGGAGAAAAATGCAGGGGCACCATATTATGAGCCAAGCACAATGGAACAATTACAGCAAATTGAAGATATGGTTGGCTGTCATTTGCCTGCAGATTTTACTGAATTTATGCTTGAATACTCATCTGTTGCACCGACACCGAAAAATAATTGCTCATATTTTAAAGTGGAGTATGTCACAGGTGCTAAACTTGCGATGATTTGAAGCTTAGTATATTGTGCAAGATTAATGATAAATGCAATGATATCTTATTATGAACCCTCTCCACATAATGATGAGATTGGTCCCCTAGGTTACCAAAATTTTTGCTGCCTTTAACGGGTGGTCAAGAAGCTTCTTTATTGATTGATTTACGACCAGCAAGTTTCGGCAATATCCTTTATCATTCTGATTTGACCTATTATACGTTTGGCACCGATCTTAATGATTGGTGGAGAATAGGCTATGTTGCACCAAATTTTACAGATATGCTCAAAGAGTTAAATACTGAAGAGGTCATTTTGTCAGCGTTATAACTTGCAACTTGGAAATTATGATTAGATTCATTTTGCATATTGACGTTGAGAACAATAAGTTAGAATTTTATCGATGATTTACTTTTCTTGCTAAATAATCCCCAACCCATTGAATTGCAGAAATTATAATAACCAATAATACAGTAACGATCAGGGTAATATCATTCCTATAATCTTGGTATCCATATTTAATCGCGTAACGCCCTAATCCGCCAGCACCAATCGTGCCAGCCATTGCAGAAATACCAATGACAAGGATAATGGTGACAGTAAAACCAGCAATTAACCCAGGTAAGGCTTCGGGTAACAGGACTTCTCTAATGATTGTCAATCGGCTGCCCCCCATTGCTTTGACGGCTTCAATTAGGCCTTGATCGACTTCTTTTAAAGAAACCTCAGCAATGCGGGTAAAGTAAGGAATAGTTGCAATGGATAAGGGAATAATGGCGGCTTCTGTACCAATAGAGGTGCCTATGATAAATCGTGTAACAGGAATTAAGGCGACTAATAAAATAATAAAAGGAATAGAACGGAAAATATTGATAATAATGCTAACAATACGATTTAAAAATGGAGCAGGACGCAAACCACCTGGGGCTGTTATCACTAAAAATAGGGCAATCGGTAAGCCACCGATGAGTGTTAAAAAGCTACAGGCAGCAGTCATTTCCGCTGTATCAGCAATGGCTTGATAGAGTTGCTTTAATAGATAGGGTGAAAGATTAAGAGTATTGGCAATAAATGCGTTTATTTGATCTAAACTAGAGTGCAGCATATCCAACTCTTTCAACTGTTTCTACACCCATTGATGCCAAAGCATTTATTGTTTTTGTACAATCTTCTGCAGGAACGGCTAAGAATGAGGTGCCAATAGGGGTCTCTCTGATATGAGAAATGCTTCCTTCTAATAAAGAAGCAGAAATAGAGTAGTCTTTTTGTAAGTCAGCAATTAAAGGTTTTCTGACGACGTTACCAAACATAATAACATGTAGAATAGCAGAGTCATTGGGTGTAGGTTCGTCATGTAACAAATTTACTATGCTGGCTGGTAAAGAGGGCTGTTCTTCGGTAAGTAATTGTTTCGTTGTCTCTGTTTTGGGATGAGAGAAAATTTGCGCAACGATACCTTCTTCGATGATTTGTCCTTTTTGTATAACAATGACCCGATCAGCCAATAAACGAATGACGCTCATTTCATGCGTAATCAAAATAATTGTTAGTTTCAATTCTTTGTTGATTTGCAACAATAACTCGATAATAGAACGTGTGGTTTCGGGATCTAGGGCAGAAGTTGCCTCGTCACATAGCAATAGTGCAGGATCGGCAGCCAATGCTCTTGCGATCCCTACACGTTGCTTTTGTCCACCAGATAATTGTGCTGGGTAATTATGCGCTTTATCAGGCAGCCCAACAAGATTGAGTAATTCTTGGGCTTTTTGGTATCGTTTTGCTTTGGATATTCCAGATATTTTTAAAGGTAAGGCAACGTTTTTCAAAACAGTTTGATTGCTGATCAAATTAAAATGCTGAAAGACCAAACCAATTTTTTGACGTAAAGGCAATAATTCCTTGCGGGGAAGATTGGCAATATCTTTGCCTTCTATTTTGACCTTACCCGTATCAGGATGTTCCAATCCAGCCAAACAACGTAACAGCGTTGTTTTTCCTGCGCCTGAATGTCCGATAATTCCTAATATCTCACCTTTTTTGACAGAAAAGGAAAGGTGAGACAAAGCAATATGAGTATCGAAATTACGGCATACATCGTCAAATTCGACGACGGGAACATCATGTTTGGTTTCAGAGGGTAAGGTCATTTTTATTCAAATATACAACAAAGAAAAGATGTTATTGCCAAGCAGGTAGGATCGCCCCATGATATTTATCTTCCATTGCTTTTTTAACGGCATCGGATTGGAAGCTTTCGACCAAAGTTTTAATTTCTGGTCGGTTTTCATCGCCTTTTCTGACAACGATGATATTTGCATATGGATTATGTAGACGATCTTCTTGTAAAAGAACTGTTTTTGGATCTATTTTGGCAGAAATAACATAATTGGTGTTAATTGATGCCATGCTGACGTCGTCCAAAGAGCGTGCAAGTTGGGCGGCATCAAGTTCAATAAAATCATAATGATGAGGGTTCTCTGTAATATCAGCTAAACTGGGGAGTGTGGGAGCATCTTTTTTGAGTTTAATTAACCCTTGTTTTGCAAGAAGATTTAAAGCACGACCTTGATTGGATGGATCATTTTGAATCCCAATTTTGGCACCATCAGGCAGTTCTTTTAAAGATTTAATTTTATGAGAATAAAATCCCAATGGTTCAACCCACGTCTTACCAACAACAGCAAGTTTATATCCACGTGCTTTGACTTGTGCATCCATAAAAGGAATATGTTGGAATGCATTGGCGTCAATATCTTTGCCAACGAGTGCTTCGTTTGGAAGGTTATAATCATCAAAGTCAATTAATTGAATATTTAGCCCTTTTGTCTTTGCAACGTTTTTTGCAACAATGGCTAGATCTTCTTCGGGACCTGATACCACACCGACTTTGATTGTTTTGTCTTGTGAATCAGCAGCCTTGGTTTGAAGTGCTGTAAAAGAGCAAAGTGCAAAAGCAACAGAACCCACAAGAATAACTCGACGAGATAAAGAAGAAAACATGAGCAAAGCCCCTTGTGATGCAAGTGAAAACGATCAGTTTAATTGAAAAATTGATTTTATATCTATAGTAAAATTTCAAAAAAACAATAGTTAAACTACAACTTATAAAGATAATATCTTTTTAATGTTGCAATTAAAAACGATTATTTTAAGGAAAATTTATATTTTTCTATAGGAAAAATCAAAAAATACGATACAATAATTAAGCTTTTATACGCGAAACTTTTTATCATTTTCGTGAAATAAAGTATTATTCGAATTTTGTAACTTTTTTATAATTGATTAGGATATATCCGATGAGTGAATCTTCTTCGAACTCTGGGGCAAAAAATTCTTCTTGGAAGCCAAATAGCTGGCGTTCATTTCCAATTAAACACGTTCCAGAATATCCTGATCAATATGCTTTGGCTGAATCAGAACAAAAATTAAATCGATATCCACCCTTGGTTTTTGCTGGGGAAACCCGCCGTTTAAAACAACAATTGGCGTTGGCTTCGCAAGGGAAAGCCTTTGTTTTACAAGGTGGTCCTTGTGCAGAAATTTTTGAGGAATTTACAGCGGATATTATTCGTGACGTGTTTCGGGTAATTTTGCAAATGGCGATTGTTTTGACTTATGGGGCAAAAGTGCCTGTGGTTAAAATTGGACGTATTGCTGGACAATTTGCCAAACCACGATCCTCAGATAATGAAACCAAAGATGGTGTTAGCTTTATGTCTTATCGTGGGGATATTATTAATGGTATTGAATTTTCTGAATCTTCAAGAGTGCCAGATCCAAAACGGATGGAGCTTGCTTATTTTCAATCAGCAGGCACATTGAATTTAGTTCGTGCGTTTGCAAATGGTGGTTATGCAAATTTAAATGAAGTACATCGTTGGAATTTAGACTTTGTTCAACGTTCTCCATTGGCAGAACGATATAGCGTATTATCAGAAAAAATTGATGAAACATTAGCATTTATGAATGCTTGTGGTTTAACAGGTCATAATACGCCTCAAATCAAGGAAACTGATTTTTATACATCACACGAGGCATTATTACTTCCTTATGAACAAGCATTAACCAGAATAGATTCAACTTCTGGCGAATGGTACGATTGTTCTGCACATTTCTTATGGATTGGCGACAGAACACGCCAACCCGATGGGGCGCATGTTGAATTCTTGCGTGGTATTAAAAATCCTATCGGAATTAAGGTTGGACCCAGTGCCAATATCGAAGATTTATTAAAATTATTGGATATTTTAAACCCTGAGAATGAGCCTGGACGTATTTCTTTGATTGCACGTATGGGGGCAGGAAAAGTAAAAGAATTGCTTCCACCTTTTGTGAAAGCAGTAACGGACTCAGGCAAAGTTGTGACGTGGTTATGTGATCCGATGCACGGTAATACAATTTCAACCAGTGACGGTGTAAAAACACGTCCATTTGATGCAATTTTGTCCGAAGTGATGGGTTTTTTTGATGTTATGGCATCAGAAGGTGCGATCCCAGGTGGGGTGCATGTTGAAATGACAGGTGCAAATGTAACCGAATGTATTGGTGGTGCACATCATTTGACAGAAGCTGATCTTGGGAAACGGTATCATACATTCTGTGATCCACGTTTAAATGCTGAACAATCTCTTGAAATGGCCTTTTTAGTAGCAGAAGAATTGGCTCAACGTCGTGTTGCTGCAAATAAAGAAAAATAACCTAGGTTTTTGAAAGAGTGTTATATGACTGCCAAGGGTAATAACCACGACTTAACATCTGAGTTCAATAATTGGGTTTCAGTAAAACAACCAGAAAATGCAGATATTATTGCATTACGAACGGATGCTTATTTTGACAGAACGCAACAGATTGTTCATCATTACGGTGACAAAGAAGTTGTGTATGCAGTTTTTTTACGTCGCCCTGTTCTGTCTGCTCCACGATTGGTATTGCAGTGGTTAGATCAAATATTTGAACAAGAAAAAATCAAAGCGACCTATTATGTCGCTTTTCCAGAAGGGGAATGGGTAGGGGCAGGTCAACCTATTTTATATTTAAAAGGATCTTTCGAACAACTTGTTGTTTTAGAAACCATTTTGTTGCAAAAGCTTGGTGTCTGTTGTGTTGCTGCGTGTAATGCGTTTCAAATGGCACAGGCATTGCCCGAGGTGGATTTTATTGCGATGGGCGCGCGTCATTGCGCTGGCTATGAAATGCAGGAGTTGGTCGAATATGCGGCATGGGTCGGAACGCAGGCGGCGCAGAAAAAGAGTGGTTCCAAAGGGTTCATTGGCACAGCCGCAGCAAGCACAGCGACAATGTTTGGGCTAGATGCAGGGATGGGGACAATGCCTCATGCTTTGGTTGGATATGCAGGTTCTACCGTTCGTGCGGCAGAGATGTTTCATGAACAATTTCCTGATCAAATATTGGGTGTGTTGGTTGATTATTTTGGGAAAGAAGTCACAGATGGTATAGCTGTTTGTCAACGCTTTCCAGAGTTGGCTGCCCAAGGAAAAATTTCTTTGCGTTTAGATACGCATGGAGGGCGTTTCTTGGAAGGCTTAAACCGACAAACTTCATATTCTTTGATTATGCGTCACGCTCCAGAGACATTGCAACGTTATTGTTCTGAAAAAGAATTGACGCATTTAACGGGGACGGGTGTTTCTGCTGCAGCGATTTGGTGGATGCGCGAACGTTTAGATGAAGCAGGGTTTAAAAATGTTAAATTGATCGCCTCTTCTGGTTTTGATGTGACAAAATGCCGTATGATTGCCGAGGCCAAAGCCCCAGTTGATTATATTGGTACAGGTTCCTTTATCCCTAGTCGTTGGAGTGAAACTTATGCGACTGCTGATATTATTGCTTATAATGGTCAGGCTTTGGTAAAACAGGGAAGAGAGTTTTTGATTAATTTTGCGCGCCAATATGTTCCAGGACTATAGGTGTTTCAAGAGTAAGAGAGTGAATAGGAGTAGAGTTTTTGGATAGTCAAAACAATGATGAAAACATTGAAAAAGGTGAATGTAAAGTTCATGTTTTTGATCTTTCCAGTGATGCTGAAGATAAAGTTGTAGAGATTATTGATGGTTTTTATAACGAAGAACATGCGATTGTTTTTGCACATGCTTATGTGCGAGCAAGTGTAGAAAATTGTCGTATTCATGGTGCGACAAATCAAGAAATTTTTAATGCTTGGTCTGCATTTGGTGAAGACATAAAAGTTATGAAAAAAGAGGAAGTGGTTTGGAGTTCCTCTGATGAAATAATGTCTTTTGTTGAAAATGAAGCAACCTCTATGGAATGTGACTGGCGTTCACTAGACCCTCGTCGATTGGTTGAAGAAGACGAATTTCCAGAAGATGATGAAGAATACCCCTCTTAAAATTTGAAGATAATATAAATAGCGATAAGTTTTAAAAATGAAATTACGTTTTGCCCCAAGTCCTACTGGTTTAATGCATGTAGGAAATGCTCGTTTAGCTGTTGCGAATGCTTTGTATGCACGTCGTCATGGCGGTAAGTTCATGCTGCGTATTGATGATACGGATGTTGAACGCTCCAAAGAAGAATATGTTCGTGAAATTCATAAGGCCTTGGAATGGTTTGGGTTTTCTTGGGACGAATATATGAAACAATCTGATCGTATGGATCGTTATAATTTGGCGATTGAACGATTAAAGGAATCTGGACGTTTATATCCATGTTTTGAAACCAAAGAAGAGTTGGATTTTAAACGTGAATTACGTCGTCGTCAGAATAAGCCCCCTATTTATGATCGTGCGATGTTACGATTAACCCCTGAACAACGTGCATCTGCCGAGGCAAATGGCAAGGTTCCTCATTGGCGTTTCAAACTTTCTGATCGTGAAGTCAGATGGGATGATTTGGTTATGGGGCAATGCCGAGTTAAATTAACTTCGATTTCTGATCCAATTATGATTAAAGCAGATGGAACGGTTTTATATACGTTGGCATCCGTTGTGGATGATTTGGAAACGGATATTACGCATATTATTCGTGGGGAAGATCATGTGACGAATACGGGCGTTCAAATCGATTTAATTGAAGCATTAACAGGTAAGCCAAATACAATCACATTTGCACATTTACCCTTATTGATGGATGCGGATGGCGGTAAACTGTCTAAACGTTTAGGCAGTGTTTCTTTGAAAGAATTACGTGAAGACGGATTAGAAGCCAAAGCGATTGTTTCTTATTTAGCTCGTCTAGGGACATCACGTGATCCGCAATTACTGAGTGTAGATGAGTTGGCACAAGATTATGATTTATTAACTTACTCCAAATCTCCAGCTCGTTTTGATATTCAACAAATGTTAATGTTGAATAAAAAATGTTTGCATAGCATGGAATTCGCAGAAGTCAAAGATCGTTTGCCTTCTTATGTTACAGAGGAATTCTGGAATGTTGTTCGCCCGAATATCGATCTTTTAAGTGAAGCAAGATATTGGTGGGATTTAATTCATGAAGATCTTATTCCTGAAGTTGACGAAGAAGATAAAGAATATTTGCAACAAGCATTAGATTGTTTACCAGAAGACCCTTGGAGCGAAGAAACTTGGGGACAATGGACGGCTGCGTTAAAGGAAATGAGTGGCAGAAAAGGGAAATCTTTATTTCATCCATTGCGTATCGCATTAACGCGCGAAGAAAAAGGTCCAGAAATGAAGGGGATGCTTCCTTTGATTGGTCGTGAGCGTGTTATTCGTCGTTTACAAGAGGCTGTTTCTCGTTAATTACAAGAGAGCGATTTTTAAAAGTGCATAATAAAAAGGAGTTTGACAGAAAAGTTAAACTCCTTTTTTATTCATGTTTTTCTAGTCCTGTTATAAACTGTTATCGATAGAATAAATAATGGTATGCCACTGACGGCAAGGATTGCGCCTATTATACCGATAGATGCCCAACCAAAACCTGTAGTAATTGCAGGCCATCCAGTCCATGCGTCCATAGCATTAGAAAGGTTAAAGGCTGAGAGATTCATGGCATAGGCTAGAGTTTGGGTCTTGTCGTAAATCTAAAATTATCCTAAGGAATGGCTGTTTTCAGTCTTTTCATACAGCAAAAAACCTCTTAAAGGATATGAAGCTATCCTCTGGATAAAAAAGGACTTATCTTTCAACGAAAATGAACAATCAACGAACAAATAAAGCTTATCCAAAATATATTCGGATTAAATAACACATCACCTTGCTAACTCACTCATTTTATACCAAAATACAACCCAATTTCAAATTTGCGACAAGACCGATTAATTTTCAGTAGCTTCTTTATAAAAAGATTTAAATATCATATATAATTTGTTAAAAGATCTTTCCTTTAAATTAAAAAAGCCAGTTGTAATACAATGTCAAATCCTATGAAAGTTGAACTCTTAAGTCCTGCAGGGACGTTAAAATCCATGCGTTATGCCTTTGCCTATGGGGCAGATGCTGTTTACGCAGGGCAGCCTCGATATAGCCTGAGAGTTCGAAATAATGAGTTCAATCATGAGAATCTTAAAATAGGCATTGATGAAGCTCATGCTCAAGGGAAATGTTTTTATGTAGTGGTGAATATTGCGCCTCATAATGCCAAACTTAAGACGTTTATTAAAGATTTAGAACCTGTTGTGGCAATGAACCCAGATGCATTGATTATGTCCGATCCTGGATTGATTATGATGGTGCGTGAGGCATTTCCAGATATGGCGGTGCATTTATCTGTGCAAGCCAATGCGGTGAATTGGGCAACGGTTAAGTTCTGGCGACAACTTGGATTAACACGGGTGATTTTATCTCGTGAATTATCCATCAAAGAGATCGAAGAAATCCATCAAAACGTGCCTGATATCGAATTGGAAGTTTTTGTTCATGGTGCATTATGTATGGCATATTCTGGACGTTGTTTATTGTCTGGGTATATAAACCATCGTGATGCAAACCAAGGGACTTGCACCAATGCGTGCCGTTGGCAATATGGCGTTGAAGAAGGCACTGAAAATGAAGTTGGTGAGATTGTTAGTAAAAAACAAGAACAATCTGGTGGATGTTGTAATGATAAGGAAGAGGTTCAACCCACATTAGGTGAGGGACCATCAACCGATAAAGTGTTTGTGTTACGTGAAGGTACCAGACCCGAAGAAGAAATGACTGCTTTTGAAGATGAACATGGCACGTATATTATGAACTCCAAAGATTTGCGTGCTATTCAGCATGTTGAAAAGTTGGTGAATATTGGTGTTTATTCTTTGAAAATTGAAGGACGTACGAAATCCCATTATTATGTGGCTCGTACAGCTCAAGTTTATCGTAAAGCAATGGATGATGCGGTGGCAGGTCGTCCATTTGATACCAGCTTGTTGAGCACCTTGGAATCTTTGGCACATCGTGGTTATACCGAAGGGTTCTTGCAACGCCATAAACATAATGATTATCAAAATTATGAAACGGGTTCTTCAGTTTCGATTAAACAGCAATTTGTCGGTGAGTTTACGGGTGAACGTCAAAATGGTTTAGCAGAAGTCACGGTAAAAAATCGCTTTGAAGTTGGTGATCGTTTAGAAATGATGACCCCGAAAGGAAATATCAGTTTTACGCTTGAGAAAATGGAAAATACCAAAGGTGAAGCAGCAACAGTTGCACCAGGAAACAGCCATACGGTTTATATTCCGATTGCAGATGATGTGCAGTTAGAATATGCGTTATTGATGCGGTATTTAGGTGAGGAATAAGAGTTTTATTTTTAAGGTGATTGAAAAGACTGATCTGATAAAAGATTGGCTTTTTTTGTTTTGATAGTAATATAAATTACGAGTAGGATGTTGGTATTACGTTTTGATGAATGTAATTTAGAGGAATGAGATGGGTAAAAATTGGAAGTGTCCTTACTGTAATACAGAAAATATATTAGATAAAAATGAAGTGTAGGAGACTGTAACTCTTACATGCTATAGAAGTCAGAATGTTTTAGGAGAATTAGACACTTATAATAAAGAGAATGAAAGATTAGTATTGGGAGTAAGATGTGTAGTTTGTTTGAATTCTGCATGTAGAAAATATAGTATTGATGCAGGAATTTTTTTTAGAAGATTCTAAAAAATTGATACAACAATGGAGCTTATTACCTGATGGCTTAGCAAAAACATTTCCAGATTATATTCCTAAAGTTATTCTTGATGATTATAAGGAAGCTTGTTTAATTAAAGATAAAAGCCCAAAGGCATCGGCGACATTATCAGGAAGATGTTTGCAAGGGATGATCCGAGATTTTTGGAAGGTTGAGGCACCTAATCTTTATCAAGAAATTAACCAAATCAAAGATAAAATTGACTCTGATTTATATGATGCAATTGATGTTAGTCGCCAGATTGGAAATATTGGGGCTCATATGGAAAAGGATATTAATGTTATCATTGATGTTGATCCGATGAGGCACAAAGATTGATCTGGTTAATCGAAATGTTGATTGAAGAATGGTATATTCAAGATCATAAGAAAAAAGAAAGATTAGCAAAAGTTACAACTATTGGTAATGAAAAAATAGCTTTAAAAAATAATAAATAACATAAGGAAAATATTATGTCTAAATAATTTATAATATTAATAGCCATAATTTCTATATTATTTACTGTTTCCTCTAGTCTTTTATATATTCTTTTGAAATCTGTTGCTGAAGATTGTTTATTAGAGGTAGGTTTTCAATCTGCATATAACGCCCTTGTTATAAAAACGAAATTTGTACCAATTAAATTATCGATGTCTGAGCTTATGGAAGGTGGGAATGGGTATAAAGCAACATCAGGTTGTTGCGTTTGAATTAAAATACACTATAGTTTATTATGCCCAAGGATGATTTTGGATATTTGGAAATGGATCATTATCCATAAAAGATTGCTTAAATGGGTTATCATCAAAAACATGTTAAATACGCAACAGTCATTTTACCATAAAAATGTCTCCTCGTTTTGCAATGGTAAAATAATTGAAATTCATATATGAATAAAAGAACATATATTAAAGGGTTCAAGAGATGATAAGTACAGGCTTAGTCACCATCATAATCATATTATTTGCTGTGGTGATGACTTTGTTCAAAGGGGTTCGGATTGTGCCTCAAGGACAACAATGGATTGTTGAGCGATTAGGAAAATACAAAGAAACATTGGGGGCAGGGTTGAATATTGTTGTTCCTTATATGGATCGTGTTGCTTATCGTCTTTCCAATAAAGATCAAATCTTAGAGGTGCCCAGCCAAGATGTCATTACCAAAGATAATGCTGTTGTGACTGTGAATGCGATTTGTTTTGTTAAAATTTCAGACCCACAAAAAGCAGCTTATGGTGTCGAAGATTATGAACAAGCAACGGCGAGCCTAGCTATGACTTCACTCCGTGCTACGATTGGTAAAATGGATTTGGATGAAAGTTTGTCTTCTCGGGATGTGATTAAAGCTGAACTATTAGGCGTGATGTCAGATCAAATGACGGATTGGGGATTGATTTTACGTTCCATTGAAATTCAAGATATCGCGCCATCATCTTCAATGCAAGGTGCTATGGAACAGCAAGCTGCTGCAGAACGTCAGCGTAAAGCTACTGAAACCAGAGCTGCGGGGAATAAACAAGCTGCGATTTTAGAAGCAGAAGGGATCAAGCAATCAACCATTCTGAGAGCAGAAGCAGAGCAAGAATCTGCAACAAGACAAGCTGCGGCGGCGATTTCTTTGGCAGAAGGAACAAAAAGAGCAAGTCAGCTTCTGGCCGAAAGCATTAATGGTGAAGGAGGGCAAGCAGCATTAAATTTTCAATTAGCAACACGTTATGTGGATGCTTTGTCTGCGCTATCTCAGAGTAACAATACCAAAGTTGTTGCAATGCCCTCTGAATTATCACAATCAATAGGTAGTTTAATCAATGCAGGGGTTGTCTTAGGAACAACGGCAGAAGTTGTTTCTGATAACAAAAAGAAGAAAAGTCAAACAAACACTAATTTTTCATGGAATACTGAAAATAGTTAACCATTAATGTTCCTTATTGAACTGTTTTTATAATGATATAAGCGAGACAAAAAAGTGTTTATAGATTTACACACACTCTGGTTAATGTGGATTATTATTGGTGTAATTCTCTTGCTTGTAGAGTTGTTTACAACAACCTTTTTTGCATTGTGGATGGCTGGAGCAGCAATTGTTCCGGCAATATTGTCTTTTTTTAGTCCAAATATGAGCTTGGAATTCCAAATTATTGTTTGGATTATTGCGATGTGTATTTGTGCATTCTTATGGATGCGCTTTTCAAAAAGAGATATACCACTTGAAAATATAGACAAAGAACTTATTGGACAAATTGGGATTTTGGCTAAAAAATGTGATGCCCAGAATAAAGGGATACTGTTATTACAAAAACCCGTTGATGGGTTGTCGCAATGGGAATGTATAGCCAACAACCCTATTCCGGTGGAAACGCGTGTCATTGTTGTTCAAAGGGTTGGAGAACGATTGTTGCAAGTAGATTTTGAGAAAAAGTAACAGATCAATTCCTACAGGTAATACTTAGAAAAAACACATATTTAAATATTTTTACCATACTAAAAAATATTCTTAATTGAAAAATATAAGAATGATATTATTTGTCTCAAAACTCAATAAAAGCATCATTTTCATAATAATCAATAAATAAATAAATCTTCTGACGGTGGTGTTGTTAATTATTCTTATAATTCTTAAGTAAATTAAGAGTGGGCATTTATATTTCCTAATGAAATTGGTTAACCTGATCGTAATAAGCGCCCTGCATTATTTTTGGCAAATAAAAGGAGCAAACATTCTATTGCTTCTTTTTGTTGCATAGAAGCTTTTGGTTCATATTGAAACCATTGTTCAGAGGATTGCCAAGCACTGTTGAGCCATTGTTCTAGTCGAATTTCATCGACTATTTTAAAATCAGGAAGTCCAGATTGCCTGCGTCCTGTAACTTCACCACCGCCTCTGATTTTGAAATCTTCATCGGCGATTAAAAAACCATCTTCAGTATCTCGTAGTAGAGCTAGACGTTTTTTGGCAGTAAAATTGATTTTATCATCATGGAGTAATAAACAATAAGATTGCTTTTCCCCTCGACCAACACGTCCTCGTAATTGGTGTAATTGTGCCAAGCCAAAACGTTCTGCGTGTTCGATAATCATAATATTGGCGTTGGGGATATTCACACCGACTTCAATAACGGTGGTTGCAACCAAAATTTTGGTTTTATTTTGCGTGAAAGCGTCCAAAGCATCTTGGCGTTCTTGGCTATCTTGTTGACCATGTGCAAGCCCGACATTATCTTCACCAAAATGATGCTTTAATTCGTTATACCGATCTTTGGCCGCTGCCAAATCCATGACTTCGCTTTCTTCAACCAAAGGACATACCCAAAAGATTTGGTTTCCTTGTGAAATCATGCGCTGCACACCTTGTAAGATTTGCTCCATACTGCCTAGATTATGCAATGTGGTATGGATGGGTTTCCGTCCTGCGGGTTTTTCGGTCAAACGGCTGACCTGTAGTTCTCCCCATCGTGTTAAAAGCAAAGTTCTGGGAATGGGGGTGGCGGTCATGACTAAAATATCCGTATTTTCGCCTTTATCACCCAGTTTAATGCGTTGTTCTACGCCAAAACGATGTTGTTCATCGATAATGACCAAAGCAAGATTATGAAATTCAACCCCTTCTTGAAATAAAGCATGCGTTCCAATAGCAATTTTTGCGCTACCATTCTGAATTTTTTCTAAAACCTCTTTGCGTGCATTTCCTTTGATAGACCCACTTAGAAATACAATTTTAACTGCGCATAATTGAGAAAAAACTTCAAAATGTTGTCTGGCTAAGATTTCAGTAGGTGCCATAATAACGGCTTGATATCCTGCTTCTACGGCATGTAAGGCTGTTAATAATGCAATAATGGTTTTACCTGATCCTACATCGCCTTGTAATAAGCGTAACATGCGAAAAGGACGCTCTAAATCTTTTTTGATTTCTTGTAATGCGTGAGTTTGAGATTGGGTCAAAGGATAGCCAAATTGCTCTAACGCTTGATTAGAAAGTGTTTGGTTTCCTATTAATGCACGACCAGGACTTTTCTGTGTTGCTCTTTTGGCTTGTCCTATTGCAAGCTGTTCGGCAAAGAGTTCATCAAAGGCCAATCTTGAACGTGCTTTGCTTTCAGCAGCTTCATAGGTTTGATTGTCAAAAAGTTCAGGAAAGTCACCAGGAAAATGTAAAAGATGTAAGGCTTCTTTAAAACTTGGCCATTGTTTTTGTTGAATGATGGTGGGATCAATCCACTCTGGTAGGTTTGGGCATTTGGATAAGGCAGAACGTAAGGCTTTGTATAGGTTTTTTGGAAATAATCCTGCGGTTAATGGCCAAATAGGTTCGATGAGAGGAATCATAAACTCATTCTCGATTGATTCCAAATAATGTGGATTGGTTATTTGTAATCGATTGCCATAAGTTTCCAATATGCCAGAAACAATAATTTGTGTATTTGGTTTGATTTTTTTAGCTTGCCATTGAGAGAAAAAGCTAAGATCCGCATTTTGAGTACCATCAGTGATATGAACCCGCCAAGGTTGTTTGTTACGTAGAGGTTTTTCAATATGGGTGACCTGTGCTTTTAACGTGACAATTCGACCTATGATTGCATTTTGTAGTTGAGGGCGATATCGTCGATCAATAATATTTTCAGGCAAGTGAAAGAGTAAATCAATAACACGATGTCCACTTACTGCTCTGGCAATAAGTTCGCTGGTCTTTGGTCCAATACCATCAAGTGAAGATAAAGGAGCAAGCAATGGAGATAAAGCAAGTTGTGTTGTTGATGAAATAGAGGTTTCACCCATGAGTTGGCTCGGCTATATTAAGGATCATAAAAGCGTTTAAGATAAAGGTATATTGCATTATGGATCAAAAAGAAACAATGACGGATTTAGAAATTCGTAAACGTCGTTTAATCTATCAGGGAAATTATCGTGGATCATACGAAGCAGATTTGTTAATTGGTCGTTTTGTAAAGCACTATATTGCTGATATGGATGAGCAAGAATTAAATGAGCTTGAGCATATTATGGGTTTAGATGATACGGATTTAACATTGTGGTTAACGGGTGCTAAGGAAATTCCGACCGAGTTATTAACTATTCCAATGATGCATAAAATGCGTGAATTCGCTAAAATTATTCATTCAAAATTATAAGAGTTAACGAGGAGAAATAGAATGGGGGATACCTCATCAAAACAGCAGAACAACTTTTTGCCAATATGGGGTGTTCCAGACGGATATGATGCCTTTTTATTAAAGAATCATGCTTCAGAATGTTTTGCCAAAGATCAAAAAACTTTGGTTCATGTTGCCCGTAATGATGCGGATATGATTCGAATTGCTGATTTATTAAATTTTGTTGATCCAAGTTTGGAAGTATTAAATTTTCCAGGATGGGATTGTTTGCCTTATGATCGTGTTTCGCCAAATAAACGGGTTGTTTCTGAGCGTGTTGCGACGTTAACACGATTATTGGAACCTGTTACATCACCTAGAATAGTGTTAACGACGATCTCGGCTCTTTTACAAAAAGTGGCTCCACGTTCTGTTTTTTCTGGTCGGGCATTGAATCTAAAAAAAGGCGATAGTTTAGATCAGGAATTCTTAATCGATTTACTTGTTTCTCAAGGGTATAATCGCACTGATACCGTGATGGAAGCAGGTGAGTTCGCTGTAAGGGGCAATTTATTTGATATTTTTCTTGCAGGTGAAGAAGAGCCTGTACGTTTGGATTTATTCGGGGATGAAATCGATTCAATTCGTTCTTTTGATCCAATTACTCAACGTTCGACAGGCGCTATGGATGCGTTGGTAATGCGTCCAACGGCTGATTTTTCTTTGGACGAAGAAAGTATCGCAAGGTTCAGAACAAAATGGCGTGATTTATTTGGATCGACAGCAGCGAATGATCCTCTTTATGATGCGGTTTCTAATGGTCGTCGGTATCAAGGTATAGAACATTGGCTGCCTTTGTTTCATAATAAAATGGAAACTTTTTTTGATTATATTCCAAAGATGTCTTTATCTTTTGCTTATCAAGCCGAAGAAGCGTTGCAGCCCAGATTAGAAATGATTGCAGATCATTATGAAGCCAGAAAACAACCGATCAGACCCAACGAAGTGCCTTATCGTCCGTTACCTTCAGAATATCATTATTTGAACCAAGAGACTTGGGATCAACATATTTCTGCTTATAAAATTTTTTCTTTTCAACCTTTTGCTAAACCTGATGGAGCGGTGGGTGTAGATGCTGGTGGGCGCCCTGGTATTATGTTTGCGAAAAGTCTTGCAGCATCAGAACGTGAAAATGTTTTTGCTTTATTTGGGAAAAAAGTTTCTGAATGGGGGTCGGCTGGGCGTAAAGTCTTAGTCGCTGCATGGAGCAAAGGCTCCAGAGAACGCATTGCCACTTTATTAAAAGAACATCAAATTCCAACCCAACAACTGACCAGTTGGGTCGAAGCCAAGAAATCTAAGGCTGGAATTGTTTATTTGTTAACATTGGGGTTGGATAACGGATTTATTGCTGAGGATTTTGCATTAATATCAGAGCAAGATTTGCTAGGGGAGCGCATTTCCCGTCCACATCGTCAGCGTAAAAGGGCAGAGCAATTTATTTCAGAGGCTTCTGAAATTAGCGAAGGGGATTTGGTTGTTCACCAAGAATATGGAATTGGTCAATATCAAGGGTTGGTTAATCTTGATATAGGCAATGCCCCGCATGATTGTTTATCTTTGATGTATTACGGCGAGGAGAAGCTATTCTTGCCGATTGAAAATATTGAATTATTAAGTCGTTTTGGTTCAGATCAATCGGGTGTGGCGCTGGATCGATTAGGAAGCCCTGCTTGGCAAAAACGCAAAGCAACGATGAAAGTGCGTATCCGTGATATGGCTGATGCGTTGTTACGAACGGCTGCGACGCGTTTAATGCGAGAAGCCTCTATTGAAACGCCCCCAGAAGGGTTATGGGAAGAATTTTGCGCAAGGTTTCCATTTATTGAAACCGAAGATCAATCTAGAGCGGTGGCAGATATTATCCAAGACTTATCCTCTGGTCGACCCATGGATCGTTTGATTTGTGGTGATGTTGGTTTTGGTAAAACGGAAGTTGCTTTGCGTGCTGCTTTTATTGCAGCAATGGGAGGATCCCAAGTTGCTGTTGTTGTGCCAACGACTTTATTGGCGCGGCAACATTATCGTACCTTTATGAAACGCTTTGAAGGCTTTCCTATTAAAATTGCACAATTATCACGCATGGTGACTGCCAAAGAAGCGACGCAGGTAAAAAAAGAAATTGCTGATGGCACGGTGAATATCGTTGTTGGCACCCATGCTTTGTTGGCGAAAGGGATACAATTTGCCAATTTGGGAATGCTTATTATTGATGAAGAGCAACATTTTGGCGTGGCGCATAAAGAAAAATTAAAAGCATTACGAGAAGATATTCATGTTTTAACCCTTTCTGCAACACCATTGCCAAGGACTTTGCAATTGTCTTTGACGGGTATGCGGGAAATTAGTCTGATTGCAACACCGCCTGTCGATCGATTAGCCGTCAGAACCTTTATTATGCCATTTGATCGTGTTGTGATCCGAGAGGCTTTACAAAGAGAGCGTTTTAGAGGGGGACAGGCTTTTTGTGTAGTCCCAAGGTTACAAGATTTACAGCCGTTACAAGAGCAATTGTTAGAGATTATCCCTGATTTACGTGTGGTGCAGGCACATGGTCGTTTGACACCGACTGAGTTGGAACGTGTAATGACAGAGTTTAGTGATGGGAAATATGATGTGTTGCTTTCAACCAATATCGTTGAAAGTGGTCTGGATATGCCATCGGTGAATACGTTAATAATTTATAAAGCAGACCGTTTCGGATTGGGGCAGTTGTATCAGCTGCGCGGACGCGTGGGACGTGGTAAGCAACGAGGTTATGCATATTTAACGTGGCCACAAAATCATTTCCTATCCAAAAATTCTGAAAAACGACTGGAGATCATGCAATCTTTGGATAATTTGGGGGCTGGATTTACGCTGGCTTCTCATGATTTGGATTTGCGTGGTGCCGGCAACTTGCTTGGTGAAGAGCAGTCTGGTCATATTCGAGAGGTTGGCGTCGAATTATATCAAAAAATGTTGGAGGAAACAGTAGCATCACTGCGTGCAGAACGTGATAATCAACCTATTGAAAATCAAGACTGGAGCCCTAATATAGTACTAGGACTGGCTGTATTGATACCTGAAAACTATGTTACAGATCTGCCTGTGCGGTTGGGATTATATCGTCGTATTGGTAATTTGGTGCAAGAGGATGAAATTGAAGCAATGCGTGCAGAATTAATTGATCGTTTTGGTGACCTGCCTGATGAGGTATCTAATTTATTGGCAGTCGTGAAATTGAAGGGGTTGTGTAAAAAAATTGGTGTTCAGCGTGTAGATGCAGGTCCCAAAGGGGTTGTGGTTCAGTTTTTGAATAACCAATTCAAAAACCCCGAAGGTCTCATAAAATGGGTTGCAGGAATTGGGGCGGAATATATGAAGTTACGACCTGATGGGAAATTAGTTTATTTGAGGGAAACTCCATTTGCAAAAAGAGTACAACGAACTCAATTTTTGTTAGAAAAACTTTGGGAAATATACAACTCTAAATAAATAATTTATTATATTTACAAAAGACTTTACTTAAGTGTAATAATTATTATAAATATTTATTATTATTAAATTTATTTATGTCAGGGAATATTTATGGTCACAATAAATATTCCTTATAAGATTTTAAATACAACTTTGGATTGGATTTTTCTAGTATGTTGCAAAAAAACATTAACGATCTTTTAGTTTTTTTGAGTGTAGCAAGAGAACGCAGCTTTACGAAAGCCGCATCTAAGTTAGGTGTGTCGCAATCTGCGTTAAGTCATACAATGCGAAATTTAGAAGGACGTCTGGGGATTCGTTTGTTGATGCGTACAACGCGCAGTGTTGCACCTACAGAAGCAGGCGAGTTGTTATTAAGGAATATTGCCCCTCGAGTAGAGGAAATGGAACAAGAGCTCAGCAGAGTCATTGAATTTAAACAACAACCTGCGGGTACCATTCGACTGACCGCAGATGAGCATGCAGCTAATTTTATTTTATGGCCTAAATTAAGAGGGTTTTTAAAAGATTATCCTGACATCAAGTTGGAAATAGATGTTGATTTTGCTTTAAAAGATATTGTATCAGAGCAATATGATGCTGGCATTCGCTTAGGCGAGCTTGTTCATAAGGATATGATTGCATTGCCCATTAGTCCAGAAATTCGGATGGCTGTGGTTGCATCCCCTCAATATCTAGAAAATAGATTCATTCCCAAAAAACCAAAAGATTTATTAAAACACCAATGCGTTAATCTAAGATTACCAACGGTGGGTAATTTATATGCTTGGGAATTTGAGGTCAATCGACGCGAAGTCAAAGTGAATGTTGAAGGACAAGTCATTTGTAATACGTTAACACAGATGCTGCAAGCAGCATTGGACGGGTTCGGTTTTATATATGTTCCAGAAGATGAAGTGAGCATAGCAATACAACAAGGTCGTTTGGTTCGGGTGTTAGAAGATTGTTGCCCTTATATCCCAGGATATTATTTATATTATCCCAATCGTCGCCAGCATAGTTATGCTTTTTCTCTATTTTTAAAAATGTTTCAAAACAGGAATAAAAAATAAAACTAATATTTGTCCAAAAAACTCTTTGACTTGATGATACTAAATAATAAAAAATTAAGCACTATTTCATAGTCAAAGTTATTAGCCCAACAATTACTCTAATATTACAATTTTATCATCTTTTGTTAATAAGGCACATTAACTGAAGAGCGTTTTGCATGGCAGGCAAGATTTGTCGTCCTGTTGGTTGGACTGTCAGGTTTTTTTATATGGTTTGGCGTTTGTTTGCTTGGGATCGTTTTCACCCTATTTCTTATTGGTGGATGAATGCGATGTACTTAATATGGGCTCTGTTTATGACGATGCTTTTTATTCTGGCGCCTCTTTTCTTAGAAAGAAATTACATCAAATATCCCAAAAAATCCATAAAAAGCATATAAATTAGTACAAAAACTATATTGGGTATTGCTTATTTTAAATGGTATTACCATTATGGGGGTCGTGATGGGCAGTCATGGTTTTTGGTGAATGAATTTATAAAATAAGAGGCGCAATAAAATGCAAAAGGTAACTCATGATATTCTTTTATTTATAAAGAATATGCCACAAGGATGGGTGGATGCATGGCGTCATTATTTTTATTTTAAAGGACGCACAAATAGATCTGGTTTTTGGTCATTCGCGGTTATCAATAGTCTAATAGCATATGCATTATTTGTAATAAGTGCTCAATTGGGATTGATTTATGGGGTGCAGGTTCATACTGTCTATTTGGAATGTTATCTGTTATTTACGGTGTATATTTTATTAAGTATGATTCCCTCTTTTTGTTTATGTATCAGACGGTTGCATGATTTAAATTTAAGAGGAGCTTGGTTTTGGGTATGGTTTCTTGTTTTATTTGCAACCATCCCTTACTTGTATGTCAATTTCGTTTGTCAGTGGTTTATGTTGATGGTGGCCTGTTATCCATCGAGCGAGAAGGAAAGATTTGGCAGCCCACCAAAAACCTGTTTTACTATATAAATATCACCATACAGGAATAGGGACGCTATTAACTTTAAATAAATTGCCTTGCCAGTTAATATCCCATTCCAAAGCATTGTCTCCAACTCTCCGCCCAGCAAATTTGGCAAGGATTAATCCAGTTTTAAGTTTGCTGTTTTTGCTTTCATTGCTGGCTGTGATCAGTGCCTGCATATTCGTCAAGCGTAATATACCATTTGCAGAAGTCAACGTGGGTTTATTATTCAAAGTCACATCTCCATTTGCTGTAATGGTTGTTTGCGGATTCTTGACATTAAGGTTATTAATCTTTACGGGAAATGTACCACTTGCGGCTGTATCCATATTTCCACTGGTCGCAGCAAGGATAAGGGGATAAAATTGTGCAGTTGTCGTCATATCAATAGTTCCTTGTTGAGGAACAAAAGCAGTAGGTGTTTTATGTTGCGACGTTGTCGACAATCCTGAAAATTTAATGGTAATATGAATATTATTACCTTGACCACTTAGTTGTGCAGTCAAATGCTTTGCGTGATAAGATGCTTTGCTATTTTGTATATGAATATTATCCCACGTAAAATTTACTTTATTGCCACTTTGCAATGTGGTGAGTAAAGGGGCAAGGCTATCGGTATAATATCGTTTATTACAATCTTTCATTTGATGATTTAAAACAAGATTTAAGATACCCGTGGATGTAATATTTGTGATTCTTTGTAGTTGATCTGTTGATAAATTTTGATTGGTTTGAGTGGTGTTCAACTGCTGAGCGATCATTTTAATAGCAGGATTATTTGAATCTTTCACCGTATAATTGGTTGCGCTAATAGAGTTAGAGTTCGAAGAACTGTTATTCACCGTTACATTAGAACAAAATGACTGCCATGTTTGCGACGCATGGGCAGTATGAGAAGGTAAGTTACTTATCGCAATCAATCCCAAAAGGGTAAATAATGTTGTTTTTTTATTCATGATACTCAATTTTTTTATAATAAATTATTGATACTAATTGTTAAATTATATAGAGATTTCATGAGATATCAAAGAAAGAATTATAGTTTCTTTTATATTTGATACGATTTTATTTAAGGTTCCCCTTCGAAATGTTTAAATTTATTGATCCTTTTTTATTCTCACTACTATCAACTGTTTTATTAGCAAGTCTATTTCCATGTTATGGCAGTGGTGTGGCATTTTTTAATAATTTATCCATTATTGCAATCGCGTTAATGTTCTTTTTACAAGGCGCAAGATTGTCCAGACAAGCAATGGTAGAGGGTTTATTGCATTGGCGATTACATCTACTAATCTTTCTTTGTACCTTTGGATTATTCCCGGTTTTGGGGATTGGTTTGTATTACTTGTTTCCACATTTATTGATTCCTGGATTATGGACAGGGGTTATTTTTCTATGCTGTTTACCTTCGACGGTTCAATCGTCGATTGCATTTACTTCGATTGCCAAAGGAAATGTACCTGCTGCAATTTGTTCGGCAACGGCTTCTAATTTATTAGGGGTATTTATTACGCCTTTATTGGCAGGGTTGATTTTCAGTAGCCAAGGTCATATGAATCTTGATGGTACCATTAATATTGTATATCAATTATTGCTACCATTCATTGCAGGGCAAATATTACAGCCTTGGATAGGTGAATGGGCAGTACGTAATCGGCGTTTATTGTCTTTTTCTGATCGTGGGTCGATTTTAATTGTTGTGTATAGTGCGTTTAGTGAAGCCGTGAATATGCATTTATGGCAAAAATTAAGTATCGGTCAATTATTATATATTGTTGTGATTGATATATCATTGTTATTTCTCGTATTAATTATTATAACAATCGTAAGTAAAATTTTAAAGTTTCCGATGGCTGATCGTATTAGTATTGTCTTTTGTGGCTCTAAAAAGACGTTGGCGTCTGGCGTTCCGATTGCAAATGTGTTGTTTCCATCCAGTATGGTAGGGATTATTGTTTTGCCATTGATGATTTTTCATCAAATTCAACTTTTTATTATTGCTATTTTAGCAAAATATTATGCAAAATTAATAGATAAGCGGTTGGCAGAGAAAAAAGAAGATTAATTTTATAAAAAACCGCTTGCCAAGCTGATATAAAATCGTATATGAATGTTTTTACAAATCAGGAGGGGTGGCCGAGTGGTTGAAGGCAGCGGTCTTGAAAACCGCCGTGCGTTAATAGCGTACCGTGGGTTCGAATCCCACCCCCTCCGCCATATATCCATACATTTCCCAACATAATATAGCATAAAACCTACAGAAACAGCCATTTTTTACGTTTTTGCTCTGCATTTTGCAGCATTTTATATCATTTCAAAGCATGAATTTTGTTGGTATTGCCATGTCACGTGAAAAAAGAAATAGACCTTTAACTGATAAAGATATTAAGTCTTTCAAACCTAGAGATAAGGAATATCTGGAAGGTGACACGCAATCATTATACCTTATTGTTAAGCCTAATGGTTCTAAATTATGGAGCTTTAGGTACAGATTTAATAAAAAACAAAAAGAGTTATCTTTAGGTGCTTATCCTCTTGTAACATTAGCCCAAGCAAGGCAAGCAAGGGATGATGCAAAACGTGAGATTGCAGATGGTATCGATCCAAGTATTACAAAGAAACAAAGAAAAGCAATAGAATCAACGCAACAGCAAAACACATTTAAGAATGTCGCACGACTTTGGTGGGACACATACAAAGATACTTGGACCACAAAACATGCTCATGATGTCATAAACAGTTTAGAGAAAAAGATTTTTCCCTATTTTGGTAATGTGGTTATTCATAATATTACAACGCCTCTTATATATGAAGTCTTGGAAAAGATGGAGGAAAAGGGAACGATTGAAACGGCTCAACGTATTCGACAAAGAGTGGAGGCGGTTTTTAATTATGCCATTGCAAGGGGAGTATATACAGAGGCAAACCCTGCTGCTAGCTTAAAGAATGCATTGAAAAAGGTTATTTATAAAAAAAAGCAGCTTTCCATTTCTACATTGCCAGAGCTTCAAGAAATGATGAAGGTTATAGATCAACAAGAATCTCAACCAGTGACAAAACTTGCTTATCGGTTTTTATCTATTGTGTTTACACGCCCTGGTGAAGTTCGTGGGATGCGGTGGTCAGAAATAGATGGGGATGTTTGGACTATTCCTGCGGCGCGGATGAAAATGAAACGACTTCACAAAGTGTATTTATCTCGTCAAGCATTAGAAATACTTGAAGTCGTAAAGCGTTTTAGTGGGAATAGCCCTTTTGTCTTTCCAAGCCATAATTCACATTTCAAACCAATGAGTGAGAATGCAATGGGCTATTTGATAAATAGGGCAGGGTATCAAAATATTCACTGCCCTCATGGTTTCCGAGCTTCTTTTTTTAGTATTATGGTTGAGAAATATCCTCAAGATGAAAAGATTATTGATTTAATGTTAGCTCATGAAGAAAAGAATAAAGTGGTGGCTGCATATAATCGGGCAGAGCATAGTGAGAGAAGAAAAGAGCTGTATCAGATTTATGCAGATATGCTTTTTGAAGATATTGTTCCCGTTATAGATTTACTTTCTGTTGCAAGGAAACCTTGATTAAGTCGTTCTGTCTTTTTCTTATCTTCCCAATCATGAACTTCTTCTTTTACCCATAATTTTTTATTCGTGTTAAAGATTAAAGATTAAAGATTAAAGGTTTAGGAAAATTTTCACTTTCAAAAATCTTTTTGGCAGTTCTAACATCCACATATTCAAAATTGAATCTCTTACGTAGCCCCTCGAAAGTATAATACTTTTGGGTCTTGTCGCAAATATTGAATGGGGCTGTAATTAGCCATAAAGCTAGCTAATTTAGACGGGTATATTATTATTTAAACCGAATATGCTTTGAATGAGCTTTATTTGTTCGTTGATTGTCCATTTTCCTTTAAAGCCCAGTCCTTTTTTAATCCAGAGAATGGCCTCATATCCGTTGAGTGTTTTTCTTGCGGTATGAAAAGATTGAAAACAGCCATTTCTTGGTATACCCCTCTTTAACCTGAAATGATCATTTTCTATTCCCTGTTGTAAGGATTTTTTTGTTTCATGAACGCAGTGATTGGGAAGGATATGCTCATTCTTCATGGTTTGTATGGTCTTTGGAAAAGGAGATGCTTTATCTGTTCCAATATGGGTTGGAGCGAATAGACCATCTTTTTTAAACGCCTTTCTAAAAAAGCGTTGTGCTGCTTTTATATTTCTTTTAGCTGTTAACAAGAAATCAATCGCTGTGCCTTCTTTATCAATGGCTCTATATAGATACTTCCACTGACCTTTTACCTTGATATAGGTTTCATCAATTCTAACCTCACCACAATGAGGTTTTCTATAGCTTCTCAAACGTTTTTCTAATAGAGGAGATAGCGTAATACCCAACGGTTTAACGTGCTATGATCAACGCTTACTCCACGCTCTAAAAACAATTCCTCAATGTCTCGATAGCTAAGATAATAGCGTAAATACCAGTTTACCGCTTGGATAATCATCAATCCATTAAAATGACGACCTTTAAAATCATCCTTAGACCTTAATATAAGCTTGCTATAGATACCAATAGACATAAATCAATCCTAAATAAAATACTCACTCCATTTTTATATCATACTAAAATACATAATTAAATTTGCAACAAGACCATAAAATCTCCCCAAACCAAAAAAATCCACAAGATCGAAAGAATGGCGGAGCTGCTGATAATCATGAAGGAAAAACTTCGACAGATACTTCGAATATATTGCCTAATAACCAACAAACACAACAAGAGGGAGCTAATACACAAAAAAATCAAACTTATGATACGACAACAGATATAAACAAAGTTGTTAGTGGTATTGCTCATGATGTGATTGTTGGTAGTGTAGGTGCCTTGGCTGGTATTGTTTTTGGTGGTGGCAATGTTGGTTTAGATGCGACTGCTGGAGGCATAACGTCTTTAAAAGTAGCACCTAAAATAGAAAAACCCAAAAGTCAAAAGAAAGATACCAAATCAACTGATACAAAGAAAACAACAACAGGAGAACCAAATGCGCCTACAAAATAAGCTGCTTATTCTACTTGGGTTATGTTCAGTATTAACAGCCTGTGGGCCAAATGAGTATTATGTGCCTGTAAATAATCAGGCAGGGAATGTACAGCCCCTTTCTAAAACATCTGATACGGTTAGAGTGGTTGTATCTAATAATCTTCCTGAATTAGTTAAAAAAGCACGAGAGCAAGGGAAAGATTGGTTATTATCTTATAAATCAGCTATGTATATTTTATCAGCGAGAGAATATACGGAGGATCGTTTACAGGCATTGGGATATCATGTAGTTGATACGGGTTCTAAAGCAGGTGGTGCGGGTCATCCAAATGTAATTGCATTGGTTGAATCAGCGGAAGACCCCAGCAAAGCGCATAATGTAATACGGACATGGACGGAACCCAGCTATACGGACAGTATGGGAACCCCAACGGCATGGGATACCAAAGCCGAAGCCTATACCATGAAACATATTGATTATAAAGTCACCTTGGTCAGACCAAAGGGAAAGAATAATTCACTATTTGTTTGTAATAATACCGATCTGAGTACTAATTTATGTGTAGCCCCTGAACATCCTGATAATTATGAAGTAATTTTTACAGGAACAGGATCAATGAGTACTGATGCAAATTCTCAACCTTATATCTTAAATCACATTACGACGGCGGTTTGGCATGACTACCCCAATATGATGGGACAACACAAAGTCTTCCTCTACAGCCAAGAACAACCTCAAGTTGTCCGTGTAGAAACCAACAACCCAAAAAAAGGCTCCTAACACCACCCTAAACGAGAAGAATCTCTTTGCAATCGACTGTTGGGGATTTAAATTTCTCTGGCAGCACGTTAAATGCGGGGGGGAATGTCTCTTTAGCCTCCGCTGGCAATATCGGTCTAAACGCCGTGATCGACAGTGGCTTCTCTGACATCAAAGGCAATAAATCTGGGGCGTTTAATCACAGTTCTTTTAGTGAGCAGAATTCTTATAATACAGCACTCAGTAGTAATATTATTTCGAATGGCAATATTACGCTGGGTGCAAAGAATGATATTCATTTGGCGGGGTCTGTTGTTCTTGGGGATGGGAATACGACTTTACTGGCGGGTCATGATATTACTCTGGGTTCTGTTACGAATAGCTCTTCGTCCTCTTCCTCGCATAAAAGCTCTAGTATTTTACAAAAAGAAAAAGAGGTAGGAAATTCAACCCGAACAGAAGAGATTGGGTCGCTTGTTGGTGCGGGCAAAGATATCACCATTGGTGCGGGTCATGATTTAACGATCAAAGGAACCGTTACAGGTCAACATGATGTTAATTTAATTGCTGGCAATAATCTTTCGACGATGGCGACGAAAGATACGACCGAGGATTACTCTCATAAGAGCAGTTCTGGACTGGGTGCCAGCTTTAGTGGGGGGATGGCGTCTGTTGGGTATCATTCTGATAAACAAACGGATACGAGCAAGACGACGACATGGACCCCCAGTGAGGTCAGTGCTGGGAATAATTTAACTATTATTTCTGGGGGAGCATCGATATTTACGGGGACAAACCTTAGTGCGGGGAATGATTTAAGTATCAGTGGATCGTCTGTAACCTTTGATACGGTTCATAACACAATAGACCAGACGCACAAACAATCCTCTGTATTTGGCGGCTTAAAAGTTGGGGTATCTTCTGACTCTGCTGTGGGTCAAGCGGCGCAATATGGTCAGGCGGCGTCGAATGTGAATGGTTCGGGCAGTGCTGCGGGCAAGACGTTGAATGCGATGCAAGGGGGATATGCGATTGGCAATGGGATTGCGAATGCTGACAAATATGGGGGTGGGCTTCTTTCTGGTACGGTTCAGGCTGGATTTAGTTCAAGCAAATCCAAGAGTGAATATTCCCAAAGCAGTGTTGTTGGTTCTTCTGCCACGGCTGGGAATAGTCTGAGCATTGTTGCGCGCGGGGATAATGTTAATGATGTGCATAATGGTGACTTAACGGCGACTGCTGCGAATTTATCGGGTAAGGATGTGACCTTATTTGGGAAGAATGTGACGTTGCAATCAGATTTTGATACGACGCATTCCTCTAGCAAAGGCAGCAGCTTTGGTGGAGCGATTGGGATTGAGGTCAATACCAAAGGGGATATTGGGGTTGCTGCGAATGCCAATGGGTCGAAACAACATGCGAATGGTGACAGTTCGACTGGGGTAAATACGAATGTATCTGCGACGGACAAAGTGACGATTACCGCCCCTGGTAAGACGACGATTAATGGTGGAATTGTTTCTGGAAATCAAGTGACGGTTGATACGGGGAATTTGGATATTACCAGCCCCCAAGACACCTCACATTATGACAGCAGCAGTCAAGCGGGGTTGAGTGTCAAAGCGGGGAGCAACTGGAGTGCTGGTGGCAGCTATGGCAATCAGAATATCAAGGATCATTATCAAAGCACTGGCAAGGATCTTTCTGGCATTTACGGAGGGGATGGTGGTGTTGATATTCACGTGGGTGACACGACGCATTTAAAGG